>DATEKG010000261.1:0-17823 GCA_035277565.1 Pseudolabrys sp.
GGCGGGGCGCAGAAAAGGATTTGCCGTCATGAATACGCAAGAGCTGGCAAGAGCTTTCACCGACATGTGTGCCAAGGGCGAACTAGAGGCCGCCGGTAAGAAGTTCTGGTCCGACGACATCGTGAGCCGTGAGCCGATGACTGGCGATATGGCAGAACTCAAGGGACGCAAGGCTGTGGAAGGAAAGACCGAATGGTGGAACGCGAACCACAAAGTTCATGATCTCAAGGTCGAAGGCCCTTATGTGCACGGGGATCAATTCGTCGTTCGCTTCAAGTCGGATGTCACGCCAAAGGGCCAGAAACGCATCCGCCTCGATGAGGTCGGGCTTTACACGGTCCGGAATGGCAGGATTGTCGAGGAGAGCTTTTTTATGGGTGGCGGGTAATCCCGATCGGATCGCCGCTGCCGGCTCAGCGCGTTCAAAACGTGCGCGCCACCCCGGGCCACGCGCTGGCCGGAGTGGTCACCGCTCCCGGCTGTGGCACGACGGGGCTGTCGGTCGGACGTCGGGCGCAATTGACGCGCGATAGCGCACGGCAGCAACTTTACGTGTCGGCAGATATCCTTGCGCAGGCACGGCGCCAAGTGCCGCCGTTGCCGCCGTGGTCGCGGTCGCTTGAGCGCGCCGACTACGACCCGTTTCATCCGCCCGAAGTGCCGCGCTGGCGCCGGCAATGGCAAATCTGGCGCGCTTCGAAATCCTTGCAGCGGCTCGGCGGCTGATTCGGCATTCTTGCCGCCAAGCGCTGGAGGTGACCAAAAGTCGCTACGCGGACAAAATTAGTTATTTTTTCACATTGGACTTCGTTGGCGGTGTGCCGGAGTGGCACGTACCGCAGGGCTTGCCTTTTGCCAGCTGAGGCGTTGCCTGTGCTGTCGTCAGCATTGACGTCATCGCGAGCGTTAAAAAAATACGATTGCTGAGCCTACCGCAGTTGTCACGATCCCAGTTTTGATTGCAGGTCGCATTTCGCCCTCCGATAGTGGCAACGCTTACAACTGATGAAGACGCATAGTGCTACGACAGGCTACGGAAGAAAAGACCGCGTCCGCAATGGGCCAAGGCCAAGGTGGCGAAGAAAAATCCGCCGGAGAGCAGAAGACCGGCGCGAATAACGATTATCCAATAAACGACGATGTCGACGACCCGGCGGTGTGGGGTAAGGTTTTCCCGCATCAATACGAGCTCTATCTCAAGACCGTCGATATGACGCGCACCAAGTACGGCGGCAGCGAAGCATTGCCGCACTCTCCGACGAAGGGTGACCCGCGTAGCATCGTTTCCCAATCAAAGGTCGAGGAGGATCCCGGGCTCAAGGCCATGTGGCAGGGTTATGCTTTTGCGACGGATTTCCGCGAGGAGCGCGGCCATGCCTACATGCTGGAGGATCAGACATACACCAGACGGCAGGTGGTCGCCGCGCAGCCGGGTGCGTGCATGAACTGCCATGCCTCAAGTTACGTTGCGTACAAGAAGTTGGGGGAAGGCGACATCATCAGGGCTTCGAAAAGGTCAACCAGATGCCCTATGCGGACGCAGTGAAGCTGGTGAAACATCCGGTTGCCCGCATTGACTGCCATGATTCACAAACGTTGGCCCTGCGCGTCACCAAACCCGCGTTCATTGAGGGCATCAAGGCGTTCAAGGCTTCGCAGGGGATCAAGGACTATGACGTCAATAAACAGGCGACACACCAGGAGATGCGCGCCTATGTCTGCGGCCAGTGCCACGTAGAGTATTATTTCAAAGGTGCCGAGCGTCGGTTGGTGTTTCCATGGGCGAAAGGCCTGAAGGTAGAAAACATTCAGGCGTACTACGATGAAATCGGATTCCGCGACTGGACCCATAAGGACACGGGCGCGCCCGCGCTCAAGGCGCAGCATCCTGAATTTGAACTCTGGAGTCAGGGTGTGCACGCGCGCTCGGGCGTCACGTGTTCCGACTGCCACATGCCACAGGTGCACTACAAGGGCTCCACGGTAAGTGATCACTGGGTGCGCAGTCCGATGCTCAACGTCAAAAATGCTTGCCTCGGCTGTCACCAGCGGCACGATTCCAAAATCACCGAACAGGAACTCAAAGATCGAGTCGAGGGGATCCAAGACCGGCACTGGAGGCTGCGCCAGAACGCGATGACCGCCCTCATGGGCCTCATTGACGATCTGAAGGCTGCAAGGGCGGCTGGAAAATCGGACGCTGATCTCAAGACAGCGCTCTATTTGCAGCGTCGGGCGCAGTTCTACCTGGATTTTGTCGAAGCGGAGAACTCGGCCGGCTTCCATGCGCCGCAGGAAGCGGCGCGCATCCTCGGCGAGTCGATCGACTTCTCCCGCCAGGGTCAGATTGCGGTGCGTGATCCGAACTTCAGGCCCACGGTTGCCGTCGTCGACATTCCGCCGCCGCAGCCTCTTCCGCCGCTGAAGACCCCTTCCGCCAACTAGTTAGCCAAGTCGGCGCAAGCAGACATAGAGGCTTTGCCACCGGCTACGTCTTTCTCGCCGGCACATGGTTCAATGGTGCGCCCGCCGGAATCAGAGGTTCGCGTCGAACGCTTTCTTCATAGGCTCGTAGGCTATTTTTACGATCAACTGTCCTGTGACAGCGGCTCAGGTGACCGTGTCGGTTGTTTTGAATCGCGCGTCGCCGGCATCAGACCGCAGATCGGCTATGTCTTTCCAATCAGCAAAGAATGGCAGGGCTATATCAATCTCAAGGGCTATGGGGAATTTGGCGCGCAGAACAGACCCGACGGTTGGAACGCGTGGCTCACTTTCGCCATCTCGCCGGCAGCGCCTGGCGAAACGCCGCCATCAGCCAGACGCATGATTACGAAATAAAGCGGCAATCGCGTCGGATTGGAATATCCGCTTCGCTCACCGGCCGGACTATCCATTGGGTCAACTGTTTTGTGAGCGCGGAAGCTCAACCTGGAAACCTCGGACCAGCCAATCGAACAACATGCCGTAGATGACGGCGAGCGGAATTCCGACGATCGCAGCAGCCGCCATGAGAGCCTGCCAATAATAGATATCGCCACGGATCAATTCGGTCGGCACTCCGGCGCTGACCGTACGGCTGGAACTCGTACTAACGAATACTGCCGCGTAAATATAATCACTGAGCGACAGGGCAAACGCAAAGACGATACAGGTTGTGATGCCCGGGATTGCGAGCGGTAGCGCCACCCGGAAGAAAACACCAATCCGGCTCCAGCCGTCGGTCAAAGCCGCTTCCTCGACCTCTCGCGGAATCGAACGAAAGAAACTAAGCAGGAGCCAGGTGCAGAATGGAATTGTAATTGTCGGGTAAACCAGAATCAGCGACCACACCGTGTTTGCAGCCCCAAGCTCCGTTACGATCTCGTAAAGCGGGATAAAAAGAAGGGTCGGTGGAATGAGATAAACAAGAAAGATCGCAATGCTCGAATGTTCGCCCCAGTGCCCCATCAGTCGTGCCAGGCTGTACGCCGCAGGCACGGCAAGCACGAGGGTGATGGCGACGACGACCACTCCTATAAACAATGAATTCCAGAGAAAAATTGGATAGTTCGTCTGCGTGAACAGGAAGCCGATATGACTCAGTGTCGGAGGAAGATTGAACAGAAAGGGATTGTTGATCGGATTGTACAGATCGGTGTTCTGCTTGAAGGCGGTGATCACCATCCACAATATCGGGAAGACGGCGAACACACTGAACAGCACGAGTGCTCCACAGAAACCGGTCGTACGGAGAATGCGTGATTGACACATTCTTCTTATTCCTCCCTTCGATAGGCCATCCGTAGCGCCAAAATCGCGACAACGAGTAGAACCGGAAACAAAAAGAGCGCGATTGCAGCACCCTGGCTCAACGCGCCGCCCTGAATGCCTTTGAGATAAGCCCAGTAAGGAAGAATTTGAGTCGTATAGCCGGGCCCGCCGCGGGTCGTCAGGGCGACCACGGTCATGTCGCCGAAAATGATCAAGACGGTAAATAAAATGGCGACGATGAGCAGGATTCCCAACGCCGGTAAGGTGATCTGAAACAGCGTGCGGAAGTAGCCGGCGCCGTCGAGCTGGGCCTGTTCGAACAGCTCATGCGGAATAGCGGTTCGGCCTGCCAACACGATGATGGTTGAGAGCGGAAGCGTGCGCCAGACATTGATGACCACGACAGCCCCAAGCCCGAGCCATTCACGACCGAGATAGTACAGATTGTTGGCTGGGCCGAGCACAGTGCCAGGACCGAGCAGGCCGACGGCGCGAAGTATCCAGTCGATCGGGCTGAACTCGGAGTCGAGCAGCCAGAGCCAGCCGACGACGGCAAGCGCCACCGGC
Organism: Pseudolabrys sp.; assembly: GCA_035277565.1. Classification (GTDB taxonomy): domain Bacteria; phylum Pseudomonadota; class Alphaproteobacteria; order Rhizobiales; family Xanthobacteraceae; genus Pseudolabrys. The sequence continues at coordinate 4,321 of DATEKG010000261.1, forward strand.
ATTGCCCAGGGAAGAATAAACAAGATCTGGACGATTTTTTTTCCGGGAAAGTCGCGGGCGAGCAATTCCACCTGAAAGATTGTCAGGACCGTAAGGAGCACAAGCGTGGCTACCGTAATGATAATGCTGTTGCGCAACGCAAATATGAATGCGGCTTCGTGAACGACGCTGATGAAGTTTTCAAGCCCCACGAACTGGTGAATGCTGGGATTTCCGACTGTTGCATTGCTCAAGCTGAGCGCGATGGCGAGGAGAAACGGCACGGCAACCAGCGCCAAAACATAGATCACAGCGGGCGCCAACATGATGGCTCCGACCGCTCCGTCGCGGTCGACAAGCGCAACGCGCTCCACCCGCTGCGGTGGCGCTTTGTGGCCTCCCGCTGCTCCGGAGCCGGGATATCCCTCATTTCTCACGCTGGCACATCCTCGCTGCTGACCTGTTCTCCACCTCGCATGCGAGCACGATGACGGCCCGCCGACCGCTCCTAAACAGGTGCGGGAGCCGCACGCATGCCTGTTTCCTTGCTAAAAAAACGCAACCGGCTACGCGACACTGCAAATTCCTGCGTTTCACCGATCGTCACCTTGCCGATCATTTCCTGCCGCAGCTTGCAAAGCACCTTGGCGTTGCCAAACGCCTTATCCATGCTGCCGTAGACGAGCCACTCGGAGCCCAGAAATTCAATTCGGGCAACATGCACTCGCAATATGGCAACGTCCTCTAATCCTGGAACAGCGGCGCGTGGCACAGCGTGTTCGGGACGAAAGCCGACGATGGTGCCGTCGTGCTCCATAAGATTCATCGGTGGCGTGCCGATAAATCCAGCAACGAATGTGTTCGCCGGTTGATCATAAAGTTCCTGCGGCGGGCCGATCTGGCGCAGGGCACCGGCCTGCATCACTGCGACGCGGTCGCCGAGTCCTACGGCCTCAATCTGATCGTGAGTGACGTAAACAGTCGTCACGCCGGTACGATCGTGCAACTGGCGCAGTTCAGCGCGCGCCAGGGCCCGCACCTGGGCGTCAAGGGAGCTAAGCGGCTCGTCGAAGATGAAAAGCGCGGGTTTGCGGACCATTGCCCGAGCGAGTGCCACCTTCTGTTTCTCTCCGCCGGAGAGGCGTGCCGGGCGGCGCTCAAGCAGGGCTTCAACACCGAGTATGCCTGCGGCCCAATGGACGAGCCGTTCCCTTTCCGGCCGTGCGATACCGCGTGCCTTGAGGGGAAACGCGATGTTGGCGGCCACCGACATGTGCGGATAGAGCGCATAACTTTGAAAGACCATGGCAATGTTTCGGGCGCGTGGCGGCAGCGGCGTGATTATTCTGCTGTCAAGGACCACATTGCCCGCCGTCGGCTTTTCAAGCCCGGCGATCAAACGCATCAGGGTTGTCTTGCCGCAGCCGGACGGCCCGACAATCGTCAGAAATTCTCCGGCGCGCGTCGCAAAATCGATGCCTTTGAGGGCCCAGAAACTACCGAACTGTTTCGTGAGCCCTCTGATTTCCAGCACAGCCACGGTTTGTCACTCGCGCTAGTCTTTGCTCGCCGAAGATTGACCGCTGCACCCGACGTAGCCGAGCTTCTTCCATTTATCCGTGATCTGCTGCATCTGCTTCGCGGTGTCCTTGACAGCCTGTTCCGGAGTTTTCTCTCCCCGCGCTGCCTGCGCCATCATCGTAGAGAGCAGGAACGTGTTGTAGATTTCGCTTGTGGCAGGATTGGCGTAGCCGGGATAGCCGAGCCAGGCGGTCCAGTTGAGCGCATCCCTGAGCACAGAGAGCTTGTCGGGCGGGTTTGAACCCCACGGATCGTGATCGATCCAGCCATTCTTTTGTGTCAGTTGCGGAACGGTCGGTGGAAAAGCCGGGAAATCGTAGAGTTCACTGTAGTAGGTATCGCTACTGTAGTTCGCAGTAAGATCCAGCATGAATTTCTTCGCGGCTGCGATCTGGTCCTTGTCGGTGACATATTTTGGAAGGACGTAGATGAACCAGACATGCGCGGTTTGATGTGTCTCTCCGGTCGGGCCCTTCAGGCCTGGCCGAAAGCCTGTGTCATCGGCGTTTTTCGGATTGGACTTCAACGCCGTTCGATAAAACGAAATCGAATTCTGGATATATGAGGCGCGGCCCGACACAAATGCCTGATTGTTCGATGCGGCGTTCCAGGAAAACACCTCTGGTGTCTCGGCAGTGTTGAAAAGCTTGGCTTGATATTTCACCGCATCAAGCACCGCTGGAGAGTCGAGTGTTATGTTGCCGCAGGCATCCTGCACCTTGCCGCCAAACGACCAGATCAGGGAACGGGCATAGAACTCCGAGTCGATCTCCGGTGACATTCCGACGCCGACCGGAATCCCGGTTTTTTGGTAGATCTTCTGACCTCCTTTAAGGAGATCGTCGTAGTTGACCGGACCTTGCGGATAGCCGGCTGCGTTCCACAAGGACTTGCGGTAATCGCCGGGATCGACGACCCAGCCCACGCAATAGGCGTACCATTCCTTTTTAATGGGGAGATAGGTCTGGTGAGCACAGGGCGCGACGCCTTTTCCATAGGCAGCTTCCGCCGCCTGATTGACGTCATTCAAGGGCTGCAAGCCCTGAATAAAGGCAGCGGGAGTTGCATTCATCTGGACGATTGTCGGACCGCTTTTCGCAGCGATGGCGGCGGCAAGCGTTGAATTGAGATCGGCATAACTGATGTGTTGCACGTTCACTTTGACATTGTTCGCCTCGCCCCACTTTTGGGCATAGGCGTCAAACCATTTGTCGTATCGGGGTACGAAATGGCTCCACTGCGTAATTGAAATCGTCGTTCCATCCGGAAATTTCTTTGGGAACGTCAGCGATCCGAATTTCGCCGGGTATTGGATCGCTGCAGGTTTTACGCTTGAGTTTGGTTCGTTCGACGATTGCGCTGCAAGCGCGCCTGTGCTTGCAAAAAAAGCAACGGTACCGACCGTCGCTGCTAGGCGTGTGACATCCCGCCGTTTGAACATGGCGTTTCTCCTATTCAAATTTTGTGTAGGATCGTAATCCTAGATGGGGGTGCATTTTGCTTTTGCACCCGTGTCGTTCGGAACAACGTGATTTGGTTCGTAGAGTTTCAAGGCGAGGCTCGGCGGTGCCGATTTGTCGCATCTACGGGAGCCAATGCGGCCGGCGTCAGGACCGGCGGACGGTGCATTGCTCAAGAGTTTAGGCGACGAGGCGGTTGGCCTTATTCCCGCGTGCCCTCTGGACGTTCGACTTGGAGTCCGACGCAAACAAGCGTTTCGTCCAAGGGATTGCCCAAGAATTGCCCGTTCCCGGCTTTTATGCTGCTGCCGGACTCCAGATCACCGACAGGTGAGGTTCATGGCCTTCAATATCGTTGGCAATATTTACATCCGGCCGTTCGGCAAGGATGGAGCCGAATATGGGATGAAACTCTGGAACAAAACCTGTTTTGCGACGACGAATTGCACCTCAAGTTCGTCAGTCGTTCGGCCTGTCGGAGATTCCTCGGCGCAAGTCATACGGGGATCACGACCCGCCATACCGTCCCCGGGCGCGTCTTTGATTCGCATGCGGGGTGGCATGTTATCGACCCTCCCATAAGGTGAGCAAGGTCCGTTAAATTTTGAGTACCAAACCCCCAATGTGTTTGCGCATGCTCAATTCCAACGCCATCATCTCTAAGTTCAATTGTGCACTTTTTATTCGAGACGGTAAAACTCACGGACAGCTTTCCACTCATCCCGTCCGGGAAAGCGTGTTTAAGCGCATTGTTGATGGTTTCGAGCAACAAGGCACCGAGGGCGGTCGCCTTGGTCGGACTGAGCATGACGGAGTCAGCTTGAACTGTGATCACAATATTGTCCGGGTCAAGCAGAGCTGAACGCACCTCATCGATAAGCTCGGCGATGAAGGTTTCTGAGTCAATCTTGTGCGATGTCGAATGTGATAACATTCGATGAATCTTCCCAATCGTCATTACGCGCGCGCCTGCACGTTTTAGTGCTTGACGTACCTCATCGCTGGAACTCCTGTCGGCTTGCAGCCCCAAAAACGAAGCGACGAGTTGCAGGTGATTTCCGATACGGTGGTTCATCTCGAAGGATAGGGCCTCAGTGATATCGACCTGTGCTTCCAGTTTTTGTTCAAGAACGCGAGTGCGCCACACGAAAATCGCAGTCATCCAAACTGTGCCGATACTGAAGGTACGGTTCAGTACCGCTACCCATGCCGGTGTATTGTCGGGGATCGTTATCCAACTCCCCACGACGATTAGAAGCGTCGCGAGCAATGCTAGAGCGAGCGTCGCCTTCGGCTGGGGAAGCCAGAAGCCTATCAGCACCAGACCCACGTAGAAAATGCCGACCGAGACTGTCTCCGGCGTCATCGCATCGAATATCAACGCACCGGCCCCGACGAAGGCACCAGCGGCTACAACACCGCCCCAGGATCGCCAGTGCCGAGCCACGAGCTCGGCGTGGTCACTATGACCATTGGATCTTACATCTGGACTGCTGGACACTACTCTCCCCAACTGGCGAGCTTCTGCCGGGATCAATGCCGCATTTGCGTCAGCCTGCCGGGAATATTAGGGGACTCAATGTCAGCTTACGTCAAGGGACGGAATTCATGTCGCCTTCTTGCGCCGGCGGTTAAGCGGGCGTCCCAGGACGTTCAGTCAACGCGCTTCCAAACAGCTTCCGATTTTCCGCCGACGGACGGTTTGGCGATCCAAGGATGGCGCGTGCGGCGCGCGCGACTGCCCGCGCATTGCCAATAGCCGCGGGCGCGAACCGGTCGAACTATTGAATCAAGCACGCGGTGAAAGCGTCATCAGTGCTGCAGCGAACAAAATTGCGAAAGCCGAGGCAGCAGGACCGACGATGAAAAAACCTGCGAGACCGCAAAGATTTCCGGCCGAGCGGGAGGAACACGCCCAGGCGATTCCGTATTGCAGGCCGACAAAAAAAGCGACTATGGCACAAACGAGCAGCACCAGAACATACGCAACAAGACAGATACGCTTTTGCGGGTTCGAATGCCGGGCGTACAAGGCTACGGCACAGACGCTTGCCGCGACGGGCGAGAACAAGGCAATCGCCGCCAAAAGCGGCAACAATTGCGAATAGGAATTTGCCATAAATCCGTACCTGATGAGCAGGGCGAACTTGAAATACGATTCAGCCAAAAGCCTTGCGAAAATCTTAATCCGGCATTTGTCATCATATCGGCACTTCGGGATCAGCGCGTTTCGTAGAACGGGCGTCGACGTGACTATTCGGCCGCGACGGTGATTTCCGCGTCTGCGATCCAGCGGTCGAGATCGGCAAGCGCGCGCTGCGTCAGTGCGGCCTTGCGTGCGAGTGCCTTGGCGGCCGAGCGGCCGAGCTTGCTGTGGCGATCATGGGTCGGCGATTGGGCCGGCGCCTGGGCGGGCGGCTCGGTCAGGGGCGGGAATAAGCCGAAATTGACGTTCATGGGCTGGAACGAAGACGGCCCTGCGTCGATGGTGTCGATATGCCCGCCCGTAACGTGCGCAAGAAGCGCGCCGAGCGCGGTTGTCTGCGGCGGGAGCGTTATGGTCTCGTTCCTGTGTGCGGCCGCCGCAAAGCGTCCGGCGAGCAGTCCGACGCCGGCCGATTCTACATAGCCTTCGCAGCCGGTGATCTGACCGGCAAAGCGCCATTGCGGCCGTACTTTCAGGCGCAAGGTGTCATCGAGCAGTTTCGGGGCGTTGAGAAAGGTGTTGCGATGCAGGCCGCCAAGCCTTGCAAATTCCGCCGCCTGCAGCCCTGGAATGGAGCGGAAAATCCGCACCTGCTCTCCGTGTTTGAGCTTGGTCTGGAAGCCGACCATGTTGAACAGCGTGCCGAGCTTGTTGTCCTGGCGGAGCTGCACGACGGCATAAGGCTTGAGGCCAGGCGTGTGTGGATTGGTCAGGCCGAAAGGCTTCATGGGGCCGTGACGCAGGGTCTCGAGGCCGCGTTCGGCCATCACCTCGATCGGCAGGCAACCGTCAAAATAGGGGGTGGACGTCTCCCATTCGTGGAATGACGTCTTGTTGCCGGCGAGCAATGCGGCGACAAAGGCTTCGTACTCTTGCCGCGACAGCGGACAGTTGACGTAGTCGGCGCCCGAGCCGCCGGGACCCGCCTTGTCGTAGCGCGACTGAAACCATGCCTGCGACAGATCGATACTCTCGCGATGCACGATCGGCGCGATGGCGTCGAAAAACGCCAACTGCTGCTCGCCGGTGAGCGAGGCGATGGTGCGGGCGAGCGCCGGCGATGTCAGCGGACCCGTGGCGATGATGACGTTGTCCCAATTCGCATCGGGCAGGGTGATTTCCTCGCGCGTGATTTCGATCAAAGGATGAGCGCCGAGTGCAGCCGACACGGCCGCAGAGAATCCGTCGCGATCGACGGCCAGCGCGCCGCCTGCGGGCACCTGATTGGCGTCGGCGGCGCGCATGACGAGCGAGCCGAGACGGCGCATCTCTTCGTGCAGCAGGCCGACCGCATTGTGTTCGGCGTCGTCGGAGCGGAATGAATTTGAACAGACAAGCTCGGCAAAACCGTCTGTCTTGTGCGCGGCCGTCGACACCAGCGGACGCATCTCGTGAAGCACGACCGGTAGGCCGCGTTGCGCGACCTGCCAGGCCGCTTCCGAACCCGCGAGACCGCCGCCGACAACATGGACAGCTTGTGTTCGTGCCGATGTCATCCGATGATCAATAGGCATACGGCGGGGAAGCTGCAACGGTGGTAAGGGGTTACGGATGCATCGGAATGTCAGAGCTTATATTGCGTTAGGTCTGTTTGTTCTCGCGGCGGTTCCGCTGGCAGCCATGGGCGCCACCTTGGCGGGCGTCGTTGATGCGACCTATGCCGGGTATTCGGTAACTCCGCCGACGTCGAGCATGGTCTTTGTCTGTCACGGCTTCGGCTGCAAATATCGCGCGGAGATCGATCTGACAGCCGCCGATCGCGCGACCCTGTCGCGCTTCCTGGCAGCCGGCCATTCGTCCGCTGCGGCCGAGCGCAAGGCCGTCGCTGCCGCGGGAGGCTGGTTCGACAAACGCGTCGGGCCGACTGCCGGCACCACCAATCACGTCGCCCGGGCGGGCGCGAAATACATGTTCGATATCCGGCAGTTCGATTGCATCGACTCCAGCCGCAATACGACCAGCCTGCTGCTCGTGCTTGATCAGCTGAAGCTGCTGCGCTTCCACGATGTCGACGAGCCGGAAGCGCGCGGCTATTTCATTGATGGGCGGCCGCCTCACGCAACCGCAGTGCTTGTCGAGAAGGCGACAGGCGTCAAATGGTCGGTCGACTCCTGGACAGTCGGGTACGGCAAGGCACTTGAAGTGATGCCGTTGGATCGATGGAAGTCCCTCGACTAGGGCCGCAAAAGCGAAACGCCCGCGCAATCCGGCGGGCGTTTTGGTGGCCACAGATCAGAAGCCGGATCAGCTGCGATGGGCGGCGTTCCAGGCAACGCGCTGGATGTCCGAGCGGCTGATGCCGATGTCGGCGAGTTCCCGGTCGCCCAGGCGCGACAGCTCGTTCAGGCTCTGGTGATAGCGCTTCCATTCCTGGAAGAAGCGGACAAGGGCAGCAAACATGACGTCCTTCTTTCTCCGGCCGGTGCCGGGTCTTTTCATTCACGGGGAACATAGACATGTTCGCTTTCATGAAAAGCGTTAATGTTGCGCTGCAGCTAAGCGCGAAACGCATAGCTAAAGGTGGCGAAAATAAATGAAAAATTCAATTCCGGGCTCGCAAAAGAGCTTCTGTGATTCGAAGTTCGATATTGCGATGCAGAATCGGTGCAAAATGAACTGATCCAGACGGCGTACATGGAGATCGGCCATTCCGGTTGAGGGGAGAACACCCATGAATTTGCATATCGCGCGCGCGGCGGCCCTGGCCGGCGCGATCAGCTTCTGCCTCGCCTCGGCGTCCTTTGCGGCCGATCTCAAGGTTCTTACGGCGGGCGCCTTCAAGCAGGTCGTACTCGCGCTCGTGCCGGAATACGAAAAGCAAAGCGGCAACAAGGTCATTGTCGACAACGACACGGCCGGCGCCCTGAAAAGACGCATCGAGGGCGGCGAGGCATTCGATGTCGCCGTGGTCACGCCGGCGGTCATCGACGACTTGATCCGTGAGGGAAAAATCGCGAACGGCAGCAAAACCAGTCTTGCGACCGTCGGGGTTGGCGTGGTCGTGAAGGAGGGCGCACCGAGGCCGGACATCAGCACGGTCGACGCGTTCAAGCAGGCTTTGCTCGCGGCAAAGTCGGTTGCCTATATCGACCCGGCCAGCGGCGGTTCGAGCGGCATCTATATCGACAAGCTGCTTGTCAGGCTTGGCATTGCCGATCAGATCCGGCCGAAAGCAAAGCTCAAGAAAGGGGGGCACGTCGCCGACCTGATCGTGAGCGGGGAAGCCGAGCTCGGCCTGCACCAGATCAGCGAAATCATACCCGTGAAAGGCGCGGCCCTGGTCGGCCCGCTGCCGAAGGAAATCCAGAACACCACGACCTATGCGGCGGGTATCGGCGCCGCGGCGAAGGACAAGGCGGCAGCCGCGGCCCTGCTCAAGACGTTCTCCGGACCGGCCGCGGCTGCGGTGCTCACATCAAAAGGCATGGACCCGGCCAGCTGAAGGCTCCGCATTTGCAACCGGCAGCCGAAGCGCGGCCGCTTGACCGTCGCGTGGTCATCACGGCGCTCGGCGTCGGGCAGATTCTCGCCTGGGGCACATCATTTTATTTTCCGGCTGTATTTGCCGGGTCGATCGTTCGTGACACCGGCTGGCCGCTTGGCTTTGTCGTCGGCGGGACTTCGATCGGACTTCTGATCGCGGGATTGGTTTCGCCTCAGGTCGGCCGCGTGATCAGCGCGCATGGCGGCCGGTCCGTGTTGATGGCAAGCTCGCTCTTCTATGCGTCCGGACTTGCTGCCGTTGGCCTTGCGCCGGCGCTTACGGTCTATCTCCTTGGCTGGGTCCTGATCGGCGCCGGCATGGGCACCGGGCTTTATGACGCGGTGTTTGCCGCGCTCGGCCGCATGTATGGCAGCGAGGCGCGCGGACCCATCACCAATCTCACCTTGTTCGGCGGCTTTGCCAGTACGATCTGCTGGCCGCTGAGCGCCTTCATGATCGACCATATAGGATGGCGCGCGGCATGTTTCGTTTACGCAGGCCTGCATCTTTTCCTGGTGCTGCCGCTGCAGATGAGAGTGGTCGCGCGCGTCCAGGCAAAAAACCAAACTGACGGCGCGGTCGGTCGAGAGGATGCGGTCGCCGAAACGCGCATTGAAAATGAGACTCTCGTCTTTTTCCTGCTCGCCACGATTCTCTCGATCGCCGCCGGTGTCGGCTCGATCGTCGTCGTGCATCTGCTCATTTTCCTGCAGGCGAGGGGGCTCGATTTTGCGGTGGCCGTCAGCCTCGGCACCCTGTTCGGGCCGGCGCAGGTCAGCGCACGCGTCGTCGAACGGATATTCGGCAGCCACTATCACCCGATCTGGACGATGATCGCATCCTGCTGCCTGATGGCCGCAGGTCTGCTGATGCTCTATGGCGCGGTGCCGGCGTTGATTCTGGTAATCGTTATCTACGGCGCGGGCTACGGGATTTCCTGGATCGGGCGCGGCACGCTTCCGCTCGCTCTCTTCGGACCGGTCAGTTTCCCGCGGCTGATGGGCAGGCTCGCCTTTCCGAGCCTGATCGTGCAGGCGCTTGCACCATCGCTCGGCGCCTGGTTGATCGAGGCGCGCGGGCCAGATGCGACCATCGGCGTATTGACGGTCTTCGCGCTCGTGAATGTGCTGCTGATCGGCGTGCTGTGGCGGTTGTGCCGGCCGCAGCCTAGCCTTGACTGAACAGTTGAGCTTCGACGGTGTTTCCACTCTGGCTGCTTTGCGCGGCATTGAGCGAAAAGGCCAGGCCGACGAGTGTCAATGCGAAGATGCTGATGGCGAGGCGGATGAGGATCATTGAGTAAATCGATTTCCAGGCAAAAAATGCGCCCAAGGCTGTCCCGAAGGTGTGCACACAGACATTGAGCAAAAATCGTATCGCCGCTGCCGACTGCCGGTTCAATAACTCACAAGGCCATAAAATGTTGCCGTTGCAGATGCTGTATTTTGAAGATCTGTCGGTCGGAATGACCGAGACACTGACAAAAACAATTGATTCCTCCGATGTCGTCGGCTTTGCCGAGGTGACGGGCGACCGCAACCCCATCCACCTTTCCGAGCATTTTGCCGCAAAGACCCCTTTCGGCACCCGTATCGCCCACGGGCTCTATACGGCGAGCCTGATTTCGGCCGTTCTGGGCACGCGCCTGCCGGGGCCGGGCGCCGTCTACATCTCGCAGACGCTGAATTTCCGCGCTCCGGTGAAGATCGGCGATACGGTCGAGGTGAAGGTGCTGGTGGCCGAGCTTATTCCGGAGAAATTGCGCGCCCGGCTGACCTGCACCTGCTCGGTTGCCGGCGAAATCGTGCTCGACGGGGAGGCCTGGGTGAAAGCGCCGTCCCGCGATGCCGGAGGCCGGCCGCTCCCGCGCCTTTGAGCCGATTGCCGGCCACGGGGAACTCGGCAATCAAAATTGAGTTAGATCAAGGCAGGCATGGACATCTTAAGGGAGGGTGACAGCAGCGGAATCGGAGGCATTGACGTGCCCGTATTGCTCCCACAGAAATCCAGCGCCGAAACTGTCCGGGCGCAAAAGCGCGAATTTTTCGCCACGCTCGATTGCTTTGGTCTTTGGGTGCTTTCGGTTGCGGCCACCGCGGCTGGTCTTGCCGGCGCCGTTTATCTTCTTGACGGAGATAGTGTCGGCGCGTCGCTTGTTCTGGTGTGCGCGGCTGCAATCATAGCGACAATGAGCCATGTCTGCGCCGAGCCCAAAAGCTAGGCGGCGCGCATGCAATCTCAAATGCGCACCAAGGCGGCGCGCACAATTCGTCTGAAATCTAGAGGCCCGGCTTGAGACCGAAGACGCAACGCCGCGTTCCGTCCGGTCTTCTGCATATCGTCAGCTGACCGTCGGGTGGCGCAACCGGCATCGCTTCGTCGAACGGCACCAGTTCGCCGTCGATCATCCAGCCGGTCGCGGTCGATGATGTACGCGTATAGCTTTTACAGTCGTAGTCACCACAGCACCATTCACCCGCCGCATTCTTGAAGGCGCCGCGGTTGATCCAGCTGTCATGCGCCGATGCAGCATTGACAGCAAAAAGTGCGGGCAAGAGAACGGGAAAGAGAACAAGCAAAGAGCGTACCAAAGCTTGCGACATCGGTGGCCTCCATGCATATCCCCCGGCGCAGCGTCACTATGGTCTTCCGACTGCTCCTCCGTAGCGCGTAATTATTGGCCGCGTGATTTTGTTCCGTTGCGGCAAGACGTTTGCACGCAAGCTTATGATCCAACATGACGAATCAAGGCAGTTTGGAAATGCTAGCACGGGCATGCGAAATTCAGCATAAAATGTGCGATGTCATGTCCCTGCGGGCGTCCAAATCGCTGAAACGCCTCATGACTCTGTGGTACCAGGGCCCGGCGGCCGCCAATCTCACCAAAAAATGATACGCGCGGAATGACAACATCCTGGAAGCTCTGGCGCGACCGGCGCGGGCGGTTCTCGCCGTTGCGGATCACGGTCCTCACGGCGCTGCTGCTGCCGTTGGCGAAAGCGCTGATCGAAGCAAACGAGATCGCCCATGGCGCGCGCCCGGTCAACGAACTGATCCACCGTGCGGGCTTTTGGGCGCTGGTCTTTCTCGGCGTGACGCTGGCCGTGACACCGCTTCGGCGCATATTTCGCTACGGAAATATCAATATTCTCGAGATCCGCCGCATGCTCGGCGTTGGCGCGTTTTGTTACATCGCCGCCCACCTTGCCTTGTTCTTCGCCGACCAGAGCTACAGCCTTGCCAAGGCGGCGCATGAAATCACTCACCGCGTCTATCTGATCATCGGCGCGACTGCCTGGCTTGGGCTCGCGACGCTTGCCGCAACGTCGACCGACGCAATGGTGCGCCGCCTCGGCGCCATGCGTTGGCGGCGGCTGCACCAGGCGATTTATGGAATCGCGCTGCTGGCGCTGATCCACTATTTCCAGCAAACCAAGGCCGATGTCACCGTGCCGACATTTGTCGCCGGCCTTTTCCTCTGGCTCATGCTTTACCGGCTGCTCGCCTGGCAGCGGCGCAAGAACGACCTGTCGACCGCGGGCCTGCTTGCGGTTTCGCTAGTGGCATCCGCGCTCACCTTTGCAGGCGAGGCCGTTGGTCTCGGCCTAGCATTCCACATATCGCCGCTGCGCGTGCTTGAAACCGCGTTCGATTTCGACATCGGAATCAGGCCGGGCTGGAAAGTGCTGGCCGCGGGATTGGCCGTCGTCATTGTCGATTGGGTTCTGCCGCGATGGAAAGGGCAAGGTTCGCCGGCGCGCGCCGTCGCGGCTGAATGAATTTTTCGACTGTCATAAATACCACTGTACCAGTCGCGCAGATCGGTAACGGTGCGCTCGCGCGTCGCTGACGCGACTATCGTGCGAACGTGGGACAAACGCGGGGCATGCTATGCACGGAGGTCGGCATATTCGGGGTGGCGCTCAACATAGGCCCTGGCGAAGGGACAAACGGCGTTGACCTTCAGTCCCTGGGCGCGTGCCGTGTCCAGCACGCCTTTGATGAGAGCCGACCCGATCCCGCGGCCCTCGAGTGCCTTGGGAACCTCGGTATGGAGGATAGTGAGCAGTCCGTCGCCACGCTTGTAGTTGGAAAATGCGACATGGCCGTCGGCGTCGAGTTCGAACCGGTGCCGGTCGGTATTGTCGCGAACGTTATTGGACATGGTCACGATCCCTGCGTAATTCCTGCATAGCAAATCTGTTCCGCCGTTCTCTTCACAGAAAGGTGCTTCATGGCCGAACTCACGCTCTATCACGCCGCGCCCTCGCGCTCCTCGATCGTGTTGTGGATGCTTGAGGAAATTGGTCAGCCATATGACGTCAGGCTGATCCGGCTGAGCGCGGGAGATAATCTCAAGCCAGACTATCTGGCCATCAATCCCATGGGCAAGGTGCCGTCGCTCAGGCATGGCGACAGCATCATCACCGAGGTCGCCGCCATCTGCACCTATCTGGCCGATGAATTTCCCGCGAAGAAACTCAACATCCCCGTCGGCACGCCACGGCGCGGGGAATATCTCAAATGGATGTTTTTCGGACCGAGTGTCATCGAGCCCGCGATGACGGATCGCGCCTTTCCGCGCAAGGAAGCGCCGCGCGCCGCCGCGCTGGGATGGCGTGATTTTGATGTGGTGCTCGACATCGTGAGCAAGGCGGTGGCGAAGGGGCCCTATCTGATGGGCGAGCAGTTCACCGCGGCCGATATCGTCATCGGGTCCGGCCTGCGTTACGGCATGATGTTCAAAATGATTCCCGAGCGTAAGGAATTTCTCGACTACACGGCGCGCTTTC
>DATEKG010000262.1:0-3548 GCA_035277565.1 Pseudolabrys sp.
TGCGTTTTGGGTTCACCCGGACTGGGTGAACGAGATGAAGAAGGTCTACAAGCTCGGCGTGCACGCCTTCTACCGGCCGCTCGCCTGGGGGGACGGTTCAGATGAACCAACCTGGGGGGATCCCAGGACGACGGCAATCGAAACCGCCAGGGAAGAGGCTGCCGGGCCGGTCAGCTACAGTCTCGAATACCTGAGATCACAGGGGCTTGAACACAAAAATACGCGCAAGTAAGCGTGTGCACCGGCCATGCGCCGGGCAAATAGCTAGGATCACTATTATTCGTTTGGGCGGGGCCCATCCAGGCTCTATATGTCCCCGGCCATGCCGTCGCCTGTTGCGCCGGTACGCGATCCGGAGACTTCTAAATGTCGGCTCAATCGGCGACGGGCAAGACGGCGGCAATCGGGGCATGGCGCACGCCGGCGGTTGTGGTGATCTGCGGCTGCCTCATTGCAATGCTTGCCTTCGGGCCGCGGTCGTCGCTCGGATTTTTCCTGACGCCCATGTCGCAGGAGCATCACTGGGGCCGTGAAGTCTTTTCGGTCGCGATCGCAATCCAGAATTTGCTGTGGGGTCTTGGTCAACCGTTTGCAGGCGGCGTTGCCGACCGGTTCGGCGCCAACCGTGTGATTGCTGCGGGCGCGATATGCTACGCGCTCGGATTGGCGCTAATGGCGCACTCGGCCACGCCCAGCATGCTCGACCTTTCCGCAGGCGCGCTTATAGGCCTTGGGCTGTCAGGCTGTTCCTTCAATCTGGTCATCGGCGCGTTTGGCAAGCTGCTGCCTGAATCTTGGCGCTCGCTCGCTTTCGGCGCCGGCACGGCCGCCGGCTCGTTCGGCCAGTTCCTCTACTCGCCGATCGGCGTGGCGCTGATGGACAAATTCGGCTGGCAGACTGCGATCATGATCTTCGCGGGCGCGACGATGCTGATCCTGCCGCTGTCGATCGCACTTGCGACGCCGGCGACGCCGGCCGGTCAAAAAACCACTGTCGACCCTGCCACTCAATCGGCACGGCAGGCCTTTGCCGAAGCATTCGGTCACCGCAGCTACGTTCTGCTCGTGCTCGGCTTTTTCACGTGCGGCTTCCAGCTCTCCTTCGTCACGGTCCATTTGCCGGCATATCTGATCGATCGCGGACTATCAGCCGAGGTCGGCGGCTGGACTCTTGCCACGATCGGGTTGTTCAACATCATCGGGTCAATAGCGTCCGGCTATCTCGGCAATCGCATGCCGAAGCGATACATATTGTCGATCATTTATTTTGCGCGCGCGCTTTCAATTATCGCTTTCATCACATTGCCTGCGAGTCCGGCTGCGACCCTGATCTTCGGCGCCGTCACCGGACTGCTATGGCTTTCGACAGTGCCACCGACGTCGGCGCTCGTCGCGATGATGTTCGGCACGCGGTGGCTTTCCATGCTGTTTGGTTTCGCGTTCTTCAGCCATCAGGTCGGCGGATTCCTCGGCGTATTGCTGGGCGGCTACGTGTTTGATGCCTATGGTTCCTACAATCCCGTCTGGTGGCTTTCGGTGTTTTTCGGCGTGATGTCGGCGCTCATCAACCTGCCCATCGTGGAAAAGCCGATCGTGCGCCCGGCCGTGGTTCCGGCCTGAAGCGCTTGCGTCGGCGTGCGAGCCGCGCCATGAATTGCCGGGGCTGACCTGCGAGGCGGGCCGTGACGGCATTCAAGGCGATCGTGATCGAGAAGACCGAGGCCGGCACAAAAGCCGCGCTGACGGATTTCGACGAAGCCAATCTGATGGACGGTGATGTCACCGTCCGCGTCGAGTACTCCACACTCAACTACAAGGACGGGCTCGCGCTGACCGGCAAGGCGCCTGTCGTGCGCCGTTTTCCGATGATTGCCGGCATTGATTTTGCCGGCACTGTCGAGCAGTCCTCCAGTCCCGCATGGAAGCCGGGCGACAAGGTCGTCCTCAATGGCTGGGGCTGCGGCGAAACCCACCTCGGCGCCTATGCAATGAAGGCGCGGGTGAAGGGCGACTGGCTCGTGCCGCTTCCAAAAACCATGAGCGCGCGAGATGCCATGGCGATCGGCACCGCCGGCTACACGGCCATGCTTGCGGTGATGGCCTTGGAACGCCACGGCCTGGCACCCGCAAACGGGCCGGTTGCTGTGACCGGCGCAGCCGGCGGTGTCGGGTCGGTGGCGATTGCCATTCTCGCCAGGCGCGGCTTTACCGTTCATGCGGTGACGGGGCGCCCGCAGGAGGCCGCCTATTTGAAAGGCCTTGGAGCTGCGGAGGTCGTTGATCGCAAGGAACTGGCGGGGCCGGCCAAGCCGCTCGCAAGGGAACGCTGGGCGGGTGCGGTCGACGCGGTCGGGTCGACCACACTGGCGAATCTGCTCTCAATGGCGCGCTACGGTGGAGCGGTAGCCGCATGCGGCCTTGCCGGAGGCATGGACCTTCCGGCTTCGGTCGCGCCGTTCATTTTGCGCGGGGTGTGTCTTTACGGCATCGACTCGGTGATGTGCCCCATAGATCGCCGCAGGGAGGCGTGGAAAAGGCTGGAAACCGATCTTGATCGCCAAAAACTGGCCACGATGACGCGGGAAATACAGCTTCCAGAACTGTTCGGGGTAGCTCCGGAAATCTTGTCCGGGGGCGTGCGTGGCCGGATCGTGGTCAAAATCGGGTAAACGCGTTCAGGATTTATCGACGAAAGCCGTGCATAATCTGTTAGGCCTAAAATTGTGGCCGGATGTGCTGTAGGCTGTTGCGTCAGTTGGAGTACGGGGATGGTGCGGGGTTTTGCATTGGCGGTCGGCCTTCTGGCTTCGGTGCCGGCCCTGGCCGGGGAGATGAGCGCCGAAGAGGCCCGCCGGTTCGTGATCGGCAAGCAATTCAGCTACGCCTGTTTCGAGGGCACGCGTGGGCAGGGCCGCGTCAATTCCGACGGATCGGTTGTCGGTTCAGTCCAATTCCAGGGCGAAGGACAGGTTCGCTACGCGCATCTGCCGGCCAACACGCTGCAGGTGAGAGGAGAGTCCGTCTGCGCATCACTTCGCGGTCTTCCGATCCAGCCTTGCTTCTATCTTGAACGGACGAGCGAAAACAGTTTCCGCGGCTCGATCTCGGGGCTGGGCTTTGCCTATTGCGAGTTCACGCGGCACGGAGGCGGCCACGCCACGGCCGCACATAGCGTACGGCGGCCGGTGAGTTCTCATCCGCTCGGCCTGCGACCATCGCTCACGGCCGACAATAACTGACCTCTCAAGCAGCACGCTTCCGGCGTTTACTCGAGATCCAATCTGAACGGCTGCCCCTCGGTTGCCGCTTCACCCGGCCCGATTGCATCGATTGCGCGGATCATGCGGCCGTCGCGCCTGAGCAGCCGGTCGGCAACCGAAACGATGCGCGCATTCGGTTGTGCTGTTCGCGAGGCGCGGCGGATGTCCCAGGCGATCTGCATCTCGTCGCGCTTCGGATTCAGCGCGCAGGCAGCGACATAAGCCGCGGCTGTTGATCGGCTGATGCCCGCGAAACAATGCATCACCATCGGTGTCTTGCGATCCCAT
>DATEKG010000263.1:0-8727 GCA_035277565.1 Pseudolabrys sp.
CAGAAAATGAAGGCCGCGGCGGGACCTGCGCCGAAGACCTAGAGCGGGCGCAGAGGCCGCACCCCTATCCTCCCGCATCCCCTTGCGCCGTCCGCCGCGCGGGCTAGATTCGCCATCCGCCCGACTTCAAGGAGACGATCATGGCGAAGGGTCAGATGCGTTCCACGAAGGAAAAGAAGAAACCGAAGGCCGACAAGGACAAGCCGAAACAGCTCTCGGCGTACAAACTCGCACAAATGCAGGGTTCGTCCGGCGGCACGTTCAGCATTCAGCCGGCCAAGAAGCCTTGAGACTCACTTCGGGAGTGGCGTGCCCTTTTTGGACGCAGCAGGCAATTCCTTTGCCTGCTTCGCCATTTCGAGGCATGTCAGCAGCTCAACATAGCTCGGTGACGAATCCAGGCCAGAAAAACGGGCGCACTCGGCCCGCTGCGCGGCATTGTATTGCGGCCAGCTCTGCTCGAGCTTGGCGTAGGCCTCTTTTTCATCCCGTTGACAATCGCCGGAGCCGCGTCCCGGCAGGATGGATGCTGCCGCCGCAGGCTGGCAGGTCTTTTCGACATTGAATTTCGGGATCGCATCCGCCACCAAAACCATGTGCGAAGCGATCAACACGATCGGCATGAGCGCGGGCATGGTCTGCTCCGATACACCAGCCTCCCCCGATGGAATAATACCCGAGCGGAGTTCCGGTTTCATTCCCGGGTAACGGGAATGAATCTTTTCTTTCCTCGCTGCGACTAGGGGGCGATCGATCGGGAATCCTCAATGCCGAATTTAATCCGGCACCTCCACAGCTTTGCCAAAGTTCCATGAAAGAAGGCAACCAATGCTTAACCGGTTTGCGCCGAAGCTCGCGCATTAGCAAAATCACCGGGTTCGCAGTCTCAGGGGAGATTCCGAAAATGCAGACGAGCGCACGTAGCGCGGTGGTGGCTTGTTCTCTGCTGCTCGCCGCATCGCCGGCGATTGCACAAGAGGAGCAGGAGGCCGCGCCGCTGACCGCCGAGGAAAGCACAATGCTCGGCAATGCGCTGATGTTTGATCCGGCCACACTCTCGTCACAGGCGGACAAGCCGCTGCGCGTTCCCAACGCCGACGCAAAGGGCTGGGATGTCACGCACACGCGAAAGCCGGACGGCTCCACCACGGTCGTTGTAAAGCAGCCGCTACACACCGATTGGTCGAACAGCGTTGGCGCCGATATGCCTGCGCAGAACACGGCGCCGGGCGCCGAAATCGATCCGTTTCCGGGGACCCGGAGCGGCACCGGGACGGGGACCGCGTGGGCGTCGCTTGGCGTGCCTTACGTCGGAAGCGTCGATGCCCGTGTCGATCCCACGAATGAGCAGGGCAAGATCGGCACCACGCTTAAACAGTCAATTCCAGTCGGCACGCGCTTCGCCGTCACCGTGCAGGATACGTACTCCGTGACCGACACGGTTGGCCGGCCGGCCGCAGGACCGTCCGATTTGCCGCTGATGGCCTTGCCCGCAACGGGCCCGGCCCCGATGCCGCAAGTTTATGACAACGAGAAAGCTGTCAAATTCAATATTCTCCCCACCGGAACGACTCTGGGCGCCGGCGTCACAACCGCGAGCAACGATCCGACGACTCACAATTCGTTCAGCGCTGACCAGAAGCTCTACGGCCCGCTGCATGTGACAACGGCAGTCACGGACCTGGGCCAGGCGACCAGCAACAAGAGCATTACTGCCGGATTCAAGCTGAACTGGTAGCGCCGCCGCCGGATACCTCCCCAGGTTTCATAAAAGTCGTGCATAACTATGGTGCCGGTGCACCGACGCCCGGTTGTTTCACCAATACGGCCTTGTTTGCCCCACGGCCGCCGCAGTCACGTGCGGCAATCGGATTGCTACTGGGGAAAACCGCGCAAAGGACTTTTGCGCTTCATGAGGAGTTGACCATGACGGCCATCAGACCGGAGTGGCTTGGCGGGGACAGGAGCGTTCCGGAGAAACCAGGTCCGGAGGCGTACGCGCCGAACCGGAAGTTCTCGGAGAGGCAGAACGAGTCCGAACAGGCAGCGGCGACCGCATTCGAGGGCGAAATCCGTGAGTTTGTCAGACGCGATGTTGCATTCCTGCGTAGACACCGCAGTGACGCGGAGCAGCCGGCATCAGAGCCAGTTGTCGACAATCTCAACGTGCTGATACGTCGTGTGTCCGGAGCATCAATGGAAGAAATCGATCGGGTCATCATCGAACTGCAGAGCGTGCGCGAAATGCTCCGCAGCGAAGGCGAACGGGTCGGTCGGGAAATTGCCGGTTATGCCAGCCTGAGCCACGCGGCAATGACCGCAATGAAAGTGATCGGCGACAGTCTCTCGCAATGGAAGAACGCCCCCGGCAGCAAGTCCAATAATCGTCCGGCCGGCTGAATCGGCGAGGGGCCATCGTCGACCCGGAAGCCGGCGATGGCCGGATCACTACTGATTGATCTCAGCAACCACGGTGCGCGTTGGGCCGTCGACGAGAAATACTTTGTCCTTGGCCTTGATGTAATACAGCCCCTCGACACCATCGATGCCGTTCACGCTTTTCGGCAGGGGATGCATTCCGTCGAGCGCCTGGTCGGGAGTCAATTCGCTCGCCGGCTTGAGCATATCGGCTCCGGCCACCGGCTTCGATTTGTCCGCCATCACACCATCATAGATCTGCTTGAGCTGCGCGTCGCTCAGCCGGAGCGGCCAGGCCATCGTCGGCACGCGATCAAGCGTGTCGTTGCGCTTGGAGAATTTTGACGGAATGGTCTGACCGAACGAACTGATCGGTCCGGACGGCGGCGGCCCGCCCGTCCCTTCAGTTTGCGCAACTGATGAGCCGGCGCCCGTCGTAGACGACGCTGTGTCGCCGGTCGATGGCTGCCGGGAGATCGGAGCCATGAGCGCCGCGCGCGCTTCTTCCGGCGTGGGCAGTTTGATGACCTCCTTAGATTTCGACGGCGGCGCCGGCTCCGTACCCGGATTGATCTGCCCGATATCGGGCACAAAGCCGGGATTGATTTGGGTCGCGGTTTGTGCGGCCGCCGGCGCGGCAATCGACGACCAGGCAAGCGCAGCGGCAACGGCTGCCGCCACCTTCAGATATTGCGGATTTTTCATGGGGAGCCTCCATCGGCTGCACCCATAACTGCCGAGGGGGCGCAGCGGTTGCATTGGCGCAGCCGCGGCCAATCGGCCGGAATACAAGCGGCGCACCATCGAGGCATGACCAAAAACGCACGCCCCGCCGGGACGGGCGGGGCGCGACAATTCCTGCGCTGCAGGCCAATTAACCGGCGGCTGCGACCTTAGTCTTGGCGGCCTTGCGCGGCAGCGGATAATCGGCGCTCTCGTAAAGCTGCCTGATGCCGTTGCCGTCGAAACGCTTCTCTTCAACTTCAAGATACGCCCCGAGCAGCAATTCGGGCGGCAGTTCCTCAATGGCGAAACGAATTGCCTCCGCCGCCGTCGGGAAGCGCTTGTATCCAATTGGACGGCGCGACTTGCGGCTGCGGCTCGGAAAGAGTTCGGACGGGGCTCGGTAGTTGATAATCGACATAATCGGTAGCTCCTCGTCGCCTAATATGGCCCTTGCAGCGCCGAAAATCCAGCTTTTACGCGCACGTGCATATCAGCCCGGCCGGGTCAAGGTAAACGCGCGGTACCGAAAAAGAATGGCCCGGCAGATACCTGCCGGGCCAAATACCAACCGGTGATACTTTGTTATTCGGCTAATTCCGCGACAACTTCGCTCGTTGCCGGATCAACCAGTACGACGCGGCCGTTTACGACCATATATTTATACGAACGTATTGATGGTACTTCGACTGCGACTTCCTGTGGCACGGAATAAAGTTGCACGCTTTCCGGGATGCGCGATCCGACACCATATTCGATGGTGGGACGCGCCGCCTCCACGGGTTCGCGCACAATCGTGCGATAGACTGTACGCCGTTGAACCGGCGTCAGTTGCAGAGGCGCGGTTGTCACCACCGTGCGCGTTTCCACGGGCTCACGGGTGATCACTGTCGTTTGCGCACTGGCCGCAGTCGCTCCGGCAATGAGCCCGGCCGCAATCACGGCATGGCGAAAATATGTCATAAGTTCCTCCTCATGATTCCGTGACGAACCCTGCAAACGCCCGTTCGTGCGCGCGGGTTCCGCGGCAACCGTCTGGAAAATTCACGATTTCATTCACTGTACGTGCGGGGGCTCGCCCATCAGTTTCAATTTCGCATTGAGCATTTCAATGCGACGGTCGGCTTCAGCCGCCGTCAGATCAGGCGAAAATGCTTCAGGCTCATACGCATCGAATGCGAGCTGCCGCAGCAATGCGGCCTGCTCGGCGCTCATCCGTTCGACGAAGTCCCGCTTTCCCGGCATACGAAAACAATAGCACTGGCCGAGATCGGTTCCCGGTCACGCTCAAGAATCGATCGCTACCTCGGACTGCTCGTTCCAATTCCAGGAATGTAAAATTTGCGCCCAGCGAGCCTGCCTGGAATACCTCCGGAGCATGAACTGTGTCGTTGGGCAGAGCAAGGTCGAGACGCCGGAGCGCTGAGGATCAAACGGGCCGGGCCAGGAGAGCAGGCCGCAACGCCAGAGTCAGCGGCAGCGTCAGCAGCACGACCGCCGCGACGACGATCAGGGCCATCGGAACGCCGACTGCGTCGCCCAACACACCGTAAATTGCCGGCGATATCGCCCCCGCACCGATGGTGCCCGTATAGAAGATGCCAAAAGCACGGGTGCGCTTTTCCGGTGTGACAAGGTCGGGCACCGAGCCATAGAGCACAGAAGAGGTGCCATTGAGGGCGATCCCCAGTACCGGCAGGACGACCAGTGCCGCCTCGAGCGGCAAGGGCAATAGCACGACGATGCCGATTGCCGTGGCGGCTTCGGTCAGCCACACGGTAGGGACGGTTCCGATGCGCGCACCTATGTATGCGCAGGCGATTTTTCCGGTCGCGCCGCCGGCAAACACGAGCGTCAGCGCCAGGCCGACCGTCGGAAGGGCGGCCCCCTTGGCGGTCAGAACGAACGGCAGGAAGGTGAGGAAGGCCATGCGGGTTGCGCTGTCGATAACGCCGACAGAGAGCAGCAGCGGAAATCCGTAACCGCCGGCACCCGCGCCGCGTGCTGAATCTTCGTCTTTTTTTTGCGGAACGGCTTCCGGCAAACGCGGCATCAGAACAAAAATAACGATTGCCGCGAGCACGCCGACGCCGCCGAGCAGCGCCACGGCCTGCCGCCATGGAAGCACGACGAACAACAGCGAGGCCGCCGCGGGGACCGACATCTTCCCGATATCGCCGGCGAAATTATACGTGCCGAGCGCCTTGCGTGAGCGCACGCCGGCGAAAGTCTGAGCAATCAACGAAGATGCGAGCGGGTGCTGTGTGCTCGCGCCCAGGCCCCCGATAAAAAGCGCTGCAACCAGCATGGTGACGCCGTGGCTGAGCCCGGCAAGGCAATAGCCAATACCGGCAAGAGCCGTGCCGAGCGCCAGGAGAAGCGGCGGACCAATGCGCTCGGCGAGCAGGCTTGACGGAATCTGGAATCCCGCGAGCGCACCCGAAAACACCGTCTTCATCAAGCCGAGCGCGGCGTAGCTGAGTCCGAATTCGCCCTGCCAGACAGGCAGCATAACGTAGATGAGATCGGTGTAGCCGTCGTGAAGCGCGTGCGCGCCGCACGCGACACCCATGGCGCGGCGTTCATCGTGTTTCGTATCGGCGGAAGCAACCGCAGTGGTCATTGTTTCATCGCCCGGCGTTCGACAAACGTGGTGCTGAGGAAGGATATCACCATGTCGCCGTGTTGGTTGACCCCTGTCGAGCGAATGGTGAGCAGCCCCAGGCCCGGCCGGCTTTCGGAAATACGCGCCGCCACCACCTCACTCTCATATTCGACGGTGTCGTCAGCATAAACGGGCTTGAGCCACTTGAGCTCGCGGAAACCGAGCGCCGGGCCCATGGCTGCGACCGGCTCGCCGTTTCTGCGCGCCGATTCAGCCATGCGGCGGCGTTGCGCGACCATCAACCGCATCCAGACGACAGCGGTATGCCAGCCCGACGCGACCAGCGCTCCGAAATGCGAATTGCGAGCTGCTTGTTCATCCACATGGAAAGGCTGCGGATCGAAGCGTGCAGCAAATGCCTTGATCTCGTCGGCCTTGAAGGTGTGACGGCCGACAGGGACCCGTTCCCCGACAACAATATCCTCAAAAAATTTCATGACCGGCCTCCGGCGTTACGCCGCTGGATCATGAGTGAGGTGGTCAGCGTGGTCAGCACGTTGTCCTGCCCGTCGAGCATCTCGAACAGGCATTTGACGAAGCCGGCATCCGGACGGCTCTTCGACGTGCGCGTCTCGATGACCGTCGTGCGCACCCGCACCTGCGTTCCCGGACGGAGCGGTTTCAACCAGCACACTTCATCGACGCCCGGGGCTCCCATGGAGCTGGTCTTGTTGACGAAACCGTCAGCGATCATGCGCATGAGCAGGCAGCAGGAATGCCAGCCTGACGCCGCGAGTCCGCCGAGCAGCGTCGCTCCGGCGGCGGCCTCGTCAAGATGCATGGGCTGCGGATCGAACTCGGCGGCGAATGCGATGATTTCCTCGCGGGTGACCAAACGCGGACCGTAGACGGCTACGGTTCCAGGCGCGAAATCCTCCCACTGCAGTCTCGACATGGGCCCTGACATGGGCCCTTTTGTACCCGGCGAGCGCGCCATTGTCTCGCGCGCAACAGGATCAGGTTGCAAACCTGAAATGCATAACGTCGCCATCGGCGACGACATAGTCCTTGCCTTCCAGCCGCATTTTGCCGGCTTCCCTGGCGCCGACTTCACCTCCTGACGCGACGTAGTCATCGTAGGAGATCGTTTCAGCGCGGATGAAGCCCTTTTCGAAATCAGTATGGATGACGCCCGCCGCCTGCGGGGCTCTGGTGCCCCGCGTGATCGTCCATGCCCGCGTTTCCTTCGGACCGGCAGTGAAATAGGTCACCAGGTGCAGGAGCGCATAACCGGCCTGCACCAGACGATCGAGGCCGGTTTCCTTCAACCCGACCGCAGCGAGATAATCCGCGCGTTCGTCGGGCGGCAGCATGGCGATCTCGGCCTCGATCTTTGCCGATATGACAACCGACATGGCCCCTTCTTCCTGCGCGCGAGCCTCGACCTTGCGCGAGAAGGCATTGCCGGTGGCCGCAGACGCCTCTTCTACATTGCAGGCATACAGGACGGGGGCCGAGGTCAGCAGGCCCAGCGAGTGGAACAGCTTTTCTTCTTCCGGTTTGCGCTCGATGAGACGCGCCGGTTTTCCGTCGCGCAGGAGAGTCAAGGCCCGGTTGACAAGGCCGAGCGTCTCCTTCGCCTCCTTGTCATTGCCTTTTGCTTTCTTTTCGAGGGCATCGACGCGCTTCTCCAGCGACTCAAGGTCTGCGAGCATCAGTTCAGTTTCGATCGTATCGATATCCGCAATCGGATCGATCCGGCCTTCGACATGCGTGACATCCGTGTCTTCAAAGCAGCGCACAACGTGAATGATTGCGTCAACCTCCCGGATATTCGCAAGAAACTGATTGCCCAGCCCTTCGCCTTTTGAAGCACCGCGCACCAATCCCGCAATGTCCACAAAGGAGATGCGAGTCGGGATGATTTCAGCCGATTTGGCGAGCGCGGCAAGCTTGACAAGCCGCGGATCCGGAACGGCGATCTCGCCGACATTCGGTTCAATCGTACAGAACGGATAGTTCGCCGCCTGCGCGGCCGCTGTCTGCGTCAGCGCATTAAAGAGCGTCGACTTGCCGACGTTTGGCAAGCCAACAATGCCGCACTTGAATCCCATGATTTATCGTCTCGTTATTGTCATGCTCATTCGGAATTCGGCGGGTCCTCGTCTTCCTGGTTGAAGCCCTTGGCTTCCATGGCGAGATGAACCCGGTTCTGAAACGTGGAATCCCTGTCGTTGATGAGCAGTTCGGAATTCTCGGCAATGACATCGCACAACGCTTCAACCCAGGCCCATTCGCCTTTGGCGAAATCGCCGAGGACATGCATCGGCACCAATTCCTTCACCTCCGGCTTTCCGATTCCGATGCGAACACGCTTGTAGTCGTTACCGATATGCGCGGTGATCGACCGAAGCCCGTTGTGTCCGGCATCGCTACCGCCGACTTTCACCCTCACTTTTCCCGGCTGCAAATCGACTTCATCGTGAAAGACAACGATGTTTGCCGGCTCCAGCTTGTAGAAATGTGCAGCCTCGACGACGGCGCGCCCCGACTCATTCATGAACGTGCCCGGCAAAAGCAGAAGAACCCGTTCCTGGTTGATTGTCCCTTCGACCGCGACGCCCTGGAAGCGGCGCCGCCACGGCGAGAACCCGTGGCGACGTGCAATCGCCTGAACCGCCATAAAGCCGATGTTGTGGCGGTTGCCGGCGTGTCTTGGGCCGGGATTGCCGAGGCCGACAAAAAGCTGCATGGCGTCAACGGGGATATTTTAGAGTTTGCGCATGAGGAACTGCGAAAAGCGAAACCCGCTTTTCGCAGCCATGCATGGTCCCGACTACGCGAACGTTGAAGACGACGCTTACGCGGTTCCTCACTTCTTGTCGGTTTTTGCCGGTGCTGCACCGGCGGCCGGTGCGGCTCCGGCGGCGGGAGCAGCGCCCGGCGCGGCGGCAGGCGGGGCACCAGGCGTCGCCGCCGCA
>DATEKG010000264.1:0-8638 GCA_035277565.1 Pseudolabrys sp.
CCGCGTCGAAGCCGCGCAGCGCGGCATCCGGCTGAATACCGATGCCATCGACAATTCCGCCGGGGTGAACACGTCCGACGTCGAGGTCAACATCAAGATTGCGCTCAGCGGCCCGGTGCGCGCCGGCGCGCTTGCAATGGACAAGCGCAACGTCCTGCTCGCCGAGATGACGGACGAAGTCGCGCGCCTCGTGTTGCGCAACAACTATCAGCAGACGCTGGCGCTCTCGCTCGCGCAGCGGCGCGGCCTGGAGGATCTCGGCTTCCAGCAGCGCCTGATGCAGACGCTCGAACAGCGCGGTGAGCTCGATCGCGGCGTCGAGTTCCTGCCGGACGACATGACGCTTGGCGAACGGCGCAAGCGCAACCTCGCGCTGACACGGCCGGAGCTCGCGGTGCTGCTCGCTTACGCCAAGCTTTCGCTCTACGGCGAATTGCTCGACAGTGCCGTGCCCGACGACCCCTGGCTCGGGCGTGAGCTCAATCGATATTTTCCGAAGGAGATGTCGGAACGCTATGGCGATGCGTTGCACGCCCATCGGCTGCGCCGAGAGATCATTGCGACCCAGCTGACGAATTCAATGATCAATCGCGGCGGCGCGACACTGGTCGTGCGTATCGCCGATCAGACCGGCGCGCTGTCGCCGTTGATCGCCGCTGCGTTCGCGGCCGTCCGCAACAGCTACGATCTGATCGAGCTGAACGGCGAGATTGATGGCCTCGACAACAGGATTGCCGGCGCAGCTCAGCTCGGCCTCTATGCGGCAGTGCAGGATCTCCTGCTCGACCGCCTGGTCTGGTTCCTGCGCAATGTCGATCTTTCGCAAGGGCTCGAAAAGATCATCGGACACTTTCGTGAAGGGATCGCGCAGGTCGATTCTGCGCTCGACAAATCGCTGTCAAAGCCGGCTTTGGCCGCGCGCACTGCACGCGAAGGGGATCTGAAGAAGGCCGGCGTGCCGGAGGCTGTCGCACGGCGCGCGGCCAGTCTGCCGGTACTCAAGGCCGCGCCTGATATCGTGACCGTTGCGGACCGCGCGCGAAAGCCTGTGGGTGAAGTCACCGCGACCTATTTCGCGACAGAGGCGTTCTTTCAGCTCGACAGTGTGGCAAGCGCCGTCCCCAATATCGTGATTGCGGACTATTTCGACCGTCTCGCGCTCGACCGCGCGCTTGATTCGATCGGTGATGCCGAGCGCCGGCTGACGGCTGCCATGGTTGCGAACGGCCATGCGGGCGCCGATGCGGTCGATGAATGGGTGCGCCCGCGGCAGGCCGAGGTCGAGCGAATCCGCTCCGCCATTCATCAAATCGCCGGCTCGGGACTTACGCTTTCGAAATTGTCAGTGGCGGCCAGCCTTCTGGGCGACCTCGCGCGGCAGTAGTTTGGTCATGGCCGAGCTTGTCCCAGGGTAAATGTCTCAGGCTTTCTGGCTGGCCCTGGACCCCCGCTTTCGCGGGGGTGAACGGGCAGAGTGTGCTTGCCGGGACGCGAAACTTATCCGCTCGTCCCTGCGAAAGCAGGGACCCAGGATGAATATAAATGACGCTGCAGGTGGGCACTCAGTGCCTGAAATGCCGGACGCCGGTGAACACCATGGCGATGCCGTGGGCATCGGCAGCCTCGATCACCTTCTGATCGTTGACGGAACCGCCCGGCTGAATCACCGCGGTCGCACCGGCCTCGATCGCCACCAGCAGTCCGTCCGGGAAGGGAAAAAAGGCATCCGAGGCAACGACCGAACCCCTTGTCTGCGGTGCCGGGAGTTTTTGCTCTTTTGCCGCATCCTCAGCCTTGCGTGCGGCAATACGCGCAGCATCGACACGGCTCATCTGGCCGGCGCCGATGCCGACAGTGGCACTGTCTTTGGCATAGACAATCGTATTTGACTTTACATGCTTGGCGACGCGGAAAGCGAAACGAAGATCCGATAACTCGGATTGCGTCGGCGCGCGCCTGGTGACCGTCTTGAGCTGCATTTCGTCCACGCTGGCATTGTCTCGTGATTGAACCAGCAGTCCGCCGGCCACTGACTTCACCGTCAATCCGCCGGCGCGCGGATCAGGTAGACCGCCTGCCACCAGCAGCCGGAGGTTCTTCTTGGCGCCGACGATTTTTATTGCCTCATCAGTTGCGTCCGGAGCGATGATAACCTCGGTGAAAATCTCGGTGATGGCTTTGGCCGCGTCGGCATCAAGCTTGCGATTGAGCGCGACAATGCCGCCAAAAGCCGAAGTCGAATCGCAGGCCAGCGCCTTGCGATAGGCCTCGAGCAGGCTCCCGCCTTCGGCAACGCCGCACGGATTGGCGTGCTTGACGATGACACAGGCGGCGGTGCGGTTGGGGTCGAATTCGCCGATGCACTCATATGCGGCATCGGTATCGTTGATGTTATTGTATGAAAGTTGCTTGCCCTGCAGCTGCCGCGCCGTTGCGACGCCGAAGCGCTCGGCCGGCGCGCGGTAGAAGGCCGCTGTCTGATGCGGGTTCTCGCCGTAACGTAGCGCTTCGATCAGCTTGCCGCCGAAGGCGCGATAGTCAGGGGCCTCGTCACGCAGCGTTGCTGCAAACCAGTTGGAAATTGCGGCGTCATAGGCCGCCGTTCGAGCATAGGCTTTTGCCGCCAGCTTCTGGCGCAGTTCGAATGTAACCATGCCGCTGTGTGCGGCCATTTCGCCGAGCACTTTCGTATAATCCGCGGGCTCGACAACGACCGTGACATCGCCGTGATTTTTGGCGGCGGCGCGGATCATTGCCGGCCCTCCGATATCGATATTTTCGATGCAATTGTCGAGGGAAGCGCCTTTCGCGACGGTTGCCTCGAACGGATAAAGATTCACGACCAGGAGATCGATCGGCTTGATCTGATGCTGCTCCATGGCGGCGGCATGATCCTTGTTGCCGCGCACCGCCAGGAGGCCGCCATGAACTTTCGGATGCAGCGTCTTTACGCGCCCGTCCATCATTTCGGGAAAACCGGTCAGCTCGGAGACATCGATGACGCGGAGCCCGGCGTCCTTGAGCGTTTTCGCGGTGCCGCCGGTGGAGACGAGTTCGACGCCGAAGCCCGCAAGCTCTGTCGCAAATGCGATCAGGCCGGCCTTGTCGGATACCGACAGCAAGGCGCGGGTAATGCGGCGCGGATGGCTGCTCATGAAGCACGAGCTAGCACATGAAGCGGGCGAAAGTGTATTCGCCGAGGCCCCGGCGCGGCGCGGCATCCACAAGGTTGGGGCCTAAAGTGGCAACTCGGGCTCCTGCGCTCTCTCCTCGCGCGGGCCAGTAAGGGCCGGCGGCGTATGGCGGAAGCTCCAGCGTACCGCGACCTGCTGACCGACCTTGCCATAGACCACGATCTGCACCGTGCGGCGGGGGCCGTCCGGACCAGCCAGAAAGACACTTTCCTCAATCTCAACCGTGTCTCCCATGGTGGCAAAGGTCCAGACCTCACGATCCTGCAGCAGCAGGATCGCGCCCCGGCCATCCGCCACACGGCTCGCCTTGATGGCCGGGTGAAGATGAAAACGCAGGGCGAATTCGGTTCCCGCATCGGCGGCAGGCATCCCGCCTGCAGGCGTAAAACTGTCCTCGCCATCCAGCGCCCCGCCGTCCGGGCTCAATCTGATGGCACGGTTATGAATGATGCCGTAACCGGCGGCATAGCCGTCATGGGATGCGCGCAGCATGGTTCCATCGGAGTCACGCTCGACGCGCACGTCGTGAGGACCGGCAATAATGGTCGTGCCGCCCAAAAGCCGCCGGGCCGCAGCCGACGCGAGAAAACGGCAGGAGGACTCGCCACCGACCGTGGCCGTCGAATGCGCGGCCGTCGCGCGCGCGACCTGCCGCCAATTCTCGCGGTTCACTGCAGGCAGGCCACAATTGACGACCAGGCGATGCTGCTTCCATGACAGTTCGAACGACAGGCAGCCGGCATGCGCCTCCTGGCTCAATGCGACCGGCGGCGGTTTGCCGGTATCCATCAACAGCGCGGCCTGGCCGGCGTCGATGCGCTGGTAACCGGAATGCGGCGCATTGGATACCGGGCTGCCGCGCGCATCGTCATAGGCGAGGACCGTGGCCAGCAGATCGACCGGCGTCGGTCCCATGCCGTTGAACTGCGCGAAATTGCCGTCGCCGTGACGGAAGAAACGCAGCATCGGCATGATGCGATCGATGGCATTGTTGAGCGCTTGCGGCGGCTGCAACTGGCGTGCGGAAAACAATTGCCGCAACGGCAGCAGATCGGCCAACAGTTCGATCAGTGTTCCGGGGTTGCGGCTCACATGCCCGCCGTCCGGAAGAATCTGGCTGCGCAGCTCGTCGATCAGCCGACGCACATTGGGGCGCAAATGACCCGATTGGCCCTGCATGCACAATGTCGCGTAAGTGAGCGCGATCACCGCTTGCAGGCGCGGCAGGCCATCGCGTGATTCACGCAATGCGTGCCGCAGGTAGCGCACCTGCCGCGAGAGACTGCGGATGAAGCGGCGATAGAAGCGTATGTCGGCGTCCTGCAGGATGAATGGCGCCTGGTTGAGCCAACAGATCACCCGCCGCGAAAGAACGTCTGATCGCCACCCGATTGCGTGCCAGCCGCCCTGAAGATTGATCCAGTCGTCGATCAGTGCTCGCGCATTGGCGCGAGTAATTGCCGAATCTGCCGCGCGCAAGTGGCGCAGCCAGACGAAACTGAGCAATGTTACCGCCCATTCTTCTGATGGCGGCATCATTTCGAATGGGGATCTGCGGTCGGCAATGACGACCTTGCCCGCGAACGCGAAGCGTCCCGCGTAGATTTCGCTGGCGCGCGTGGCATCCGCGGTGCGTAAATCCTGCGGCGCAATGACAAGCCGGTCTGTCTTTGCCGACACAAAACGCCAGCGAAGAAGCGGATGGACGCTGAGCCGGCTGACAAGGCTACGAAATGCGCGGCGTCCGATGAGCACGGAGAGTTTGGTCCGCTCCGCCACCGAAATCCGCATCGTCAAGGCGCCCGTCCCCTGCTTTGCATACCAAACCTTGCGCGCAGGTGACACGATAGCGAAGGGTCGGTAACGCGCCAATATGCCAATCCTGCCCGCAGATCAGGCCGCTACACGGACGAGCCGTGCGGCATAGAAACCGTCGAGGCCGCCCCAGCGGGGATCTGAGTCGGGCAGCTGCAGCGGCAGTGTGCGCAGATCGCCGCTGGCCGTGACAAATTCAGAACGGCCAGAAACATCCACGGCGGTGATCGGACGACGGGCCACACGGACGTCACGGGCGAGCAGGGAAGCGATCTGCTCTTCACCCTCTTCCGGCTCCAGCGAACAGACGCAATAGACCAGGAGCCCGCCGGGTTTGAGCAGTTCGACGGCCCGGTCGAGCATGCGCTGTTGCAGGGAGGTGAGCATCGACAATTCTGTTTCGCTTTTGAGCCAGGGGACGTCGGGATGGCGGCGTATCGTACCGGTGGAGGAGCAGGGTGCGTCGAGCAGTACGCCGTCGAATGGGCCTGCTTGCCACTCGAGGGCGTCGGCGGTGACTGTATTCGCCTGCAGCGCAAGACGCGTGAAATTTTCGCGCAGGCGATTCAAGCGCGCCGGTGAACGGTCGACTGCCGTCACATGGGCGCCTGCGAGAGCAAGCTGGGCAGATTTGCCCCCGGGCGCGGCGCACAGGTCCGCTATAGCCATCCCCGCCACCTCGCCAAAGAGCTTGGCCGGAAGCGCGGCTGCGGCGTCCTGAACCCACCAGGCGCCTTCATTGAAGCCGGGCAGCAGCGATATTGCGCCCTGCGCGAGTGTGCGCACTGTTCCTGTCGGCAATACACGGCCGCGCAGCCTGTCGGCCCAGGACGACGCGTTGTCCTTTACCGTGATGTCGAGCGCGGGTTCATGTCCGATCGCCGTCGCTATCTGGTGCGCCGCCGCCGAGCCATAGGTTTTGCTCCAGCGTTTGAACAGCCAGTCAGGTGTATCGCATGCATTGCCATTGGCTGCCGCGGGTGCACTTTTTTGCGCTACCCGGCGCAAGACGGCGTTGACGAGACCCGCATAGCGTGCGGCGCGCCGGTCGGCCTGCGCGAGC
Organism: Pseudolabrys sp.; assembly: GCA_035277565.1. Taxonomy (GTDB): domain Bacteria; phylum Pseudomonadota; class Alphaproteobacteria; order Rhizobiales; family Xanthobacteraceae; genus Pseudolabrys. Next base: position 6,073 of record DATEKG010000264.1, read on the forward strand.
CGTACAGAAAGGTCAACGGCAGCATGATCCGGCACGTCAAGCCAGAGGATCTGAGCGGCGCCAAGCAGAAGAATCGTTTCAACGCGTGGCGCATCGCCGGGAAATCCCTTGTCGAGACAGGCTCCCACCAGATGGCGCAACGTACCAAGCCGGCGCAGCACGGTTGCCGCGAGGCGGCGCGTTAACGCGCGGTCGCGATCGGCAAGCAACGGCAATCCGGGGTGCGCATTCTTGCCCGACAGGAGTTCATCGAGCGGAATCCGGCGCCGCAGAACGCCGTCGAGAATATCGGCGGCGATTCGCCGGGCGGCGAGGCCGGGGACTTCCGGCTGGGGCGAGGTGCGCGGACGCGCCATATCCGGATAGTTGCCGCTAAATTGTGTCTACGTCGCGAACTTTGGCAAAAAATGTCAAAAACATACAGGCCTGTGCAGGGCGGCGAATGCTTCCCTTACTGCTCAACCACGACCGTCGTACCGACGTGGACCAGCCGGTAAAGCTCCCGGATATCGCTGTTGTACATGCGAATACAGCCGTGGGAGACGAATCGCCCGATCGAGCCAGGCCGGTTTGTGCCGTGAATCGGGTATTCGCCGCCGCGCAGCGTAAGCGCGGCGTCGCCCATCGGATTGTTCGCGGCCCCGCCGGGGATGACGTCCGGCAGATTGGGATTTTCCTGGCGAATCATCTCCGGCGGCGACCAGGCAGGCCGCACATATTTGCCCTCGATATGCGCCGTACCGGTCCAGGTCATGCCGGCGCGGCCAACCCCGACCGGGAAGCGAAGGGCGCGGGACCCGTCGATCACGTAATAGAGCCGGCGGTGGCTGGTCTTCACTACGATCGTGCCGGGGCCGAAGCCGGAAAATGCGACAATGTCACGGGTCGCGGCGCGCGAACCGGACGGCGCCAGGCAAGCGAGCATGAATGCGATCAAAAACGCGGTCCGCGAGCGCAGCGCGATCATGAAGGGCAGCCCTCACACGAATTGATCGTACATAGTAATATGTTGCATCGCCCGCGCGGACTGGGGCTCGCAATACCGTAAATCAAAAATGAACGGGGCATCGCCGCCAGGCAATGGTTCAAAAAGTAGTGTCGAGGCCGGCAAACAGGCATTTGCCGGCCTCACAATCCCACACGAATGGTCGGCCTAAGCGCGCGCCTTTTCCGTCTTTTTGTTCTGGCGGTTGTTGACCAGGTCGTCGACGACGGCGGGGTCGGCCAGCGTCGAGGTGTCGCCGAGATTGCCGTATTCGTCCTCGGCGATCTTGCGCAGAATCCTGCGCATGATCTTGCCGGACCGTGTTTTCGGCAGGCTGGGCGCAAATTGGATGAGGTCGGGCGATGCGATCGGGCCGATCTCCTTGCGTACCCACTGTACCAATTCCTTGCGCAGGTCCTCGCTTGGCTTTTCACCGGCCATCAGCGTGACATAGGCATAGATGCCCTGGCCCTTGATGTCGTGCGGGTAGCCGACGACGGCCGCTTCCGACACCTTCTCATGAGCGACCAGGGCGCTTTCGACTTCGGCAGTGCCGAGACGATGGCCGGCAACATTGATCACGTCGTCGACGCGACCTGTGATCCAGTAGTAGCCGTCCTCGTCGCGGCGACAGCCGTCGCCGGTGAAGTACTTGCCTTTGTATGTCGAGAAGTAAGTCTGCTCGAAGCGCTCGTGATCGCCGTAGACCGTGCGCATCTGTCCCGGCCATGAGTCGGTGATGCAGAGATTGCCGCTGCCGGCGCCCTCAAGCGCCTTGCCGTCGGCATCGACGATTTCCGGCTTAACGCCGAAGAAGGGTCGCGTTGCCGAGCCGGGTTTGAGCCTGGTCGCGCCCGGCAAGGGCGTGATCATGATGCCGCCGGTTTCGGTCTGCCACCACGTGTCGACGATCGGGCAGCGGTCGTCACCGACGACGCGGTGATACCACTCCCATGCCTCCGGATTGATCGGTTCACCGACAGAGCCAAGCAGGCGCAACGACTTGCGCGAGGTCTTTTTGACCGGGCCTTCCCCGCCTTGCATCAATGCGCGGATCGCGGTCGGCGCGGTATAGATAGTATTGACGCCGTGCTTGTCGCAGACTTCCCAAAAGCGCGATGTCGTCGGGTAATTCGGCACGCCCTCGAACATCAGGCTGATCGCGCCGTTCGCGAGCGGTCCGTACACGACATAGCTGTGACCTGTGACCCAGCCGACGTCGGCGGTGCACCAGTAAATGTCGCCGTCGTGATAGTCGAACACGTACTGATGCGTCATCGACGTATAAATCAGGTAGCCAGCAGTCGTGTGCAGCACGCCTTTCGGCTTTCCAGTCGAACCCGACGTATACAGAATAAACAGCGGATCTTCCGCGTTCATCTCCTCGCAAGGGCAATCAGCCGAAACATTCTTCGCGGCATCATCGTAGTAGATGTCGCGGCCCGACTTCATGTTGACTGCGGCGTTGGTCCGCTTGACGACGATGACCGACGTCACGCCGCCCGCCTTGTCGCAGGCCGCATCGACATTGGCCTTCAATGGAATCTTGCGCCCACCGCGGATGCCTTCGTCGGCCGTGAC
>DATEKG010000265.1:0-3037 GCA_035277565.1 Pseudolabrys sp.
TCGGCGCGTCAAACCGCTAAAGAACTGGGAAAGACCGTTCAGGAGTTTGCCGAAAAGGTCGAGCGAGTACAGAGCCCTGACGAAAAGACAGATGCAGCGCTCGATGTAACAACCATCGTCGAAAAAGCACCGAAGCCCGAGACAGTCGCCGAGGAGGCGGAAAAGGGCTACAGCTTGATGATCATCGGCCTGGAAAGGACCGTCGCGCGCCGCAACGAATTTCATGATGACGTGACAAAGCTTGCGGCCGGATTTGAGGGCCCTCTGGTGGTCGTCGATGCGCGCGAAAAGCTGCTCGAAACCCCGTTGAGGGGCGATCTCAACATGTTGGTGCCTGTGAACGGCACCGAATATTCCCGCCGGGCGGCCGAGGTAGCGATTGCGATCGCCCGTGCCAGCCAAGCACCACTGACGGCCCTTTATGTTGCGCCAGGCGGACGACCGCGATCGCGCCGCTACGAAGAAGCCATCCTGAAAGATATCTCAAAGCTTGCCGAGTCTTACGATCTCGACCTGCGCACGGCGGTGCGTGCAAACATCGCGGCCGAAGAAGCCATTCTTAAGGAACTGTCGCGCCGGCAGTACAACCTGGTTGTGGTTGGCGCCGGACGGCGGCCGGGCGAGAAGCTTTTCTTCGGCGACACCGCCGCGGCCCTTCTTGAAAAGTCCGGCCGCTCGCTGCTCTTTGTCGCCAGCGAAATCGCTCGCTAATCTTCACCGTTTTTGCCGGCGCCCGGAACGCCGCGGAATTTATTGTTTTTTGGGAAGCCCTTGGGCGCAATGCGGCCGGCATCGGCACGATTGCCACGCCAGTCCTTCAGCTCTTTCATCGGCAACGAAAAGCTCCGGCCGGCGGCATCAGTCCACGACAGCCCGTCATCGGCCTTGAACGTCGTTACGTCCGACAGTCCTTTTTCCTTGTAGCGTTGCAACCGGACGCCTCGTCCGCGGCCCATTTCTGGAACCTGATTGAGCGCGAAAATCACCATCTTGCGATTGAGTCCGATCGCCGCCGCGAGTTCGCCGTCGACGGAAGCCAAGGCGGCCGCCTTGTCCGGCGCCTTCAGGTTGAGAATCTGCTTGCCCTTGCGGGTTGTTCCAAGGACTTCATCTTCCGCCACCACGAATCCGTTGCCGCCATAACTCGCGACCAGGAATTTACGTCCGCCCTGATAGGCAAGCGCAGCCACGACATCCGCATCTTCCAGGTCGATGAAAAGTCGTACCGGCTCGCCATGGCCGCGGCCGCCCGGCAGCTTGGACGCCTCGATTGTGTAAAAGCGCCCGTTGCTGCCAAAAATGAGGATCCTGGCTGTCGTTTCCGTCGGAAACGCAAATTTCAACGCATCATCGGTCTTGAAAGTCACACCCGAGAGGTCCGTGACATGACCGCGCAAACCGCGAATCCAGCCCTTCTCTGACACGACGACAGTGATCGGCTCGCGCACCACCATCGCCTCTTCAATTGCGGCTTCATCATGTGCCGGCGCGATGCCAAACGTCGTCCGCCGCCGGCCGAGTTCGGTTTTAGGGCCGAATTTTTCCCGAATTTCCCTGATTTGCCCCGCGATCGTCTTCCACTGCTGCGCCAGTGAACCGATCAAGGCTTTCAGCCTGGTTCGCTCTTCGCGCAGAGCTTTGTCCTCGGCACGGATTTCCATCTCTTCGAGCCTGCGCAAATTGCGCAAGCGCATATTGAGAATGGCTTCGGCCTGCACATCAGTCAGCTTGAAGGTTTTCATCAGGACGGGCTTCGGCTCGTCCTCCTTGCGGATAATCTTGATGACCTTATCGAGATTGAGATAGGCGATGAGATAGCCGCCGAGAACCTCGAGTCGGTGTTCGATCTGCGCCAGACGATGACGTGATCGCCGCAGCAGCACTTCGCGGCGGTGGTCAAGCCATTCGCGCAACGCTTCGGTCAGCCCCAAGACCTGTGGTACGCGCCCCTTGACCAGCACATTCATGTTGAGAGGAATGCGACTTTCAAGCTCAGTGAGCTTGAACAACGATTCCATCAGCAATTCTGGGTCGACCGAGCGCGACCGTGGTTCGATCACGAGCCGGATATCTTCCGCCGACTCATCACGAACATCAGCGACCAGCGGCAACTTCTTCTCGTTGATCAGTTCAGCGAGCTTTTCGACCAATCGAGACTTCTGCACCAGCCACGGAATTTCACTGATCACAATTACGTAGGTTCCGCGGCCGGTATCCTCCTGTTTCCAGCGCGCCCGGACGCGGAATGAGCCGCGGCCGGTATTGTATGCCTCGGCGATCGTCTCGGGCGTGTCGACAATCACACCGCCGGTCGGAAAATCCGGCCCCTTGACGTATTTCAGGAGGGTCTTGCTGCGCGCTTTCGGATTATCGATCAGAAAGAGCGCGGCGTCGCAAAGTTCGGCGGCATTGTGCGGCGGGATCGAGGTCGCCATGCCGACCGCAATACCCTGCGAGCCGTTGGCAAGCAGGTTTGGAAACGCCGCCGGCAACACCACCGGCTCTTCATTGGAGCCGTCATAGGAAGCGCGGAAATCGACCGTATCTTCGTCGATACCGTCGATCAAAAGCCGCGCCACTTCGGTCAGCCGCGCCTCGGTATATCGCATGGCCGCGGCATTATCGCCGTCCACGTTACCGAAATTCCCCTGCCCGTCGACGAGCGGATAACGCTGGGCGAAATCCTGCGCGAGGCGGACAAGCGCGTCGTAGATCGCCTGGTCGCCATGCGGATGGAAATTGCCCATCACGTCGCCGACGACCTTTGCGGATTTCTTGAAAGCCGCGCCCGGGTCGAGCCGCAGCAGCCGCATGCCATACAGAATGCGGCGGTGAACCGGCTTGAGACCATCACGCGCATCCGGCAGGGCGCGATTCATGATCGTCGAGAGTGCGTAAGCGAGATAGCGCTCCTCGAGCGCATCGCGCAGCCCAACCTCCTCGATGTCACCTTTTTCGGGGGGAATCAGTCGCTTGCCCATGATCGATAGCTAATCGGTTGCGCGGCGATGAACAAGCGCGCTGCGGCTCCGGGAGC
>DATEKG010000266.1:0-15730 GCA_035277565.1 Pseudolabrys sp.
GCGGGGGGCGAATTCGATGAGCCTGGTCCAGGTTTGATGCCGACTGCGACACAGAGTGTGACCGACGCGACAACCTGGCCAAGAAGATGTCGCTGCAATTGACGCGGAGTTTTGCTTCGTAGCAATGAAATACAGCGCGGAAACTGCCGCGCTGTATTGCCATCTGCATGGACATAAGATTTCTAACGGCTTCCGGCGCCCAAAGCTTTTTGCCGTGCGTTCATGCTGGACGAGCCGACCGGTCCGATCGGTTGAGGATGGACAACAGGCTGCAGCGCGGTTGCTCGTCCTTGCGGCGACGCAGATATGATCCGCGCAGTGACCGGCTTTTTCGGCGCGGCGGTGGCCTGGGCAACCGGATCACCCAATGTTTCATTGGAAACCGCAAGGCTCGAGGCGTTCACCGCACCGCCAAAGACGTTGGCGCTGACTGGAGCCGTGGGAGCAGATTCGCTTTTGTTCGGCAGTGGACGGCTAAAAGTCGAATGCCCTTTACCGCCGCTGCCGGCATTACTGCTGCCTTTGGTACTGGTGCTGGTAGTAACCCAACCGCCGCCAGGGAGGTACGATCTTTCGTAGGTCGTCGTTACGCCGGTTTGGGGATTGGTTATGGTAACCGTTGTGACGTTGTTGTCAGGGTCATAATTGGCGTTGACTTTGGTCCCGTCAGGATAAAACGAAACCTTATTGTTGTCGTTTGATACGCTGGTAACCCCATTCACTGTTGAAACGTCCAGACCGCCACCCGCGCCTGAAGCAGTAGAGGCCGCTGAACCAACAGATGCCGAATTCGGGCTTCCGTTGGTGCTTCCGCAACCGCTCCTTCCGACAAGCGTACCTCCGCAACCAGGCCGTATCGCGAAGTCTTCCGCCGCGGCCGGCGGGACCGTCGCGGCGCCCAACGTTGCAATACCAAGAGCAAGAGCTGCCGTTTTGGCTGACAGTTTCATCTGCTTTTCCTTGTTGTCCGGTTTCGATTCAAGAAACAGCCTCGCCCGAATGACCACCGCGGGCAAATTTGGCGCAGGCGACTTGAACCGCAGATGAACAGTTCCGTCAGGCGGCTCCTCACGCGCCGGCTGCAGGATTTTGCGAGCGCGTCGCGGCCGAGACGTCATTCGCGGGGGGCGCAGCTGCCGGCTTCGGAGGGTGGTGAAAGGCTGCTGGCTGCGACGCAGAGTGCGACCAACGCGACAACCTGGCCAAGAAGATGTTGCAGGCTATTGAAGCAGAGTTTTGCTTCGTAGCAGGGGCGGCAGTGCAACAACTGGCCAACAGGAAGTTGATAAACCGAATGCTCAATGACGCGCTGGAACCGCACCGCCAGCCGGCCGACAAAGTCTTGTTGGTGTGTCGTGGCGAAGACGCAAATTTCCGGGAACGAATGACATCTCAGCCGCGAACAGCCGCCACCACGGGCCCTTCGCGCGGTTGCGGCACTTCGGTCGCCGCGACGGCACTCTTGATAAAGCCGCCACCGAGAACCCGGGCCTGTCCTTCTGCCGCGTCATAGAAAACGCAGGCCTGACCCGGCGAAACGCCGTGCTCGCCGTCGACCAATTCGACCTCGCAGCCTTGCGCGCCGTGCCGCAGCCAGGCCGCCTGCGGCGGGCGTGTCGAGCGGACTTTTACAAAGACTTCGCGACGGTCGTCAGCGAGGGCCTCATCGAGCGAGCCGTCGCCAATCCAGTTGACGTCACGCAGCATGATACGGCTCATGCGCAAAGCGTCGCGCGGGCCGACGACAACGCGGCGATGTTCAGCGTCGAGGCGAACGACGTACAACGGCGCACCGGTCGCCAGGCCCAGCCCACGCCGCTGCCCGACTGTAAAATGAATGATGCCGGAATGCCTGCCGAGGACTCTTCCGTCGAGGTCAACAATCTCCCCGGCTTCAGCCGCACCGGGCTTCAGGCGTTCTATGATGTCGGCGTAGTGACCGGCAGGAACGAAGCAGATGTCCTGGCTGTCATGCTTGTCCGCAACCGCAAGACCGAAGCTGCGCGCGAGATCACGCGTCTCCGCCTTGCTCCGCTCGCCGAGCGGGAAACGCAGAATATCGAGCTGCTCGCGGGTCGTGCCGAAAAGGAAATAGCTTTGGTCACGTTCTTCCTCGCGGGCGCGGTAAAGCGCGCGACCGCCATCCGACAGTGGACGCGATGCAACGTAGTGACCGGTCGCAAGTATTTCGGCTCCCAGCTCTCGTGCGGTTACGAGGAGATCGTGGAACTTGATCGACATATTGCATTCGACACAGGGGACCGGCGTCTCCCCGTGAATGTAGCTTTCGGCAAAACGATCAATGACGGTCTCCTTGAAGCGCGCCTCATAGTCGAGCACGTAGTGTGGAATGCCGATGCGCTCGGCAACACCGCGGGCGTCGTAAATATCCTGGCCGGCGCAGCAGGCGCCTTTGCGATGCATCGCGGCGCCATGGTCGTAAAGCTGCAGCGTCACGCCGACGACATCGTAACCTTCGGCCTTGAGCAGCGCCGCGGTCACCGATGAATCAACGCCGCCCGACATCGCAACGACGACACGGGTGTCAGCAGGGCGGCGGTCAAGATCAAGACTGTTGCGCATGAGGGCTCTTACCACAGGTGGCGATGCCAGATGCGTAATGTGAGACCGGGTACCGGCAAAATTTGCCCGCAACGTGACCCTCCCTGCCGGCTTCAGGCAGCATGAACTATTCTCATAAACCATTGAACTATCGTTACAATTTGTTATTTCCGAGGCTGGCCTGCCGATTGCACGTGACTTGCCGGATATCCGGAGGTCCCTGTGCCACAAGTTGCGTCAGATTCCACGATTCAGGCCGCCAATCGCCCGTTGCCTCGTCCAAGCCGCCCGCCAGCGTCAGATGCGCCACCTTCGCCTTTTGAGAGCTTGCTGGACGATACCAATTCGCCGCCGCCCGCCGCCGAGGCTCCTCCACCGGACAATAAGGTGTCTGCGCCGGACAATTCGCGGCCGCCCGCCAAAACAGATGATACGCAAGCGGCCGCTGCGGCAAACGATGAGCCGCCTGCGGCCCCGGAAAATGCAGTGACGACGATTCAGCAACCGAGCAACAAGAAAGACACGGCCGACGACGGCAAGACTGAAATCACCGCCAAGACCAGTTCGGACGTCGGGAAGAGCCTCACAACCGACGGCGACCAGAAATCCGTCAGTGATCAGAAGACTGATAAGACCGACGCTGCCGCGCAAGCCGGTGCGGCGTTGGCTCCTGCAACCCAGCAGCTGACCGTGGCCGCTCCGGTGCCGGTCCCAGTGCAGACTCAGGCGGCGGACGCTGCCGGCAAGACCGGCCCCGTCCTTCAACAGGCAGCGCTATCTGCCGAAATCACGACACAGCTCAAGCCGGTCGGGCCAGCGCCTTCGAAGACCGATAGCGCAAAGACCAGCGACGACACCAAAAAAAGCGACACCGGAGTCAACTCGACGAGTACTGCGCCGACGCTCGATGACCTGACCGGCAGCCTCCAGCTCACCTCCAGCGGCGGAGCTACCTCGCACACCGACGACAAACAGCAGCCGGCGGCGAGTGGCGAGGCAGATAAACAGCGCGCCGCCCAGGCGCGCGGCGATAGTCCGGCCGGCAATCATCAACAGTCAGACGCCACTTCGCAGCCCGTGGTCAATGTGGACGCCAATGCGCCGCTCCCCCAGGCGACGAACGCTGCAATGGCGCAACAGACGACCATCAGTGCTCCGCAACAGGCGGCGGATCCGGCCGCGGCGGCAAATCTCGCTTCACAGCCCCTTCTGCAGGCGGCGCCCATTCCGCTCGCCGGTCTCGCTGTCGAGATCGCCGGAAAAGCATTTGCAGGCAAGAACCGCTTTGAAATACGCCTTGATCCGCCGGAACTCGGCCGCATCGAGGTGCGCCTCGACGTGGACCGTGACGGCAATGTGACGTCCCGCCTGACCGTTGATCGCCCCGACACGCTCAATCTTTTGCAGCGCGATGCATCGGGGCTCGAGCGTGCATTGCAGGATGCGGGGCTCAAAACCGCAGACAACGGACTGCAGTTCTCGCTCCGCGACCAGACCATGGGCCAGCAGCAGACGAACACCGGCTCCAACACGGCACAACTGCTCGTGAAAGACGAGACGATGCCGGCCATTGATGTAATTCCGCAAAGCTATAGCCGTCTCGCCGGACTCGGCGGCGGTCTTGATATACGGGTCTGAGGTCCAACGATGACAACAGTTACCGCCACTCCGGCATCGACGCCCGCCGCAAGCACGGTTTCAAGTGCGCTCGACAACACCGAAATTGCCAGCAACTTTACGACGTTCCTGCAGTTGCTGACGACCCAGCTAAAGAACCAGGATCCGCTCAGTCCACTCGACACCAATCAGTTCACCCAGCAACTGGTCGAGTTCGCGCAGGTCGAGCAGCAGATGAAGTCCAACGACCAGCTCTCGAGCCTGGTGTCCCTGGAAAAGAGCGCACAACAAACAACCGCCCTCGCCTATGTCGGCGCTACGGTCGTCGTCGACGGTTCAACGGCACAATTGGCCAACGGTCATGCGACGTGGAATCTCAATGTCACGAAGCCCTCGACCGCCACCATCACGATCACCGATTCCACAGGCCAAAACGCCTTCACGGGCACGGTAGCGGTCAACCCAGGCACACAGACATTCACCTGGGATGGCCACGGCAACGATGGACGGATTTGGCCGGACGGCAATTACACCCTCACTGCGACAGCTGTGGATGCCAACAAGCAGTCGGTCGGCATATCAACCGAGGTCCAGGCCGTGGTGGATTCAGTCGACCTCACCCAGGATCCGCCCCAGTTGTCGATCAACGGGCAAAATTACACCCTGGACAAGATCAAGCGGATTGTACGGCCGAACAGCTAGCTCGGGGCTGCAGCAGCGGCCCCGAGAGGTACACCTGATGATTGACGGATCGTTCAGGACCGTAAACACCGCCGGAACCAGGCCTCATCCGTAACCAAAAGGTTAGCGGAAACCCGGCAAACCTTGCCTGTTGCATTCGTCATGCTTAGGCAAATTTTAAGCCGGGACCTGTAGGTTTTTCGAAGTAACTGTCAGTCGAGTCTTGTTTTGTGAGTGTACCTATGACCGAGCCCCATCGCCCGAGGGTCAAATATGTAATCGGGCCAGATGGCAGCCCGCTGACCATTGCGGATTTGCCGCCGCCGACAACCAAGCGCTGGGTCATCCGCCGTAAGGCTGAGGTGGTCGCCGCGGTCCGTGGCGGTTTGCTGTCGCTCGAAGAGGCTTGCTCCCGGTACACGCTCACCGTCGAGGAGTTCCTCTCCTGGCAGTATTCGATCGACCAGCATGGCCTCGCCGGACTGCGCACGACCCGCATCCAGCAATATCGGCAGTAAGCATCTCCGGAGTTGTATGCTACCCGACGCTGGCGACAACGTTGGCGGCCTGACGTTTCAGTGTGCGCTTTCTTTCGCCTCGACACACACGGAATTAACCCGACGCTAACCTTAAACTGGGCAAATCTTGCCGGGTGAGGCGCATGTGGTGCGCCTGCGGGCAGGACAAGACCGGTGCAAGCCTTCTTCGATTTCGTGAAGTCGTTGGGTGCTGCGCGATTGGCGGCGATGGCCGCGGTGACGCTCGCCCTGGTCGGCTTTTTCTCGTTCCTCATGATCCAGATGACGACACCGCAGATGGTGCCGCTGTTTACCGACCTTTCGGTCGACGACAGCGCGTCGATCATCAAGGATCTCGATCGCCAGGTCGTGCCTTATCAGATCAAGAGCGACGGCGCGATCATCATGGTACCCAAGGACAAGGTCGCACGGCTGCGCATGAAACTTGCCGAGTCGGGCCTGCCCAAGGGTGGCGGCGTCGGCTACGAGATTTTCGACAAGACCGACGCGCTTGGCGCCACGACATTTGTGCAGAACATCAATCACCTTCGCGCACTGGAAGGCGAACTCTCCAGGACCATTCGCAGCATCGATCGCGTGGAAGCGGCGCGCGTCCACCTTGTCCTCCCTGAGCGGCCGCTGTTCTCACGCGACAAGGTCGATGCTTCGGCCTCGATCGTCCTGAAGGTCCGCGGCTCACTGGAGCCGCAGCAGGTCCGGGCAATCCGCCATCTGGTTGCGACCGCGGTCAACGGGCTCAAGCCGGAACGCGTGTCTGTCATTGACGAGACCGGCAAACTGCTTGCCGACGGAGCTGCGCCTGACAATCAGCTGACCGGAGCCGGCGCTGACGAACGCAAGACCGCTTACGAAAACCGCCTCCGCGGCGAAGTCGAGAATATCGTCTCCTCGGTTGTGGGACCGGGCCACGCGCGCGTGCAGATCAACGCGGACTTCGACGTCAACAAAATCACGCAGACCTCGGACAAGTTCGACCCGGATGGCCGTGTCCTGCGATCGAGCCAAACGCGCGAGGAGCAATCGGCAACAACGGACAGCAAGGACGGCTCGGTCTCCGTCGGTACGGAGTTGCCGGGCGGAAACAAGCAGCAAGGCGACAGCGGCGGGGGGCGCGGCGACCAGACGCGCAAAACCGAGGAAATCGTCAACTACGAGATTTCGCGCACGACCAAAACCGAGGTGATCGAGGCCGGTCGCGTCAACCGGATTTCCGCGGCGGTTCTCGTGGACGGGGTTTACGGGAAAAACGACAAGGGCGAAGTGACCTATCAGCCGCGCTCCAAGGAAGAAATTGATCGCATTACCGCGCTGGTGCGCTCTGCAATCGGATTTGACGCAAAGCGCGGGGACCAGGTCGAAGTCGTCAATCTGCGTTTTGCGGAGCCCACGCCATCACCGATCAACGAGGCAACCGGCTGGATGAGCTATCTGCAATTCACCAAGGACGACATCATGGGTGCGGCGGAAAAGGGCGTCATGGCGCTGCTCGGCCTTGTCGTCCTGTTCATGGTTGTGCGCCCGCTGGTCCGCCGGATCATTACACCCGAAGGCGCACAAACTCCCTTTCCAGCGATGACCGGCGCCGTAGCCGCCGCGCCAGGCGAGGCCGCTGCGGCCGGGAGCCCGGGCGTAACACTGCCCGGAGTCAGCGGCAGCATCACATCGACCGGGGGGCCGAATGTTTCGATCGTCGGCGGCGACGAGGCTGTGGCGATTTCAAACCGGACGTCCGCAATGATCGATATCGCCAAAGTGCAGGGGCAGGTGCACGCACAATCGGTCCAGAAGGTCGGCGAGCTCGCCGACAAGAACCCGCATGAAGCCGTCTCGATTATCCGCAATTGGCTCCACGAGGACGCCGCGTAAGCCATGCCGTCAGCCTATGCAGAAAGCCGAAAGGACAAGGACAAGGTCGTGCGTGAGGACATTGGTGGATTGATGGCAGAACTTTCCAAACGTCCGTCTGCGCCGGAACGCTCCCGCAGGCTCACCGGACCCGAACGCGCCGCGGTTCTGATGCTCTCGCTTGGCGAACAGTATGGCGCCAAGATTTTCAGCATGCTCGATGACGACGAGCTGCGGGAAATCTCGATTGTCATGTCGTCGCTCGGCACGATCGAGGCCGAGTCGGTCGAACAATTGCTGCTTGAATTCGTAAGCCGCATGTCGGCGTCCGGCGCCCTGCTTGGCAACTACGACGCAACCGAACGTCTCCTCAAGCAATATCTCCCGCCAGAGCGTGTCGGCGGAATCATGGACGAAATTCGCGGCCCGGCCGGCCGCAACATGTGGGAAAAGCTCGCCAACGTACAGGAAGAGGTGCTGGCGAACTATCTCAAAAACGAATACCCGCAGACCGTGGCTGTCGTCCTGTCGAAGCTGCGCCCCGAACACGCCGCGCGCGTGCTTTCGATATTGCCGGAAGAACTGTCGCTCGATTGCGTCAACCGCATGCTGAAAATGGAGGCGGTACAGAAGGAAGTGATCGAGCGGGTCGAGCAGACGCTGCGTACCGAATTCATGTCTAACCTGTCGCAAACCCGCAGGCGCGACGCACACGAGGTGATGGCCGAAATCTTCAACAATTTCGACCGCCAGACCGAAACGCGTTTCCTCACGGCGCTCGAAGAAGAAAATCGAGACGCCGCTGAGCGCATCAAGGCACTCATGTTCACTTTCGACGACCTGGTGAAGCTCGACACGGGTTCGGCGCAGACATTGATGCGCAATATCGACAAGGACAAACTCGCCGTAGCGCTCAAAGGGGCGAACGAGACGGTGCGTCAGTTCTTCTTCACCAACATGTCAAGCCGGGCAGCCAAACTGCTGGTGGAAGATATGCAGGCCATGGGTCCGGTAAGACTACGCGACGTCGACGAGGCGCAGGCGCTCCTGGTCAACGTGGCGAAAGATCTGGCCGCCAAGGGCGAAATCCTCATCTCGAAGAGCCGCGGCGAAGACGAATTGATCTATTGATCGGGCGAATATGAAAGCGACGGCCAAATATCTTTTCGACGAAGACTTCGCCACAGGCGAAAAGCCGACCATCACACTCGTCGAACATGAACGCCGGCGCGCCGATGCCGAGTCGCAGGCCTATCGCGATGGCTTTGCCGCCGGCCAGCAGCAAGAGCAACAGGAAGCCGCCAAACGCACTGCCGACGCGCTTTCGGCAATCGCCGAGAGTCTGGGACGGCTCGATGGCGCACTGGGTACGATCGAGGCTCGTCACGAGACTGAAGCCGTCGAGGTGGCCGTTGCGGTCGCCCGAAAGCTTGCAACCGCGTTGGTCGCCTCCGAGCCGTTTGCGGAGATTTCCGCGCTGGCGACCGAGTGCTTTCACCACCTAGTATCGACTCCACACATCGCCGTGCGTGTCGCACCCGGCATCCATGAATCGGCAAAGGCAAAAATCGAGGAAATCGCGCGCTCGCGCGGCTTCGAGGGCCGGCTGGCCGTCATTTCCGATGAGAGCCTCGCCGATGGCGACTGCCGGATTGAATGGACCGACGGCGGAGTGGTGCGCGACCGCGTCGCCACTGCGGCCGAGATCGACGAAATGGTTGAACGTTACATCACCGCGCGAAACGCGCGTGCCACGTAAAAATTTCGGAGACTCCCGCAATGAGTGACGACGACACCAAGGTACCTCTTCCGGATCTCGAGAATGGCAGCGACGTGCAGGTCGTTCCTGAGACAGTTCCGCTCGCTCCTTCGGACAGCGAGACCGTCAATCGCGGCGCCGCCGACCTTGAAGCCGTGTTCGATGTCCCCGTTCAGGTATCTGCGGTTCTCGGCCGGGCGCATATGGAGGTCGGCAACCTGCTCAAGCTTGGTCCGGGGGCGGTGCTTGAGCTTGATCGTAAGGTCGGTGAAGCGATCGACATCTACGTCAACAATCGGCTGGTTGCACGCGGAGAGGTTGTGCTCGTCGAAGACAAGCTTGGCGTGACCATGACCGAAATCATCAAAGCGGACCACAACTGATGCGCCAGTCTTTCCGGCGTTTCCCTCGAATGACACGGAGCTAAGCCATGCGACTCCTCATCGTCGGCACGCTAGGCGGCCAGCTCACCACGGCAACAAAGCTTGCAATGGAAAAGGGCGCGAGCGTTACACACGCCGAAAGCAACGATCAGGCGCTTGCCGTGCTGCGGTCAGGCAGGGGCGCCGACCTGCTGATGGTCGATGTCAGCCTCGACATTCGCGACATCAATGCCCGGCTGGACGCGGAACGTATTCACGTCCCGATTGTGGCCTGCGGTGTTGTTAACGACGCTCGCGCGGCGGTGAACGCGATCCATGCCGGCGCCAAAGAGTATATTCCGCTGCCGCCCGATCCTGATCTGATTGCCGCTGTCCTCGCCGCCGTGGCCGACGATACCCGTGAAATGATTTACCGTGACGACGCGATGGCGAAAGTCGTCAAGCTGGCCCAGCAGGTGGCCGGCTCGGATGCATCTGTGCTGATCACCGGCGAAAGCGGCACCGGAAAGGAAGTCCTGGCGCGCTATGTGCACGGGCGCAGTAACCGCTCGAAAAAGCCGTTCATTACGGTCAATTGCGCAGCCATTCCCGAAAACCTGCTGGAATCCGAACTGTTCGGGCACGAAAAAGGCGCGTTTACCGGCGCCCTGGGCCGCCGCATCGGGAAATTTGAGGAGGCAAATGGTGGCACGCTGCTGCTCGATGAAATCTCCGAAATGGACGTACGTCTGCAGGCCAAGCTGCTGCGGGCGATTCAGGAGCGTGTTATCGACCGCGTCGGCGGCGGCCGCCCGGTTCCGGTGGACATCCGGATCATCGCTACATCCAACAGAAATCTCACCGACGCCGTCCGCGAGGGAAAATTCCGCGAAGACCTGCTGTTCCGCCTGAACGTTGTGAACCTGAAAATCCCGCCTTTGCGCGAACGCCCCGCGGATATCGGTGAACTGGCGCAATACTTCATCAAGAAATACTCGCAAGCCAATGGATTATCGCTACGCCCGTTGTCAGTCGAAGCCCGTCGCGCGCTCGGCATCAACCGTTGGCCGGGCAACGTCCGCGAACTGGAAAATACGTTGCATCGCGCGGTGCTGCTCTCGAGCGGAGTCGAAATCGGCATTGACGGCATACTTTCTCCTGACGGCGCACGCCTCGACGCAGCACGGGGAACCGACGTTGCCGCGCATGCCGCAATGGCTGCAGAGCAAATTACCCGCAATCTCGTCGGCCGTACTGTTGCCGAGGTTGAGCGCGACCTGATCCTCGAGACGCTCAAGCATTGCCTCGGCAATCGGACGCATGCGGCGAACATCCTCGGTATCTCCATCCGAACCTTGCGTAACAAGCTCAATGAATACGCTGCCGACGGCGCGCCAATCCCGCCGCCGCACGGCGGGGAAGCTCTCAGAGGCGCGGCCTGAGCCGTTCGGACCCGCATCTTTTGCGATTTCGCTTTTGGATTGCGTCGCTCTCGGCTTTTTCGATCCGCGCAAGCCACAATGAGGTTGATTTACAAGATTTGTCCTCTCTCGTTGTGGACTGAAGCCGCATACGCCGGAAAATTCCAAGGATCGGAAGTCGACCGGCGCGACGGTTACATTCATTTCTCTACGGCCGAGCAAGTGACTGAAACGGCTGCGAAGCATTTTGCCGGCCGGTCGGGCCTCGTCCTCGTTACCGTCGACTCCGCTAGGCTCGGCAATAAACTGAAATGGGAGCCTTCGCGTGGGGGCGCGCTTTTCCCCCATCTCTACGGCCATCTCGATCTCGCCGCCGTCGTCCGCGTGGACACGTTGCCTCTTGATGCGAGCGGCAGCCACATCTTCCCGCCTTTTGACCGCCAGTAGCGCTGATCAATTCTGCACAGGCTCGAGCTGCCGTCGGCCGCCTCCGAATGGCCGAATCCTACCGTCGTTAACCCTGCGCTAACCATAAAATGGGCAAATATTGCCGGGATAAAGGGTAATCGCCCGCCGGCTCGCCCACTTCGGCACCGTGCTTTTTGTGCCAGGCATCCGGTTTTGATGACCTCAGTATTGTCCGCGTCCGCGCCGCCCGGGAACGGTGGCAGCGCATAGCCTGAAGCGGGACGCCTCTCCAGGACTGCGCCGAGCAAAGCGTCAGGCATGAGCGATATCACGGCCGCTCCGGCAACCGCCGCCAGCGGCATCAAACTACCCGGCCTCGGGGAAATTGGCGCATTCTTCAAGCGCGGCGACATCGCGCTTGCCATCGGCGTTCTTACCATTCTGGTGGTTTTGATCCTGCCGTTGCCGCCGCTGCTTCTGGATTTTTCGCTCGCGATTTCGATCATCTTTTCCGTACTCATTTTGATGACCGCGTTGTTCATCCATACGCCGCTGGAATTTTCCGCCTTTCCGACCGTGCTGCTGATAGCGACAATGTTGCGCCTCGCGCTCAACCTCGCGTCGACGCGCCTCATCCTGTCACACGGTCATGAAGGCACGGACGCCGCCGGACACGTGATCGAAGCCTTTGGCAACTTCGTTATGAGCGGCAACTTTGTGATCGGGATCATCGTCTTCACGATCCTGATCATCGTCAATTTCGTGGTGATCACCAAAGGTTCGGGACGTATTGCGGAAGTAGCCGCGCGCTTCCACCTGGATGCGATGCCAGGCAAGCAAATGGCAATCGACGCCGACCTGTCTGCGGGACTCATCGACGAAAAGGAAGCCCGACGGCGGCGGCAGAAACTCGAAGACGAGGGTGGCTTCTTTGGCGCCATGGACGGCGCGTCCAAATTCGTCCGCGGTGACGCGATCGCCGGGCTTTTGGTCGTTTTCATCAACGTCATTGGCGGAATGATCATCGGGATCGCACAGCAAGGTCTGTCATTCGCTGATGCAGCGCACTCCTATACGATTCTCACGGTCGGTGACGGGCTGGTAACCCAGGTGCCCGCGCTGATCGTTTCGACCGCCGCCGGCCTGCTGGTATCAAAAGCGGGTGTATCGGGCGCAGCAGATAAGGCGTTGCTCAAGCAACTGTCGGGCTATCCAAAGGCGCTCGGAATGTCAGGGGCGGTCATGCTTGTAATGTCATTGTTGCCAGGCATACCGATGATCCCGTTCCTCGCTTTGGGCGGCGGAGCCACTGCCCTTGCCTTCATCGTCGACAGGCGTGCGAAGCTGACCGAGGTGGCTGAAGCGAAGAAGACCGCGGCGGCAGCGAAGACCGAGGCGGCGGACGAGCCTATCGCGGCGTCGCTCAAGATCGATGATCTCAAGGTTGAGCTGGGTTACGCGTTGCTGCCGCTGGTCAATGCACCCGACGGATCCGACCGCCTGACCGAGCAAATCAAGGCGCTGCGCCGATCACTTGCCGTCGAGATGGGCTTCGTCATGCCTGCAGTCCGGATTCTCGACAATGTTCAGCTCGATGCAAATGCCTATGTCATCAAGATCAAGGAAGTCGAAGCTGGCAGCGGCAAGGTTTGGGTCGGCCAGTACATGGTCATGGATCCGGCCGGCGGGCAGGTGAAGATCCCTGGAACGCACACCACCGAGCCTACGTTCGGACTGCCTGCAACATGGATCGATGCGGCGCATAAGGAGGAAGCGTCAATGAAAGGCTACACCGTGGTCGATGCCGCCACGGTGCTCTCGACACATCTCACGGAATTGCTGAAAAGCAACATGTCGGAACTGCTTTCCTACGGGGAAGTTCAAAAGCTTCTCAAGGAGCTGCCGAAGGAGCAGGCCGACCTGGTCAAGGACCTGGTGCCGAATCTTATTACTGTATCCGGCATTCAGCGTGTCCTGCAGATTCTTCTCGCCGAGCGGGTTTCGATCCGCGATCTTGCAACGATTCTCGAAGGGATTGCCGACGGAATTGCTGGTTCGCGGAATCCGGCGACCCTCGCCGAGCATGTGCGCGCCCGGCTGTCGCGCCAGCTCTGCGCCCAGCATACGAGCCCCGGCGGCTATTTGCCGCTCATCGCGCTGTCTGCGAAGTGGGAACAGGCCTTCGCGGAGTCGTTGGTCGGCCAGGGCGACGATCGGCAGTTGGCTATGCAGCCGTCGCGCCTGTCCGAATTTATTTCCATCGTACGCGAGCGTTTCGAAGAGGCGGCGCGCGAAGGCGAGGCCCCGGTTCTTGTGACCTCATCGAATGTCCGCCCGTTTGTCCGGGGCATCGTCGAACGTTTCCGGGCCCAGACGCCCGTCCTCTCGCAAGGCGAAATTCATCCTCGCGCTCGCCTCAAGACGGTCGGCAGCATCTAGCCGCAGGCACTCCGGATTCCGTCGCTGCTGGCGCAAAAAGCTGCTGAAACCGGCGGCCCGCCCCCGATCCGGTTTAAATCACATCGATTCAACGTTCCGTGATGTGTTCTACGGAACCGTGGCCGCGTACCTACGTTAGTGGATCGAAATGGGGATGAACCTTTTGCCGGGACGAGGTGACAAAGGAATAGCCTCGGAGGACGTCATGAACTGGTCCATGTACACAGCTGACCGCAACACCCATCTCAAGATAGTGGTGGTCGGGCTTGCTGCGGCTTTGCTCATTGCCGTGATCGGTATCTCCGCCCGTGAACTCAACCTCGGAACCGACATCATGACCGCGAAGGGTCCGAGCGTCATAAGAGCCGGCGGTCCCATCGTGTTCACCGATCGCAGCGGGCCCTCTGTCCGCTAAGCTTTTCCTTATCCGGTACCCTGTCGCGCCGCATTTGCGGCGCGAATTCTTGTGATGTGGTCGAATCGGCGGAAATATCCGAAAACATCGTGCATGAAGCGCCTATCGATCCGAACCGCTTTCTGTCTGCTTGCGGCGGCTTTGCTGGGACCGGCGAGCCCGGCGGGGGCCCAGGGCGGACGGCCGGATTTCCAGAGTTTTTCCGACTACCAGTCGAAGCTGGCGCAATATGAGGCCGTGCACGGCCGGTTCGAGGCTGAGGCGTCAGCTTACTGGGACGCAGTTGCGGCAAAACGACGTGCGCGCAATGCAAAACGGCGCGCTCACGAAGAGATTGTGGCGGACGACTATGTGCTGAGCCAGCCTCCCGTCTACAACGGACCCCCGCGGCCGGTTGACCCGCGCGCACCGATTCCACCCGCACCGGAGCGTCCAGCGATCCCGGTCGTCGCCGATTTCCTGCAGAATGCTGCCGAACAGTTCGGATTTGTGCCGCAACGGCCGGCGAGCGAACTCGATTTCAAACGCGCCTATGCGAGAGCTGCACGGGCCGCCGGACTGACACGCGATCAAGTCGTCGGCGTTTACGTATTCGAGACCGGCGGCATCGGCACATATGACTCACAGGCCGGGCTGGTCCCCTACCGGCCCGGAGCGCGCGCCATCTCGCCGGCGGTTGGCTACAATCAGCTGCTGAGCACCAATTCAGTGTCACTTCTGGCCGAGCACGGCGCCCGGATTGTCTCTGTCCTGCGCCAAAAGGCGAATACGCTCCCTGATGCGGCCAGGCTTGCGATGCAACGGAAGATTGAAGCGCTGAGGCGGATGATTGCATTCGCGCGGTCGGTTCCCGACCGCTGGAGCGAACACGACCGGCTGGCAAAAACGACGGCAGGAGGATTTGGCATCCATGCCGCCGTGCTCGACATCGACATTGGTCCGCTATTGCAGGTCCTCAAGCTCAGCGACTCCGTACGATTTGCACGAAACAAGGGGTTTTCAGCCCCGCTTACGGCTGCGGAGCTCGAAATCATGAATTTGACCGGAGACGGTAACGGCTTCGATATCGTGACGATGCCGCAAGCCCTGCGCATGCGCGTTCCGACCGCGAACTTTTTCCAGCAGCAGGGCTATGAACGCAACCCCATCGCGCGTCGCACCGGCGTGGTCGCCAATCTCGTTGCGGACATAGAAAACAAGATGAATCGGGGCATGCAGACCCCCGGCGCCAGGGATCTCGCAGCGGCGTTCTAAGTCCGCGCGCCGCGCGGCGCCCCTTATCTCTGGTCGCCCGCGATCTCTTCGACCAGATCGACAACCCGCCGGCGGAGCTTGGAGTCTTTGATGGTCGTGAAAGCCCTGGTTAGCGCGAGGCCATCGGAGCTTGAGAGAAAATCGGATACGTAATCGGCAACCGGCGGCTTCGCTGCCGGGTCATCCACGGCCCGCCCGCCGGGCGACACCCCTTCGAAAAAGAATGACACCGGCACCTTCAGGATCTGCGAAATGTGCTGAAGCCGGCTGGCACCGATCCGGTTTGTGCCCTTCTCGTATTTCTGGACCTGCTGGAAGGTCAGGCCGAGCTTCTCGCCCAGTTTCTCCTGGCTCATGCCCAGCATCAGGCGCCGCATACGCACACGCGAGCCGACATACTTGTCGGTGGGGTTAGGCGATTTCTTTGC
>DATEKG010000267.1:0-2033 GCA_035277565.1 Pseudolabrys sp.
GTCGTGATCGTCATGTCGGCGGGCTTGGCCTCGAGCGCCTTGTTGATGCAGCGCGTATAGGTCTCCTGCAGGTGATCGACATCAAGGCCGCGATCCTTCGCCTTCTTCAATTCCTCCTGCGAACAGAGATAGGCCCAGGCCGTGTCGTCGAACTGCAGATAGCGGCAGCCCGCATCGTAGAAGGCGCGGACCGCCTTTTGATAGGCCGCTGCAAGATCGTCGAAAATCGCATCGCGATCTGGATAGACGGATTTTGAGACCGCGCCCGGCTCGAGCCGGAAATGCATCACGCTGGGCGCCGGTATCGTCATTTTCGGCATGACCCTGGTGTGCGCCTTCAGGAACTTGAAGTGCTCGACCATGGGATGATTGGAAAAGCCGATCTTGCCTGTCACTCTGATGCTGCGCGGCTTCGTCTGAACTCCCTGAAACTGGATGCCGTGATCGAGCTCGTAGATGTCGACGCCGTCGAGCATGCCGAAGAAATCGAAATGCCACCAGGAGCGGCGGAATTCGCCGTCGGTCGCGAGCCTGAGCCCGATCTCCTCCTGCTTCCTGATGATTTTCTCGATCTCGCGGTCCTCGATTTCCTTCAACTGAGCCGCCGTGATCTCGCCCTTCTCGCGCTTGGCGCGCGCATCTTTCACCGGGGCGGTCCGCAGGATGCTGCCGACATGATCGGCGCGAAATGGCGGTCTGGTCCTTTGCGTCATCATTTCCTCCGCGAAATGGCCCGCTCTCGCAGCGGGTCTTAATTGCTTCGAGCCATAGCACGGCCGGTGCCGTGGCGTCCTGCGGCGGCTTCGCATGCATAGCGTGCGGTTTCAAGCGCCCCGCCGAAGGAAAAATAATGCGGCGCGGCGTCGCCCAGATCACCCGCGGCCGTCAGTTTTTCGAGGATACGATCGGGCCCGACATGGCCGACCAGTGCGCTGGCCGCTCCCGACATCAGGCCGCGCAACGAAGCCGCAACGCCGCAGCGCCTTGCATAGCGCAACAGGGCCGGAACGTTGGTCGGTCCCGCCATGCCGATCCTGACCGGCTTGCTGATGCCGCAGGCCCGCAATTGCCGCAGCCAGGCGAGAATTCGCTCCGGATCGAATGAAAACTGGCTGACGATGTGCACGCGCAGACCCTGCGCGGATGCAGCGGCGATTTTCTCGTCGAGCGCAGCCTCCAGCCGTGCGGCGGGCACGCGCGGATGGCCCTCGGGATAAGCACCGATGCCGACCTCCTCGATGCCGGCTTCACGCAGGCGGCCTTTCTGAATGACGGCAAGCGCATCGGGGAATGCGTCAGCCGTGTCGACATCGCCGCCGACCACCAGCAGCCGCCTCACATCAGCTTCAGCGCGAAGAGCTGCCAGCAATTCCTGCAGGGCACCGGCGCCGGCAAGGCGGCGCGCGGCGATGTGAATGACCGGCTCAAGACCGGCGTTGCGCAGCAAAGCCGCCGCCGCAATGATCTCCGGCGGCGTGATGGTTGGTACGGCGGAAAAATAGATCGGCGTCGCCGGCGGAACGATATCGGCAAGCGCCGCGATTTCAGCCGCGCCTGGCCGTGTGGCCTCAAGCGAAAAATTGCGCGCGAAATCGGCGAGCATGCCTTGACCGTTCGCTCACTCGCGGCGGCGCGATATCACGAAGGACTCGTCGTAGAACCACAAGCCGCCATGTTTCTGGAGGACCTCACGCGTCGCCTCGATATATCGCCGGTCGCTGTTGACGTCCGACAGACGATCGTCCTCGACCTGCGCCACATAGATTGCCGCATTCCAGGCCGCGAGCAGCGTCGACGTTCCGATCGAGGAAGAAATCTCGGACGGCAATGTATGCATGTCGTAGCGGAACAGCGAGCGCTGGTCGGCATAGGCGTTGAAGTTCAGATCCCGCCCCGCGGAGCCGAGGTCGTGCTTCACTTCCTTCAGAAGATCGTGACGGTTGTGAACGAACGGATTGTCGTTCGGCCAGACCTTGTGAATGATCTCCATGCCCGGATCATGCCCGTATGAATGAATGGCGATCATGCGCCCT
>DATEKG010000268.1:0-18943 GCA_035277565.1 Pseudolabrys sp.
TTTCTTCGCGAGTTCAGCCATTTGCTCCGGCGACGGCATGCCGGCGCCGAGACCCATGGCTCGCGCGAGGCCTGCAAGCGGCCCGCGCTTTGCGCCACCCATCATCTTCATCATGTCCGCCATGCCGCGGTGCATTTTCAGAAGCTTGTTGATGGCTTCCGGCGTCGTACCGGAACCGGCGGCGATGCGCTTCTTGCGGCTCGCCTTAAGAATGTCGGGGCTGCGCCGTTCTTTCGGCGTCATCGAATCGATGATCGCCATCTGCCGTTTGACCAGCTTGTCGTCGAGACCGGCCGCCGCAATCTGATTTTTCATCTTTGCCACGCCGGGCATCATGCCGAGCAATCCGCCCATGCCGCCCATGGCCTGCATCTGCGTAAGCTGCTCGCGCAGGTCGGACAGGTCGAACTGACCTTTACGGAGCTTCTCCGCGGCGCGCAGCGCCTTTTCGGCATCGATATTGGCGGCCGCCTTTTCGACGAGCGCGACGATGTCGCCCATGCCGAGAATACGGCCGGCGATGCGCGCGGGGTCGAAGTCTTCGAGCGCGTCGAGTTTTTCACCGGTGCCGATGAGCTTGATGGGTTTTCCGGTTACCGCGCGCATCGAAAGCGCGGCGCCGCCGCGGCCGTCGCCATCCACCCGCGTCAGCACGATGCCGGTGAGCCCGACCCGCTCGTCGAATGAACGCGCAAGATTGACCGCATCCTGGCCGGTGAGGGCGTCGGCAACGAGAAGCACTTCGTGCGGATTGACGGCGCGCCTGACTTCGGTGGCCTCGCCCATCATCGCCTCGTCAAGGGTGGTGCGGCCGGCTGTATCGAGCATCACCACGTCGTATCCGCCGAGCCTGCCGGCTTCGATTGCACGACGCGCGATCTGCGGCGGCGTCTGGCCTTCGACGATCGGCAAGGTGTCGATCTGCGCCTCGCGCCCAAGCACGGCGAGTTGCTCCATGGCCGCCGGCCGGCGCGTGTCGAGCGACGCCATCAGGACCTTTCGCTTCTGCCGGTCGGTCAGCCGCCGTGCGAGCTTTGCCGTGGTGGTCGTTTTTCCCGAGCCCTGCAGCCCGACCATCATGATGGCGACTGGCGGCGCGGCATTGAGATCGATTCCCTGACTGTCGGCGCCGAGCGTCGCAACGAGCTGATCGTGCACGATCTTCACGACCATCTGGCCGGGCGTCACCGACTTCATGACTTCGACACCGACGGCCTGCTTCTTGACGCCTTCGGTGAATGCGCGCGCGACGTCGAGGGCGACATCGGCCTCGAGCAAGGCGCGCCGCACCTCACGCAGCGCGGCTTCGACGTCCGCCTCGCCGAGCGCGCCGCGGCGCGTCAGCCGATCGAGAATCCCGCCAAGCTTTTCCGAGAGGGTGTCGAACATCGATCTTCCTTTTTGCCCCGCTTCCAGGGAAGAAGAGGCATTTCCAAACACTTTCGCGCCCGAGGGCGCATCGCGCTGTCGGGCGGCGGCCTCCGGCCTCTGCATGGGCCGGGCGGCGGAATTTCGCAGTCACGTCTCTATCGAGAACGCGCGGAACCTAGGGTTGGTCCATTTGAGAGTCAAGACGAGGCCGATTCAGGGCGACA
Source organism: Pseudolabrys sp. (assembly GCA_035277565.1). Lineage (GTDB taxonomy): Bacteria > Pseudomonadota > Alphaproteobacteria > Rhizobiales > Xanthobacteraceae > Pseudolabrys. The sequence goes on from DATEKG010000268.1 coordinate 1,596, forward strand.
ATTCATAGCTAACGGTGATCATTGCCCGTAGCGTCTGTTCACCAGGCGCGATGGGAACCGCGCCGGCGCGCATGGCTTGCATCGGTCGCGGGGGCGGAGCCGAGCCCTCCTCCGTGATTGAAACGACATGACCCAGCTTTGCGCCGGCGGCCGTTGCATAGAGCTCGGCCTTGCGGCGTGCGTCGGCAATTGCATCGACGCGAGCCTGGTCGAGCAGTTTCGACTGTTCGGACACCGTGAATTCAATTCCCGACATTTCATTCGCTCCCGCCGCGATGGCCCTGTCGAGCACGGTCGGGAGGCGGTCAATGTCCCGGATCCTGACGGTCACCTGGTTCGTTGCCTGGAAACCGGTCAGGTGCGGCGTTCCCTTGTTCGGATCGTACTGCGGCTGCAGCGACAGACGCGACGTCTGCACGTCACGATCGGCTATGCCCGCGCTCTTGATCGCCGCGAGCACGCTTGTCATCTGCTTTGCATTGGTTTCGCTGGCTTCGCGCGCAGTCTTTTCCTGACTGCTCACGCCGATACGCATCGTCGCGGTATCAGGTGCAACCGCAATGGTTGCCTCGCCGGTCACTGTGACAAGCTTCTCCGCGGCGTGCACCGGTACGGTTGCGATTGCCGCGGCAGCCAGAACGGTCAAGACACGCAATATCGACATCACTTCACCGGCACAAAGACATTCACGACGAGCTTGTTGGGATCGCTGCTCACCGGGTCGGTGGCATATTCCTCGACGAAAAGATCCTTGGCTTCGAGCTGCTTGTCGTCGAGATAGTTCGTGATCGCCTCATAGGTCGAGTCCATGGCGTCGTACGATCCGCGGTGGACGAATTTGAGCGCCTTGCCCGAGGGGGCGGGCCCGATCGCGATGTCACCCTTCGGCGGATCTTTTGGCGGCTGTGCGATCGGTAGTGCGGCCTCGAAGGAAAAACCGGTATCGTCGGTCTGGGTGTAGATCGTTATGGCCGGGCCGGTAGGCTTGATGTTCTGCTTGTCGAGATATTCGTGCAGCGACTTGAAGGCGCCAACCAGTGTGTCGAAGGCGCTATCCCAGTTGCTGTGGCCCTTGATGTAGACGATCGTGCGCTCCGGCATGGTGACCGGCTCGCCGAATGCGTCGCCTGGCTGCAGCGGTGAAGGCGAGGCGGGCCCGGTAATCGCCGCCGGCGGGGGGCTGCCGGTGTCCGGCTGAGGACCCGCGTTTTGAGCCGCGGCGGGCTCGATGCCGGCCGCCAGCGCTACAGCTGCGGCCGAAAGAACAAGCCGAAAAGGCGACATCACGGTTCTCCGTCGGTTGCGGCGGCCCGGCGATTCGCCAGCGTTTGCGCGCATTCTAGCATGGCCTCTGGTCAATACTCGTTTATTCGCCATATAAACCGGGCGAAACCCGGGCAAAGCAATTTATGGGCGCACTCGCCAATCAGCCTTTCGTGAAGATGAACGGCGTCGGCAATGAAATTGTCATTGTCGACCTGCGTACGCACGGCGGCAAGGTCGAGGCCGACGAAGCACGGGCGGTCGCGCGGCCCGATGGCGCACCCTACGACCAGCTCATGGTGCTTTACGCCCCGCAAACGCCGGGAACGGACGCATTTATCCGCATCTATAACAATGACGGATCAGAAGCAGGCGCTTGCGGCAACGGCATGCGCTGCGTTGCCGATCTTGTGGCGAAGCAGTCCGGCAAGCGCGACCTCACATTTGAAACCATGGCCGGCATTCTCAGTTGCTGGAAGAGCGACGACGGCCAGTACACCGTTGATATGGGGCCGCCGCGGTTCAAGTGGAATGAGATTCCGCTGGCCGAGGAGTTTCGCGATACGCGCGCAATCGAATTGCAGATAGGCCCGATCGACAAGCCGGTTTTGCACTCCCCATCGGTCGTGAGTATGGGAAATCCGCATGCGATCTTCTGGGTCGACGATGTGAACGCGTATGACCTCGCGCGGTTCGGGCCGCTTCTGGAAAATCATCCGATATTTCCGGAGCGTGCCAATATCACGCTCGCGCAAATCGTCTCGCGCGACCACATCATCATTCGCACATGGGAACGCGGCGCCGGATTGACCAGGGCCTGCGGATCCGCTGCTTGCGCCGCCGCGGTCGCCGCGGCCCGGCTCAAGCGTACCAACCGCAAGGTCAAGGTGACGCTGCCTGGCGGCGAGCTTACGATCGATTGGCGCGAAAAGGACGATCACGTTCTGATGACGGGCCCCGTCGAATTCGAATTTGCGGGACGGTTGGACCCGGCGCTTTTCACCAGGGTGGGCGTATCGTGAGCGTCCAGGTTGTCACATTCGGGTGCCGGCTGAACGCATATGAATCGGAGGCGGTCCGGCAAAACGCGGATGCAGCCGGTATCCGCCATGCCGTTGTCGTCAATACATGCGCCGTGACAGCCGAAGCGGTCCGTCAGGCCAGACAGTCCATCCGCCATATCCGCCGCGCGCAGCCTGACGCGCGCATCATCGTGACGGGCTGCGCCGCACAGACCGACCCCACCGGATTTGCATCAATGCCGGAAGTCGATGCGGTCGTCGGTAACGAGGAAAAATTCGAGGCCGCTAGCTGGCGAATGGACCGGAAGGTCAATGTGTCCGACATCATGGCGGTGAAGACGATGCGGGCGCATGCCATCGATAGCATTGCGGGCCGCACACGGGCCTTTCTGCAGGTACAGAATGGCTGCGATCACCGCTGTACGTTCTGCATCATTCCCTTCGGCCGCGGCAACTCCCGTTCGCTTCCGATCGACGAGGTCGTAAGCCAGGCACGCCGGCTGTCGCGCAATGGATATCGTGAAGTCGTTCTCACCGGCGTTGATATTACGAGCTACGGCGCGGACTTGCCGGGCGCACCGCGGCTGGGCGCGCTGGTCAAGCGTATCCTTGCGGATGTGCCGGAACTCGCGCGCCTGCGGCTCTCGTCGATCGACTCAGTCGAGGCCGATGCCGACCTGCTCGATGCAATAGCCGACGAGCCGCGGTTCATGCCGCATTTGCACCTTTCATTGCAGGCCGGTGATGATCTCGTTCTCAAGCGCATGAAGCGCCGTCACTCGCGCCGCGACGCGATCGCGTTTTGCGAGCATGTCCGGGGACTGCGTCCGGACATGGCCTTCGGTGCCGACATTATTGCCGGCTTTCCGACGGAAACCGAGGACATGTTCCGCCGTTCCCTCGATCTTGTCGAGGAATGCGGGTTGACGCAGCTCCACGTCTTTCCTTTTTCGTCGCGCCCCGGTACGCCGGCCGCGCGCATGCCGCAGGTCGACCGCGCGGTCGTAAAGGAACGTGCGCGGCGTTTGCGGGAAAAGGGCGACGCTGCATTGCGGCGGCACCTCGACAGCGAGATCGGCATCCGTCGTCCGGTGCTCGTCGAGTCTCGGGCGCTCGGCCGTACCGAACAATTTGTGTCCGTCCGGCTTGCGGCGTCGGCGCAACCCGGTGCTATTCTCGAACTCATGATGAAGTCGCATGACGGGCGGCAGCTCCTGGCCGCCTGACGAGGGGGAATTCGATGGCCTACCGCGATCACCTGATTACAAGCATGGAACAGCTGCAGTCGCTCTATGGCGAGAAAATGCCGGCGGCTGTCATCAAGGAGATTGACCATATCAACGACGGATATCGTACGCTGATCGAAGCCGCCCCGTTCGTGGCGATAGCGACGTCCGGCCCCGAAGGTCTTGATTGCTCGCCGAAGGGAGATGCGCCCGGTTTTGTGCGCATTCTCGATGACAAGACGCTGGCGATCCCCGACAGGCCCGGCAACAATCGCATCGACGGCTTTCGCAACATCATGCGCGATCCGCGCATCGCGCTTCTGTTTCTTATTCCCGGCGTCGGCGAGACGCTGCGCGTGAACGGCCGTGCTTCGATATCGATTGATCCCGACCTCATGCAAAGCTTTGCGATCAACGGCAAGCTGCCGCGCTGTGTTCTGGTTGTTCACATCGAAAGCATCTATTTCCATTGCTCGAAGGCCATCGTTCGTTCAAAGCTTTGGGATGAAGCGACGAAGATCGATCGGAGGAGCCTGCCGTCGACCGGCACGATCATCGCGGAGTTGAGCAAAGGCAAACTCGGCGGCGAAGTCTACGACCGTGAGGCGCCGGAACGCATCAAGGCGCAGTTGTATTAGGATTTGACGCAAGGGCCTGACTTTCACCTGTCCAGCCGCACTTGCTCAGCAGATCGCGCATGTGGTCCGGCACCGGCGCGGACACGGTGACCGCCGGCTTGTTTTTGAAAATCGGCACCGTAACGGTGCGGGCGTGCAGGTGCAGAGACGGTGCGTCTGCACGCGGCGCATTCCCATAGATCGTGTCGCCAATAATCGGCCAGCCCATTTCCGCGCAATGCACCCGCAACTGATGCGTCCGTCCGGTGAGCGGCTCGAGCGCGAGCCATGCCATGCCGGCGCCGCGCCCGAGGACTTTCCACGTGCTCGTTGACGGCAATCCGTGCTGGTCAGCCTTCATCCACCAGCCGCGCGAGTCGTCCCGCCTGGCGAGCGGAATATTGATGCGGCCCTCGTTGGCGCCCGGTTCACCCCCGACGACAGCCCAGTAGCACTTGCCTATCTTGCCCTGCTTGAAAAGCTTGCCGAGCAACGCGAGCGCCTTGCGATGCCGGCCGAGAACGAGGCAGCCGGTCGTGTCGCGGTCGAGCCGGTGCGCAAGGGCCGGGCGTCGCGGCAGGCCGAACCGCAATGCGTCGAAATAGTCCTCGAGGGCGGCGACGCCCTTCGGACCGCGATGGACGGGCAGTCCCGCCGGCTTGTCGACAACCAGCATCAGGCCGTCGCGGTAGAGAAGGCGGGCAAGCATCTCTTCCGGTGTCATGCCGAAACCGCTATCACGGGCGCGGCATGAGCGACAGCACACATGGTGGAAGCTGGTGGAAGCGCCTGAGCACCGGGCTCAGGCGAACTTCGTCCTCGCTCGGCGGGGCCATCACCGATCTGGTGTCGAAGCGCAAGCTGGATGCAGGAACCATTGAAGATCTCGAGAGCGAGTTGATCCGGGCCGATCTCGGACCGGAACTCGCGACGCGCATGGCTTCGGTGCTGGCGGAAGGCCGGTTCGAACAGGCCATCACGTCGGAGGACGTCAAGGCGGTTCTTGCCGGCGAGATAGAAAAGGTGCTCGCGCCGATCGCCAGGCCGCTTGAGCTGACCGCGCGCCCTTTTGTGATTCTTGTTGCCGGTGTGAACGGCTCCGGCAAGACAACCACGATCGGCAAGCTCGCGGCCTATATGCGCGCGCAGGGCAAGAGTGTGATGCTCGTCGCCGGCGACACATTTCGCGCTGCCGCTATTGATCAGCTCAAGATCTGGGGCGAGCGTACCGGCGCGAATGTCATTGCGCGCGAGCCCGGCGCAGACGCCGCCGGCCTGGCGTTCGACGCAATCAGCGCGGCGAAAGCTGAGGGAATTGAAGTCGTGCTCGTCGATACGGCCGGCAGATTGCAGAATCGGACCGAACTGATGAGCGAACTCGAAAAAATAATTCGCGTCATGCGCAAGGTTGAGCCGTCGGCACCGCATGCGGTTTTGCTCGTTCTCGACGCAACTGTCGGACAGAATGCGCTCAGCCAGGTTGAAATTTTCGGGAAGACGGCCGGCGTCACCGGTCTGGTGATGACCAAACTCGACGGCACGGCGCGCGGCGGCATCCTGGTCGCCATTGCGGCAAAGTTCGGCCTGCCCGTGCATTTCATCGGCGTCGGCGAGGGAGTAGATGATCTGGCGCCGTTCGGTGCGCGCGATTTCGCACGTGCGGTCGTAGGACTGGAAGCATCATGACGAGACGCACGGCAAGGAAACAGCAGCTTAATCCGGTCCTCAAATTGGTGCTCGATATCGGGCCCCTCGTCCTTTTCTTTGCTGCGAACGCCAGATTCGGGATCTACATCGCGACCGGTGCGTTCATGGTTGCGATCGTGGGCGCGCTGATTGTCTCCTATGTCATCACGCGTCATCTCGCTGTCATGCCGCTGGTGACGGCGGTTATTGTTCTCGTCTTCGGCGGCTTGACCCTGGTGCTGCACGACGACGTGTTCATCAAGCTCAAGCCCACCATCATTTACCTGCTGTTCGGTGGGACACTCGTGGTCGGCCTTGCTTTCGGCAAGCCGCTGCTCGGCATCGTGTTTGATTCCGTCTTCCATCTGCAGGAAGAAGGCTGGCGCAAGCTGACCTGGCGGTGGGCGCTGTTTTTCCTTGCGCTGGCAATATTGAACGAGATCGTTTGGCGCACGCAAAGCACTGATTTCTGGGTGAGCTTCAAGCTGTTCGGCGTCGTGCCGCTGACCTTTGTCTTTGCCGCCCTGCAATATCCGCTGCTCAACAAATACGGCGTTGAGCCAGGCAAGAAGGGCTAATTAGCGCAAGGCCTTTTCTATTTCGGGCCCGAGCGTGCGGCTCAGATTGTCGGCCGTGATCGGCCCCACCAGCTTGTAGGCGATGCGGCCGTCACGGCCGACAAGGAATGTCTCGGGTACGCCATAGACCCCCCAATCAATTGACGTCCGGCCGGCCTCATCGCGGCCGTTCGCGGCAAACGGGTTCCCGTAGCGATTGAGGAACCGGCGTGCGTTTTCCGGCGCATCCTTGTAGTTGATGCCGACGAGCTGAATGCGCCTGTCCTTCGACAGTTGTTCGAGGAACGGCACTTCGTCATGGCACGGCACGCACCAGGACGCCCACACGTTCACAACGGTGACCGCGCCCTGGAAAGTCGCAGTGGTCAGCCCCGGAACGGGTTGGCCCTCGCGCTCCAGTCCCGGCAAAGGCGGCAGATTGGTCGCCGGAGCCGGATGACCAATCAATGCAGAGGGAATGCGCGACGGATCGCCATCGCCAAGCCGAAAGAAGAACAAGGCCGCCAGGGCCAGAAATACAAAGAGGGGCAGCAAGACCAGTATATTGCGCCGCCTTGTGCCGGCATTGCGAGTGTCTGCGGCAGCCATGATCTAGCCCCCGCGGCGGGAACGGCGGGTCACGCCGCGCCCTTCCAGGTCGCCAAGGAGGCGGCGCTGGGTTGAATAATCGAGAACGATCCAGGCGGTCAGCGCGGCCACGACAAAAACGGTCAGCGCATAGGCCGCGATGATGAAGTCTGCGTGCGGCCCGAGATTCATGCGTGAACTTCCTGCGCCTCGATCAGGCGCATGCTGCGGACACGCCGCCGCAGGATCTCGTTGCGCATCGCGGCGAGATGCAGCGTCACAAACAGCAGCGTGAAAGCAAATGTCATGATCAGGAGGGGTGTGAGGATTGCCGGGTCGATGGCCGAACCGCCGAGCCGCAACACCGATGCCGGCTGGTGCAGTGTATTCCACCAATCAACGGAAAATTTTATGATCGGCAGATTGATCGCGCCGACCAGGGATAAAATCGCGGCGGCGCGCGCGCCGCGGCCCGGTTCTTCGGCCGTCCAGTAAAGTGCGAGCACACCGAAATAGAGCAACAGCAGCACCAGCATCGAGGTCAGCCTGGCATCCCAAACCCAATAGGTACCCCAGGTCGGACGCCCCCATAGCGAGCCGGTAACGAGACAAATGAATGTAAACGCTGCTCCGATAGGAGCCGCGGCCTTGCCGGCGACATCCGCGAGGGGATGCCTCCACACGAGCGTGCCAAGCGCGGCGACAGCCATCAGCGCCCAGCCGAACATGCCAAGCCAGGCGGAAGGCACGTGCAGGAACATGATTTTTACGGTTGCGCCTTGCTGATAGTCGTCGGGCGCATTGACCGCGCGGAAGAGGCCAACCGCAAAAAGAACGACCGTCGCCGTTGCCAGCCAGGGCAGCACTCGGTTGACCAGGTTCAGAAACCGCGTCGGATTGGCGAGATCAATTACCGGCATCGTGGGACTCTTAGCATGTTATTCCAGCCCGTGGCGCAGCGCGGCTGCCGCGGCAACGGGACCGACCACGAGGCTCGCCAAACTTAGTGCGCAAAGTATGGTGAAGGGGCCCCCGAATGGAACAGGGCCGGCAATCGCGGCATTTGCGGCTGCGACACCGAAAATCAGTACCGGCACAGTGAGAGGAAGCACAAGGACGGCAAGCAGCAGGCCTCCGCGCCGAAGAGCCACCGATAGTGCGGCGCCAATCAGTCCGATGAATGTCAGCGCCGGTGTTCCGGCTGCGAGCGTCAGCATGAGCCAGCCGGCCGCGTGAAGCTCCACGTTCAGCATCAGCCCGAGCAGCGGCGAGATCAGCACCAGCGGCAATCCGGTTGTCAGCCAATGTGCGATCGCCTTGGTTGCCACCGCCAGTTCGAGCGGCATCCGGCCCATCATGAGCAGGTCAAGCGAGCCGTCTTCGTGATCAGTCGCAAACAGCCGATCGAGAGCGAGCAGGCTCGCAAGCAAGGCACCGAGCCAGAGAATTGCCGGACCGATACGTGCGAGCAGCGGTAAATCGGGCCCGACTGCAAACGGCATCATGCTTACGACAATCAGGAAAAACAGCGCGCCCATGAATGCGCCGCCGCCGATGCGAACCGCAAGCCGCATATCGCGCACAAGGAGGGAGGTGAGGGCGTTCATACCGGATCCAGATTGAGTTCACGCGCGCGTTCAAGTCCGATCGAGCCGTGCGCGGCAGCGATGACAATTCCACCACCGCCAAGGTGCTCATGCATCAATTTGCCAAGGCGTTTTTGCGATGGTGCGTCGAGCGAGGATGTCGGCTCATCGAGCAGCCAGATTGGCCGCGGAACAGCAACAAGGCGAGCGATGGACAGGCGCCTCCTCTGACCGGAAGACAAATAGGCTGCAGGTAAATCGGCAAGCCGAACAAGATCCACCGCTTCCAGGGCCGGCTCGACCGCGTGACCGGCGCCGAGAAATTCTGTCCAGAACGAAAGATTCTCGCGGACGGTCAGCACAGGCTTTAGCGCATCCTGGTGACCGAGATAGTGAGCCTGCTCCGCGATGGGCGTCTCCGGGTCGGCTCCGGAAAGTGTGAGGTGCCCGGAAGCGATCCGCACCAGGCCCGCGATCACGCGCAGGAGCGATGACTTTCCGGCTCCGTTGCGTCCGCTCACGATCATGGCCTGTCCTGCGGATAGCTTGAAACTCACGCGGCGAAAGACCTCGCGGCCGCCGCGGATGCAGACCAGCTCGTCCGCCCTGAGTTCCATCATGGCCGCGGCCGGCGGTCCGGGCGCGCCGGGATGGCAGGTTTGCCCCCCGAAAACCCCAATATTTTGTGCATGTTGGCCGACAATTGTAGTGAATATGGCGTTGGGCGCGAAAAGACCTTATAAGCCCCGACTTGCGACGTTACGTAATTCGAATTCGGACGCAAGTCTCGCCCACGAGAAAAACATCGCCTTGCCAATAAGTTAGTCCGAACCAGCGCCGGTCTTCCGGCCGGGAATGGAAACAGCCGATATGATTTCGCTCGACAGTTTTAGGTGCTGCAAGACCCTGCAGGTTGGTAGCAAGAGTTACGCCTATTTCAGCCTTCCCATTGCCGAACGAAACGGTCTCAAGGGCATCAGCCGCCTGCCGTTCTCCATGAAGGTTCTGCTGGAGAACCTGTTGCGCAACGAAGATGGGCGAACGGTCACCAAGGACGACATCAAGGCAGTCGCCGAGTGGCTGAAGACCAAGACCTCGGAACGCGAAATCGCGTTTCGTCCTGCGCGGGTGCTGATGCAGGATTTCACCGGCGTGCCCGCGGTTGTCGATTTGGCTGCAATGCGTGATGCAATGAAGCATCTCGGCGGTGATCCAAAAAAGATCAACCCGCAAGTTCCGGTCGACCTTGTGATCGACCATTCCGTCGCGGTCACGTTCTTTGGCAACAACCAGGCTTTCAAGAAGAATGTCGAGGAAGAGTATCGGCAAAATCAGGAGCGCTACAAGTTTCTGAAGTGGGCGCAACGATCGTTCGACAACTTCAGTGTCGTTCCGCCGGGGACCGGGATCTGCCACCAGGTGAACCTCGAATATATTTCGCGCGTCATCTGGAACCGCAAGGAAAAAGTCAAAGTCGATGGCAAGCAGTCGTCGATGGAGCTTGCCTATCCTGATACGCTGGTCGGCACAGACTCGCACACGACCATGGTCAATGGCCTGTCGGTGCTCGGCTGGGGCGTTGGTGGGATCGAAGCGGAGGCTGCCATGCTCGGCCAGCCACTGTCGATGGTCCTGCCGGAGGTCATTGGATTCAAACTCGCGGGCAAGCTCAAGGAAGGCGTGACTGCCACTGACCTCGTCCTCACGGTTACGGAAATGCTGCGCAAGCGCGGCGTTGTCGGAAAGTTCGTCGAGTTCTTCGGCCCCGGCCTCGCAAATCTGACGATCGCCGACAGGGCCACGCTCGGGAACATGTCACCTGAATACGGCGCGACCTGCGGTTTCTCTCCGATTGACGACGACACGATCCGCTATCTCAAAGACACCGGACGCCCGCCGGAACTCATCAGTCTGGTCGCCGCCTATGCGAAGGCGCAGGGCATGTACCGGGTCAAGGCGACACCCGATCCGATGTTCACCGATGTGCTCAAGCTCGAGCTCGGGTCCGTCGAACCGTCGCTGGCAGGCCCGAAGCGCCCGCAGGACCGCATCGCACTCAAGGAAGTCAGATCGGGCTTTGCCTCGTCGATGGACAAGGAGTTCAACAAAGCCGCCGAGGCGAAGAAGCGCGTAAAGGTGTCCGGCAAGAACTACGATCTGGGTCACGGGGATGTTGTCATTGCCGCGATCACCTCGTGCACCAACACGTCCAACCCGAACGTCATGATCGGCGCCGGCCTGCTCGCTCGCAAGGCTGCCGCCAAGGGCCTCAGTGCCAAGCCGTGGGTCAAAACGTCCCTTGCTCCCGGCTCGCAGGTGGTAGGTGAGTATCTGGAAAAGTCGGGGCTGCAGAAGGACCTCGACAAGCTCGGCTTCAATCTTGTCGGCTTCGGCTGCACGACCTGCATCGGAAATTCGGGGCCGCTGCCGCCGGAGAATTCCAAGGCGATCAACGACAACGATCTTGTCGCGGCCGCCGTATTGTCGGGAAACCGTAATTTCGAAGGCCGCGTGAATGCGGACGTGCGTGCAAACTACCTTGCGTCGCCGCCACTCGTCGTCACCTATGCAATCGCCGGGTCGATGAATGTCGACGTTGCGCGCGATCCGCTCGGGGTCGATCAGAAGGGCAAGAAAGTCTTTCTCAAGGACATCTGGCCGTCGAACAAGGAAATCGGCGATTTCGTCTCCAAGAACATCACGCGCCAGATGTTTTCCAAGAAATACGCCGATGTATTCAAAGGTGATTCCAACTGGCGCAAGATCAGCGTCAAGGGCGGTGTGACCTACGATTGGGACAGGAAGTCGACCTACGTGCAGAACCCGCCGTATTTCGTCGGCATGGGACGCCATCCCAGGCCGCTCGAAGATGTCGTGGATGCCCGTGTTCTTGCGCTTCTGCTCGACTCGATCACCACGGATCACATATCGCCGGCAGGATCGATCAAGATCGATTCGCCCGCAGGCAAATATCTCGTCGATCACAAGGTGAAGCCTGCCGATTTCAACCAGTACGGCACACGCCGCGGCAATCATGAAGTCATGATGCGCGGCACGTTCGCGAACATCCGCATCAAGAATCAGATGGTGCCGGGCGTCGAGGGCGGGGTCACGATCCACTATCCTTCGAAACAGCGGATGTCGATCTACGATGCGGCCATGAAATACAAGGCGGACGGGGTTCCGCTGGTCGTGTTCGCTGGCAAGGAATATGGCAGTGGTTCTTCACGCGACTGGGCAGCCAAGGGCTCGGTGCTTCTGGGAATTCGCGCCGTGATTGCACAGTCATTCGAGCGTATTCACAGGTCCAACCTGGTCGGCATGGGCGTAATGCCCTTGGTATTTGAGGAAGGGACCTCATGGCAGTCGCTCGGCCTGAAGGGAGACGAGCAAGTCACGATCCGGGGCCTGCACGGCGAACTCAAGCCGCATCAGCGGCTGATCGCCGAGGTTGTATCCGGAAACGGCACGCTCAAGCGGGTCCCGCTGATTTGTCGCATCGATACGCTGGACGAACTCGACTATTTCAGGAATGGGGGCATACTTCAGTATGTGCTGCGTCAGCTCGCAGGCTGACCACAATTCGTTGATGGTGGGCAGAGTTGGGCCACTCACCGTGAAGTGAGTGGCGGGTGATTGACGGAGCGATCTATAAGGCGCGTGCGAGGCAGGGGATTGCGGGATCGATATGAGATATCGCCACGTCACCTTTGCGGTCGCCTTTATCCTCGGCTCACTGGTCGAGCCGGTCTTCGCTGAACCGCGAGCCGTTATCGAACTGTTCACCAGCCAGGGGTGCTCGTCGTGTCCGGCCGCCGACAAGGTCCTTGGCGAGCTGTCGCGTGACCCGACATTGGTAACGATGAGCCTCGCTGTCGATTACTGGGACTATCTCGGATGGAAGGACACGCTGGCCCTGCATGGTCATTCCACGCGGCAGCGCGCTTACGCCGAGGCCCGCGGCGATCGTGAGGTCTACACGCCGCAGGTTGTAGTCAATGGCGTCGTGCATGTGCTCGGCAGCGACAAGGCCGCGATCGAAAAAGCAATCGCTCAAACACGGCAAGATCCGGAAACGTTGGCACTGCCGGTGACGATGTCGGTGGCCGACGGGAAACTGACCGTTCACGTACCCGACGCGCAGGGCGAACACCACAGCGGAGAAGTCTGGCTCTGTCCTGTGACCGGCACGGTGTCGGTCCACATTGGACGAGGTGAAAATCACGACCGTGTGCTGACGTACAGCAATGTTGTCCGCCGCTGGATGAAACTCGGCGATTGGTCGGGAAAAGCCGCAACCTATACCGTGCCGTTGAGCGATATCCCGAAGGGTGACTACACGCTCAGCGATGTGAGCCGGCTCGATGTCGTTTTGCAAAGCGGCGTTGCCGCAAAACCCGGTTTGATGCTCGGCGCGGCATCGACCGTGTGCTGCGGCGAGCCGAGCAACTAACTTTCCGATTTCAGCTCTCTTAAAAAATCGGGCCGGCAAATCGCCGGCCCGAAGGCATTTAGGGGATTGAACCGTACGCGGAACTCAACTGGCCCGGCCGATCGAACCCCGGGGGGCTGGGGGGCTGAGGAATCCGGTGCTCGTACCGGACCGGGCCTTGAGGCAACACCTGCCTTATCCCAGTGCAGCGTGACCGGCGGTTGACCGAAATTGGGCGTTATTGTGGGAGCGTTTAACGAGTTCGTGATCGTTTTGCCGGGTTTTCGCTCGTTTTCGATGCCTATTTCGATCGTGCGGAAGCACTTGCCGTGCGCCGCAGGCGGCGCGATCATTGTGCATAACCTTGAAGGAGGCGCCGCATGACGTTCGGTTCCGGCGAAATTGATCCCAGCCAGTCCAGCGGGGGTGGTGCCCCGATGCGCAGTGCATCCGCCCCCGTTCATCAGGTGACCTTCAACCGCTGCGAGCTCAACCGCATCCTCGATTTGTACGGCCGCAAAGTCGCCGCCGGTGAATGGCGCGACTACGCTATCGATTTTCTTAAAGACCGCGCGGTGTTCTCTGTTTTTCGCCGGGCCTCGGAAGTGCCTCTTTATCGCATTGAGAAAAATCCAAAACTCTCCAGACGCCAAGGCGTCTATAGCGTGATTTCGGCAACCGGCCTGATCGTGCGCCGCGGGCACGAGCTTGACCGCGTGCTCAAATCGATCGATCGCTCGCAACTGGTTGTGGTGAATTAGCTGCATCAATGCAGGTTTGTGTCCGGTGCGCCATCGCGGCTGGTCGCATCCTGCGGCGGGCTCGCAGGACCCGGCCCTAAAGCAAGCTGCATCAGCGGCGTGTCGAGCCAGCGGCCGAACTTCCAGCCGATATTGCGCAGGTTGCCGGCGTCGGTGAATCCGCACGCCCGGTGCACGCCGATCGAGGCCGCCTGATCGGAATCGCCGATCACCGCGATCATCTGCCGGAAACCGAGCTCGGTGCAGGACGCGATCAGCCTTTCGAGCAGCGCCCTGCCGACGCCGCGGCGGTGCATCTCGGGCGCGACGTAGACGGAATCCTCGACCGTGAAGCGGTAGGCCGGGCGCGTGCGGTAGAACGAGACATAGGCGTAGCCAGCGATTCGGCCGTCAATCTCGGCGACGAAATACGGAAACTTGCCGTCGAGCACAGCCTGCATGCGTTTGCGCATTTCGCTTTCATCGGGCGGGGCGAGCTCGAACGAGGCCGTCCCGGTCTCCACCGCATGCGCGTAGATCCGCGTGATGGCGGGTGTGTCGGCAAGGGTGACGGAGCGGATGCGCATGTGATGTCTCCGGTGCCATCTTTCCACTGTCATGCCCGGCTTCATGCGCTTTATGCCGGCATCCACGTCTTTCTTCTAGCGGGGCTTCGACAAGCAACACGTGGATTGACCGGAATAAATCCGTTCATGGCAGCGGAGAGACCGTTCAACCTCTCCTCGTCATGCCCGGCCTTTATGCCGGGCATCCACGTCTTTCCTGGTCACGCATCAGCTGATACCCGGTCATGGCGAATAACGAAACGCCCGGGCGTGAGAGGCCCGGGCGTCGAAGTCGCCGTATCCGTTTGCGCCTAGCGGCGGTCGCCGAGGAAGCGCAGCAAGAAGAGGAACAGGTTGATGAAGTCGAGATAGAGCGTCAGCGCTCCCATCACCGCCTTGCGCCCCGCGATCGTGCCATCGTCATTGGCGCTGTACATTTCCTTCACGCGCTGGGTATCCCATGCGGTGAGACCGGCGAAGATGAGCACGCCGATCACCGAGATGGCGAAGTCCAGCCCGCTGCTCTTGAGGAACATGTTGACGATCATCGCCAGGATCAGACCGAACAGGCCCATCACCAGGAACGAGCCGACGGGCGAAAGATCACGCTGTGTCGTGTAGCCATACAGGCTCAGCGCGCCGAACGATGCCGCGGAAATGAAGAAGGTGCGGGTGATCGATGCGCCGGTATAGGCCAGGAAGACCGACGACAGCATGAGCCCGAGCAGGCCGGCATAGAGCATGAACAGCCCGAGCGCAGTGCCTGGCTGCAGACTGTTGATGCGGAAGCTCATGAAGAACACCAGGCCAAGCGTGCCAAGGAACAGAATGATCGCCAGCGGACCGCTGAAGATCGCCTGCCCGAAGGGCGTCAAGCCCGTAATGCGTCCTGCCGCATCGGTGACCACGGCGGCACTGTATGTAAACCAGGCGACGACGCCGGTCAGAGCGACGCCGGCGGCCATGTAATTGTAGACGCGGATCATGTAGGCGCGCAGGCCTGCATCGATCGCGATAGCACGCGCGGCGCCGAGGCCGCGGGCAGCTACGTTACGGTCGTAGTCCGACATCGAAGTTTTCCTCTCTCTCATGTCCCGGCTCTTGGCCGGTCACGTTACACGTGGCAGCGTGATGCCGCCACACCCGTGCTTCGAATCTAGTGGTTGGGAAGCCTGAGCGCCAGATATGGCCTGGTGATGACCCTCGTCATTGCAGATCGTTAATGCCAGCGGCTGGAAATATAGCGGAAACCGTACACGATGGGGCCGGCTGTCCCCGGCTACGCGGCGGAATGCCGCAAAATCTAGAGATTCCGCAGCACCGGAGCGGGCTTTTGCCCGAGGGCCGCATAAGTACCGGCCAGCCCGAGAATGACGGTAACCATGACCGCCAGCGCGGCGGCGGTCAGCGCGGGCCCCGGCAGCCAGATAAAAGGAAGGTGCATGAGCTCGATGACGATCAGCCAGCCTGCAAGTGATCCGCTGGCGACACCGAAGCCGGCGGTTGCCACGCCAAGCAGCAGGTATTCCGTGGTGTAAGCGGCGATGAGCCGCCGCCGCGTTGCGCCCAGCGTCTTGAGGATGACCGCATCGTATACGCGGTGGCTGTGCCCTGCGGCGAGCGCGCCGCCGAGCACAAGCGCCGCTGCAAACAACGTGATCGCGCTGGCCCCGCGGATCGCCAACACCAGGTTGGCAACGATGCTGCCGATCGCTTCAAGCGCTTCCTTGACGCGAACGGTGGTGACCGTCGGGAACGCTTCGGCAATTGCCGCGATGATGGCCGCTTCCTGGTTGGGCGTCGCGCCGCCCGGATAGGCAAGCGTGGCGAGATGGGAATGCGGCGCGCCCCGGAAGGAATTCGGGGAAAAAACCATGACGAAGTTGATTCCCAGGCTTTCCCAGTCGACCGTCCGAATATTGGCAATCGTCGCAGTGATGTTGCGGCCGAGGACATTGACGACGATTGGATCGCCAAGCTTGAGGCCGAGGCCCTCGGCGATGCGCTTTTCAAACGAAACGAGCGGCGGTCCGTCATAGTCGGGCGGCCACCATTGTCCCTCGACCAGGCGCGACCCGCTCGGAACGTCACTCGCATATGTGATGCCCCGGTCGCTCTGCAGCACCCAGGCGGCATCCTCGCGCGGCTTCAGTTTTTCTGCCGGCGTGCCTCCCGCTGAGACGATCCGTCCGCGCAGCATAGGCACCTCTTCCATCGTCGCGGAAGGTGCCTGGCCTCGCACGAAAGCCTGAAACCGGTCCGCCTGGTCGGACGGGATGTCGAGGAAATAGAAAGTGGGCGCTCTTGCCGGCAGTTCGTTCGAGAACTGCCGCTGCAGATTTCCGTCGATTTCGATCACTGTGACCAGCAGGGTTATGCCAAGCCCAAGCGAGAGCACAATTGTTGGCGTCAGCGCGCCGGGCCGGTGGATGTTCGCGATCGCCATTCGCAGGCCAGTCGCATTCACGCGCGGCGCACGGCGGGCAAGGAACATCAACAGTCCGGCCACGACTCGAAGCAGCACAAAGACGGCTGCCGCGGTGCCGACATAGATGATGGCGACGCGGCGATCATAGGAGAGCAAGATCACCAGCAATGCGAGAAGGCCGCCTGCAATTGCCGTCGACGCGATATAGCTCGCGCGTGGACGGTGAAATTGCGGTTCGACCGTTTCTCGGAACAAGCCTCCGACCGGAATGTCATGGGCGCGGCCGAGCGGCCAAAGAGCGAAAGCGAGCGCGGTCAGTAGTCCGTAGCTGAGCGCCAGCAGCAACTCCCCGGGATGCAGCGCGGGCATGATCGGCAAAGGGATGAGCGATCCGATTGTCCATGCGACCGGGAGAACCGCGCCGAGCAACACGCCGATCAACGCGCCGATAATTGCAAGCAGAAATACCTGGATGAGATAGACAACAAATACGTCACGGCCGGTGGCGCCGAGCGCCTTCATGGTGGCGATTGTTTCGCGACGGCGATCGAGATGGCTCTTCACCGCATTTCCGACGCCGACTCCGCCAACCAGAAGTGCGGTCAGACCGACGATGGTGAGAAATTGCGTGAACCGC
>DATEKG010000269.1:0-5874 GCA_035277565.1 Pseudolabrys sp.
TACCGCGCTGTTATTGACTTTGCCGCTCATCCCCGCGAAAGCGGGGATCCAGTGCAGCCTTGAAGCGAAGTAATGGATTCCCGCTTTCGCGGGAATGAGCGGAGTGTGTGGTTCGGCGCAAACGGTCAATCCCCAAAAAGCGAGACGAGCCAAGCAACAAACGATGCCGATCGACAAAACTTACCAGCCCTCCGAGGTCGAGGGCCGCATCTACCGGACTTGGGAAGAGGCGGGCGCCTTCCGCGCCGGCCGGCCCGAACGTGCCGGCGCGAAGCCGTACTCTATCGTCATTCCGCCGCCGAACGTGACGGGCTCATTGCATATGGGCCATGCGCTCAACAATACGCTGCAGGACATCCTCTGCCGGTTCGAACGCATGCAGGGCAAGGACGTGCTCTGGCAGCCGGGAACCGACCATGCCGGCATCGCCACCCAGATGGTGGTCGAGCGCCGGCTGATGGAGCGCCAGCAGCCCGGGCGGCGCGAAATGGGCCGCGAGGCCTTTCTCAAGCGCGTGTGGGAATGGAAGGCCGAATCGGGCGGCACCATCGTCAACCAGCTTAAGCGGCTCGGCGCTTCCTGCGACTGGTCACGCGAGCGCTTCACGATGGACGAAGGCCTGTCGAAAGCCGTCATCAAGGTCTTCGTGCAGCTCTACAATCAGAAGCTCATTTACAAGGACAAGCGGCTGGTCAATTGGGACCCCAAGCTGCTCACTGCCATCTCAGACCTCGAGGTGATCCAGGTCGAGGTGAAAGGCCATCTCTGGTACATCAAGTATCCGATCGAGGGGACGGCCGAGTTCATCACCGTTGCTACGACGCGGCCGGAGACCATGCTGGGCGATACCGCGGTCGCGGTGCATCCCGATGACGAACGCTACAAACATCTGGTCGGCAAGTACGCGATTCTGCCGCTGGTCGGACGGCGTATTCGCATTATCGCCGATGAGTATTCAGATCCGGAGAAGGGCACGGGCGCGGTAAAGATCACGCCGGCGCATGACTTCAACGACTTCGAGGTTGGCCGGCGGCATCATCTGCCCCAGGTCAGCGTACTCAATATCGAGGCGAAACTGGAACTGCGCGACAACAGCGCGTTTCTCGAAGACTTGCCGCCGTCGCCCGAACTCGACGAGACGCTCAAACTCGACCACGTCGATCGCTTCAAGGCGCGCAAGGCCATCGTCGAGCGCCTCGAAGCGGCGGGCCTGTTGGACAAGATCGAGCCGCAAACGCACATGGTGCCACACGGTGACCGTTCCAATGTCGTGATCGAACCGTTTCTCACCGACCAATGGTACGTCAATGCCAAGGCGCTGGCGGTGCGCGCGATCGACGTCGTGCGCGCAGGCAAGACAAGGTTCATCCCGAAGAACTGGGAAAAGACCTATTTCGAGTGGATGGAGAACATCCAGCCGTGGTGCATCTCGCGTCAGCTGTGGTGGGGGCATCAAATTCCGGCATGGTACGGGCCGGACGGCAAGGTCTTCGTCGCCGAGACCGAAGACGAGGCTGTCGCCCGCGCGCTCGCCTATTACGAGGAGACCGGAACGCTCCGGCATCACCAGGCCGTAGAGATGGCGCGGCATCCGGAAAAACGCGCGCCGATCCTGATGCGCGACGAGGATGTGCTCGACACCTGGTTCTCCTCCGCGCTGTGGCCGTTCTCGACGCTTGGCTGGCCCGACGAGACGCCGCAGCTCAAGCGCTATTACCCGACCTCGGCGCTTGTGACCGGCTTCGACATCATCTTCTTCTGGGTCGCGCGCATGATGATGATGGGTCTCCATTTCATGCAAAAGGAGCGCCCCGGCGCTCCGCTGGAAGAAGTGGTTCCGTTTCACGACGTCTATATCCACGCGCTGGTGCGCGATGCGAGCGGCGCCAAGATGTCGAAGTCGAAAGGCAATGTCATCGATCCGCTGGCGTTGATCGACGACTACGGCGCCGATGCCCTGCGTTTCACGCTCGCCGCCATGGCGGCGCAGGGACGCGACATCAAGCTGTCGACGCAGCGCGTCGAAGGCTACCGGAATTTCGCAACCAAGCTGTGGAACGCCGCGCGCTTCGCTGAGATGAATGGCTGCGGCAGTGTTGCGAATTTCAATCCGAAATCGGCGAAGGAGACACTCAACCGCTGGATCGCGCATGAAACGGCCAGGGCCGTTGCGGAGGTGACCGAGGCTATTGCCGGCTACCGTTTCAATGATGCCGCCAATGCAGCCTATCGCTTCGTCTGGAACATCTATTGCGACTGGTATCTCGAACTCGCCAAGCCGCTGCTCACCGGCGCCGACGGCGCGGCGAAATCGGAAACGCAGGCCATGGTGGCTTTCGTGCGCGACGAGATCCTCAAACTGCTGCACCCGTTCATGCCGTTCATCACCGAGGAGTTGTGGGTGGTCACGTCCCAGGCCGTCATTCCGGGGCGCGTCGAAAGCGCGAGCCCGGCATCCAGAAATACGACGGGCAGTACCAAGTCTCTGGATTCCGGATCCGGCCCTTCGGGCCGCCCCGGAATGACGCAGAAAAGTTTGCTGGCGCTCAGTGCATGGCCGGAGCTCGAATTTGCCGATGACAGGGCCGAGGCCGAAATCGGCTGGGTCATCGACCTTGTCACGGCTGTCCGCTCGGTCCGCGCGGAAATGAATATCTCGACGCAAATCCCTCTGGTGCTCGCGGGCGCATCGGCCGAAAGCAAGGCGCGCGCCCAGCGCTGGGCCGAGTTCATCAAGCGGCTGGCGCGCGTGTCCGACATTTCATCGGCAGCCGCAGCGCCGAAAGGATCGGTGCAGCTCATCGTGCGCGGAGAAGTGGCGGCGCTGCCGCTCAAGGGCGTGATCGACCTTGCCGCCGAGCGCGCGCGGTTGACGAAGGAACTGCAGAAGGCCGACGCCGATATTGCGCGCGTCGACGCCAAGCTCGGCAATGCCAATTTCATGGCGCGCGCGCCGGAAGAGGTCGTCGAGGAAGAAAAGGAAAAGCGCGATGAGGCGCTTGGCCGCAAGGCCAAGATCGCCGAAGCGCTGGAACGGCTGAAGGACGCCGATTAACAAGACCAGACGGTGAATTCCAGCCATGCCAATTCCGCCGCTCACCCCCGCGCAAGCGGGGGGTCCAGAGTCAAGTCGTACCGTGCGACTAATGTGCCCTGGATTCCCGCTTTCCGCTTTCCGCCTTCGCGCTCCGCGCTACGGCGGACTCAAACCCGCCGAAGCTCGCGTAGCGAGCGTAGGGCGGGTCGCGGGAATGAGCGGAGCGAATCTCGAGTGTTGAGACGACAGCGCCCAGAAGTCCCAAAGTCGCATGGATTCATCTCATGAAAATCTTTCTCGCCGGAGCGGGCGGCGCCATCGGCCGCCGATTGACCCCGTTGCTGCGCAGGGCCGGCCACGATGTTGCCGGCACCACGCGTTCGAAGGACAAGGCTGCGGCCATCGCCGCGCTCGGCGCCGAGCCGGTGGTCGTCGATGTCTTCGATGAGGGCGCACTTGCCGCCGCCGTCAAGACGGCTGCGCCGCAGCTGATCATGCATCAGCTCACGGATCTTCCTTTCGCGCCGGGGACGCCGCGCTACGAGGAAGGGCTCGACCGCAATGCGCGGCTGCGCGTCGAAGGCACACGCAATCTCGTCGACGCGGCCAAGGCCGCCGGCGTGCGCCGCATGATCACGCAGAGCATCGGATTCGTTTATGCCGCCGGTGAGGGGACACGGACCGAGGCCGACCCGCTCGACGTGGCTGCGGGCGGTGCGCGCAAACGCACGGTCGATGGCGTGATTGCGCTCGAAGAGGCGACACTCGAACTGCCGGAAGGTATCGTGCTGCGCTACGGATTCCTCTATGGACCCGGCACCTGGTTCGAGGATGGCAAACGCGCGAAGCCATCGCTGCATGTCGATGCGGCGGCACAGGCCGCCGTCCTTGCCGTGAGCAAGGGCAAGCATGGTATCTATAACATCGCGGAAGATGACGGCGCCATTTCGAGCGAGAAGGCCAAGCGCGACTTCGGCTTCGACGCGGGGTTCCGGATAGGGTGAGCGGGTAAAGAGGACTACCTGAACGGCTTGCTCAGGAACCGCGAACCCGTCAGCCCGAAGCGCCACGGCTTTTCCGCCGCCTTCGTTATCCCGATACGCACGCCGACCGAGATCTCCGGCGCTTCGCGCCGCGCCCGCAATTCGAACGGCGCACGGTCGAGCGGCAGCCCGTTATATTTGCGGGTGACGCCGAGCGCCTCGCCGAGCTTGCCCGGCCCGGAACACAGCATGCGCTCATCGGAGAGCCCGCGCCGCCGTCGCATCACGGCAAGACCCTGCGTCGGCTCAAGCGCGCGGATGAGCACGGCGCTGGCGCTGCCTTCTTCCTCGCAGACAAAATTCAGGCACCAGTGGATGCCGTAGGAACGGTAGACATAAGCGAAGCCCGCCGGGCCGAACATTACCTCGTTGCGCGCGGTGGGGCCGATATAGGAATGCGCCGCCGGATCGGTGTGATGGTAGGCCTCGACCTCGACGATGATGCCGCCGGCACCGTCGACGAGCAGCGTCGCGCCAATCAGCTCGGGCGCGACCTCAAGCACCGGGCGATCGAAGAATGAACGGCGGAGGCGGGGCGGCGGAGGCATGGGGAATGCACGGTACACATTTCGTGCCCTGGCACGAAACGCGCCTTGTGCGTTCCGATTGCGCGCCTGGTCGTCGCGCGGGCGAGCAAGTGCAACGAGCAAGACCCGGGACCCACGCCGCAGCCCTGCGATCGGCTGCGGAGCATGGGTCCCCACCGCAGCATTACTTGGCCGCGGGCGTGCGAAAGCCCGGCCATGACGGCGCGGAGGACGGTACCACTTCTCCGCGTCTTGCCCGCACTTGTTGCGGGCATCCACGTCTTTCTTGATAGCGCATCATTTAAGGAAGGCGTGGATGGCCGGAACAAGTCCGGCCATGACAGGCTGAGAGACGGTGCCAAACTCGTTGTCATGCCCGCGCATAGCCGTTCGAAGAACGGCGTCGCTTCGCTCGCCGATGTCACCACAAGTCGAGTTTACCCGACTTGCGGCAAGTAATTTTTATGCCGAAGTCGGGCAGGCCCGACTTCCGATGGCATCCACGTCTTTGCGGCACAGCATTCGCTAAGGCGTCGATGTCCGGAACCCGCCTTCGCTCGCATTGCGAGCTTCGGCGAGGCAAGTAAATCCGGCCATAAAAACTTATCCCCGCCTGCTGGCGCGCCATTAGAGTGCGGCGCATCCCGCCCCGATGCCGAGGGGTGTCTGATCAGCGTCTCCAGACGCGGGGCGGGGAGCGGTGGCCGGGAAGATCGGCCTTGCACCGGAGATGCGGTGCAGGGGCCCGGCAGGTCCAAGCCGCGGAGCTCTTGGCGCCTGCGACGTTGGCGCGGGAGGACCCTGACGGCCGGAGCGGGGCGCCAGTCAGAGGCGCACAATCCTGCTCACAAGGTCCGGTCCTCGACGGAAGGTCCCGTCTGAGCACGGGTGAATCGCTCGACTTCCGGGACTCCGGCGGAGCAAGCCTTCAAAACACCGCGCGCGGGACGCCTCGGGATCTGGCGGACTTGCGGCACGAAACGGCTTCGGCATGCCTCGTTGCCGCGAGGCGACGAGGCCCGTGGGTCCGAGCACGCTCGTTTAAACTTTAAACCTGCGTTGCGCCCGGGCCCCTGGCGTCCCGCGCGCCCTCGGCAGAGGGGGCGAGCGGTTTCCGCGCTGCTTCCCATGATGGAGCGGAAGGCGGAACGGCAAGACGACAACAGGACGACGGGCCTGTCCGGGGCCGCGATAAAGAATACGGGCGGCGGAGCGTTGGCTGAATGATGGGCTGTTTGACAAGTAAATCGGAATTGAGGGCTGCACT
>DATEKG010000270.1:0-16174 GCA_035277565.1 Pseudolabrys sp.
TGGTGCGGCCGAGAGGACTCGAACCTCCACGGGTTGCCCCGCTAGCACCTCAAGCTAGTGCGTCTACCAATTCCGCCACGGCCGCATTTGCCGAGCATGATCTGATCCGAAAACCGGGTCCCACTTTCCGGGATCATGCTCATGGGGAGAAGGATGAAGGAGCCTGAAGGCCCCATATCCTTGGTGGCGGACCATGTAACAAATAGGCCGTTGACGGACAAGGCCCGCAAACCGCGCCGCCTCGCATAATTTGTCCGCCCGATCAGATCTTTGCGCCGTGGCGTCCTGATCTAGCGCATGTCCGGAGGCCGCGGCAGCAGTTCGGCCACGTTGACCGCGATCCGGTTGCCGTTGACGACGACGGTACCCTTTGCCACCGGCAGATTGTTGGCGAGGATACTCACCGCATCTTCCTCCGACGCATCGAGCTCGATGATGGCGCCACGGCCGAGCCGGAGGACTTGATGGATAGGCATTGATGTGGTGCCAAGCACCACGGTGATATCGACGGCAACCTTGTCGAGTGTGGCCACGTTTGCTTCCTGTCTGGGCTTCCCCCCGCGGGTGCGGGCACGCCTATGGTCACCATGGTATGGTGAATGAGTGGTTAACGCACGAAACGGCTCGCGAAACAGCCTGATTGTCGGGCTTCCGGCGGCTCCCGGAGCAGCGCCGGTGGACTGGCGCGTCAGCGATTCCCTCGTGTCTTACGACGACGCGGTCGCCGCCATGGAAGCTCGCGTCGCCGGCATCGCCGAAGGCCGGGAGCACGAATTCGTATGGCTGCTGGAGCACCCGCCGCTCTACACCGCCGGGACGAGCGCCAGGCCGGCCGACCTGCTCGAAACCCGATTTCCGGTCCACGAAAGCGGCCGCGGCGGCCAGCTGACCTATCACGGCCCCGGCCAGCGCGTGGCCTATGTGATGCTCGATCTCAGGCGGCGCGGGCCGGATGTGCGGCGTTTCGTTGCCACGCTCGAGGAATGGATCATCCGGACGCTCGCTGATTTTGGCGTGCGCGCTGAACGGCGCGAGGATCGCATCGGGGTTTGGGTTACCCGGCCCGACAAGGGCCACGGCCATGAAGACAAGATCGCCGCGATCGGGATCCGCGTGCGCCACTGGATTACGCTCCACGGCATCGCGCTCAATGTGGCGCCCGACCTGTCGCATTTTGCCGGCATCGTCCCCTGCGGGGTCAGCGAGGCACGCTATGGCGTCACCAGCCTCGCCGATCTCGGCATCTCGGCATCGCTGCATGACGTCGACACGGTATTGCGGCGCGAATTCGAGAGCCTGTTTGGCTCGGTCAAGGATCAGACTGTCGGCAACATCGAAAATGCCTCGCCGACGCGACGCTCCGAGAGATCTTCCGCCGCTCCCTCACGCTGATCGATCGCAGTCACGCGCGCCGCGAACGGCCCGCGCCGGCATGCTTCGATCATGGATTCGACCGCATCAGACGGACCTGCAATGACGGCCTCGACCGATCCGTCGTGGCGATTGCGCACCCAGCCGTCGAGCTGGCGGTCCTGCGCCTCGACCTCCACAAAAGCACGATAGCCCACGCCCTGAACATGCCCGCGTATAACCACGTGCCGGATTGTCCTGTTCATACCCCGGCCCCCATGCCGGCATCGTGCGGCCCCATGCGGCGCGCGACCGACCACCGCTCGATACCGCGAATATAGGGCTCCGGCAGTTCCCAGCTGCGCGCGGCCGCGGCGATTGCTTCGATATAGCCCGGCCGGGGCCGGCCAGTCCCGAGCCGCCGCAGAACGTAAGTCATCGCCCGCAGGCCGTGCGAACCGTGGCGAACCACGAGGTAATGCACGTCATAGAGCCCCTGATGCAACAGTTCGAAGGCATGCAGCGCTGCAACATCACGTGGCGTCAATTGCCACAGCACACCGTGCACGGTTTCTCCCGCCCGGGGCGCGACCGAAGCCCAACCATCGAGTCCTATAGTGAACCGATGTCCTTCGAGCACGGCCGGGCCGACCGAACGTGCGCCGGGACAGCGCTGCCGCATCGCCGCCCGGTCCATATTGGCGCCATAGGCAAAGTGGCGCGTCATGGCGCCGGCATAGCAGAAATTCCGCCCATCCGTCAGCGGTCTCGCGCACGTACGGCGGCGTCCAGGCGATCAATCTCGCGCTCGTAATCGCTGGGCGTCGCATCCTCCTGATCCTCGTCGTGGACAGGATGCTGTTCGTTGCCCCCGTCGGGTGCCGGCGTGAACCCGCCTCCGGCGGGGATCTCGCCAGAGTTTTCGTGTTCACCTGGAGGCGCGTCCTCGGGCGGAGTGCGCCTTTGGTCGCGCCGTCGCAGATCGTCACGAAAAAGGTCAGGCGTGGCATTCGTTTCGGGATCCGGTGCCGAACGCCGCGATCGCGGTTGGTTTCGCATGGCTAGGCTCCCATTTTGGTGTCGAGAACCAACGCCACGTGTTGCGGGTGGTTCCTGCCGCACGGAATAGCGCGATCAGGCAAATTCGAGGATCACCGCGTCCACGGCGAGGCTGTCGCCCGGTTTTGCATTGATTTTCTTGACCGTACCGTCGATTTCGGCGCGCAGCACATTTTCCATTTTCATGGCCTCGACCACCGCGACGGTCTCACCGGCCTTGACTTCCTGTCCTTCCTTGACGGCGATGGAAACGACGAGGCCTGGCATCGGGCAAACGACCTGCTTGCCGCTGTCGGACGCGACCTTGGCCGGCATCAGGCGCGCATAGCCGGCCTCCCGCTCGGTGTAGACATAGGCCCGGGTCTCCACGCCGCGATGCGACAGCCAAAATCCGTTCGCGATGTTGCGGACCTGCACAATCGCGGCGCGTCCGTCGATCGTCCCACTCCAGATCGGATCGCCGGGTTTCCAGGCCGAATGAATGCGCATCGAACTCCGGTTCCCATCGTGAAAGCGGACGCCGATGTAACCGTTCGTCCGTCCGATCTCGAGCCTGATCTGCCGCTCGCCGAGCCAGACCGCGCGCAAGCTCTCCCGCGTCACCGTCCTGTCGCGCAGTTGCCCTGAAATCCGTCGCTTGCGCTCGCCGAGGACAAAATCAATCGCGGCCGCAACCGCGGCGAGCTCTTCCGCGGTCTCCCCTTCAGGCACATGGGCATGAAAGCCGCCGCGGAACTCTTCAGCAATGAAGCCCGTCGACAACGACCCGGCCTGAAAGCGCGGATGTGTCATCACCGCGGCGAGGAACGGAATATTGTGGCGGATGCCGTCAATAACGAACGCGTCCAGTGCATCGCTCTGGGCGGCGATCGCAGCGTCGCGGTTCGGCGCATGGGTCACGAGCTTGGCGATCATGGGGTCATAATAGAGTGATATCTCCCCGCCCTCGCCGACGCCCGTATCGTTGCGCAGGGTGATGCCGCTTGCGGTTCCTTCGTCCGGCGGCCGATAGCGTGTCAGCCGCCCGGTTGAAGGCAGAAAGTTGCGGTATGGATCCTCCGCATAGATACGGGACTCGATGGCCCAGCCGTTGAGCCGCACATCGGATTGCCTGATCGCAAGCTTTTCGCCAGCCGCGACGCGGATCATCTGCTCGACCAGGTCGATGCCGGTGACGAGTTCGGTCACCGGATGTTCAACCTGAAGCCTGGTATTCATTTCGAGGAAATAGAAGCTCCTGTCTTGGCCGGCGACAAATTCGACCGTACCAGCGCTGTCGTAACCCACCGCCCTGGCGAGCGAGACCGCCTGCTCTCCCATTTTTTTTCTTGTCGCCTGATCAAGCAGCGGCGACGGAGCTTCCTCCACGACCTTCTGATTGCGGCGCTGGATCGAGCATTCTCGCTCGCCCAGATAGATGACGTTGCCGTGCTTGTCGCCCAGAACCTGTATTTCGATATGGCGCGGGTCGGTGATGAACTTCTCGATGAAGACACGGTCGTCGCCGAACGAGGATTTCGCCTCGGAGCGGGCACGGACAAAGCCTTCCGCCACTTCGGCCTTGTTATGTGCGATGCGCATCCCCTTGCCGCCGCCGCCCGCACTCGCCTTGATCATGACCGGATAGCCGATTTCCCCGGCGATCTCGATGGCGCGCGTCTCGCTTTCTATGACACCGAGATGCCCCGGCACCGTCGAAACCTTCGCCGCGGCGGCCGCCTTCTTGGATTCAATTTTGTCGCCCATGGCGGCAATGGCCTTCGCGTTCGGCCCGATGAACACAATGCCCGCTGAGGCGAGCGCCTTCGGAAAGGCCTCACGCTCGGACAAGAAACCGTAACCGGGATGCACGGCCTCGGCGCCGCTCTGCTGGCACGCGGCCACAATCTTCTCGATGACCAGATAGCTCTCTGCGGCCGGCGGCGGCCCGATCCCAACGGCCGTATCGGCCATCTCGACATGCAGTGCATCCTTGTCCGCGTCGGAATAGACGGCGACCGTCCCTATTCCCATTTTGCGGGCGGTCTTGATGATCCGGCAGGCGATTTCGCCGCGATTAGCGATCAGGATACGCTTGAACATGCCGTGTCGGTGGCCCCAGCTACCGGTTTTTGGCTTGCGGCCTTACCGGCAAAATGTCAATCGCAACGTAGATCGGCTGCTTTTCCCACACCTCATCCGCGCTGTTACAGTACTGTCTTGGAGTGAGCGTAACCACCGCGCTGGCCAAAGAAAAGGATCGGAAGCATCCCCATGTCATTGCGCGCAAAAACTCTCGTTCCCGTCGCGTTTGCGGCAATCGCCTTGCAGGGCTCCATTGCCGCCGCGCAAAGCCAGCGCAACCTCATCTTGTTCGTGCCTGACGGGTTGCGCGCACTTTCCGTCACTCACGAGACCGCGCCAACGATGGCTGCGGTGCGGGACAAGGGCGTCAATTTTGCCAATTCGCACTCGCTGTTCCCGACCTTCACGATGGCCAATGCGTCCGGACTGTCCACGGGACATTTCCTCGGCGATACCGGCGTATTCAGCAATACGATCTATGTCGGTTTTCCTGTTCCGCATGCCGGCGGCAGCGTGACCCCGTTCATTGAAAATGATCCGGTGCTCGGCGATATCGATGACCATTTTTCGGGCAATTTCGTCGACGAGGACGCTATCCTTTACGCGGCCCGCAAGCAGGGCTTCAGCACGGCAGCAATCGGAAAGATGGGGCCGGCCATGATGTTCGACCATACCGACCGGAACGGCGAAAACACGATCATTGTTGACGATGCGACCGGCAGGCCGCCACAGGGCGTGCCTCTGCCGAAATTGATCCAGGACTCAATATCGGCCGCCGGGCTGCCGCCCGCCGCTCCACTGCGCGGCGCGAACGGCGTCACCGGCAACTCAACAAAGCCCGGAACGCTCACCGCAAATGTCGAGCAACAGAAATATTTCGCCGACGTCGCCGCCAAAGTCGTGCTGCCGATCTTCAAGGAGCGCAAGAAACCATTCGTGCTGGTGTTCTGGTCGCGCGACCCCGACGGCACGCAGCACAATCAGGGCGACAGTTTCTTGACGCCGGACCCCGGCATTAACGGACCGACCTCGCACGCGGCGATCAAGAATGCCGATGACAATCTCGCAGCGCTGCTGGCTGCATTGGAAGAACTCGGCCTCGCAGACAATACCGACATTGTCATCTCGGCGGACCATGGTTTCTCGACCATTTCCAAGGAGAGCAAGACCAGCACCGCGGCCAAAGCCAAATACTCCGATGTCCCTGAAGGACTGCTGCCACCCGGATTTGTCGCGATCGACCTCGCCAAGGCACTATCGCTTCCTTTACACGACCCGAACAACAAGAATGCCGAGGTCGAAGCCGGTCGACATCCAAGCCGCGGAAACGGTGTCATCGGCAATGACCCGATGAACCCCGATGTTGTCGTTGCGGCCAATGGCGGATCGGATCTCGTCTATGTTCCCGGCAAGGATCGCGCGACGGTCGGCAAGATCATCACAGCATTGCTGGCGCAAGACTATGTCAGCGGCCTGTTCGTGGACGACGACCTGGGCTCGTTTCCGGGGAGCCTGCCGCTGTCCGCCGTCAATCTGAGAGGCTCGTCGGTCACTCCGCGGCCGTCGATCGTGGTCAATTTCCGCTCCTATTCGACCGGTTGCGCCAAGCCGGCATTGTGTGCCGTCAATGTCGCGGATACTGGGCTGCAGCAGGGCCAGGGCATGCACGGCAGCTTCAACCGCGGCGACACCATGAACTTCATGGCAGCAATCGGCCCTGACTTCAAATCGGACTTTGTCAGTCAGACGCCGGCGAGCAATGCCGATATCGGCAAAACCGTCGCCCACATACTCGGACTGAAAATCACCAACCATGGTACTCTGATCGGGCGTACTTTGTCCGAGGCGCTACCGGGCGGTGCTACTCCCGCCGTCGACAAGTTCGTGGAACGCGCCAAGCCCGATCAAAGCGGGCTGGCAACCGTCCTCGCTGGACAACGCGTGGGCGATACGCGCTACTTTGACGCGGCCGGATTCGTTGGCCGCACGGTCGGACTTGAGGAATTGAAAGACGCCAGCCGCTAAGCGCACGCGCTTTCGGAAAAACCTTTTCCACCGCAAGCCTTAGCACCGCAACGTTTGTTCTCCGGCGCCCGCGGCCGAGGCCGTCACGATGGTCTTTGCGGCGCGCCCTATTCCATACCGGCGCGGTCGACTATATTAGATTACGAGTGTTTCACGATTTTTAGTGGAGGTTCATCATGGCGTTGGCGATTAACGATACGGCACCCGATTTTGAGGCGGAAACGACAGAGGGCAAAATCCGTTTTCACGATTGGCTCGGGAATTCCTGGGGCATTCTGTTCTCTCACCCGAAAGATTTCACTCCGGTCTGCACGACCGAGCTTGGGACAATGGCGCGTCTGAAACCTGAATTCGATAAGCGCAATGCCAAAATCATCGGCCTTTCGGTCGATCCGGTTGACAACCACAAAAGATGGGCCGGCGACATCAAGGACGTGGTCGGCTTCGCCCCGAACTATCCGATGATCGGCGATACCGATCTCAAGATTTCGAAAGCCTATGGGATGCTGCCTGCAAGCACGGCCGGAACCTCCGAAGGGCGCACACCGAACGATAACCAGACAGTCCGCAACGTTTTCATCATCGGGCCTGACAAGAAGATCAAACTGATCCTGGTCTACCCGATGAGCACTGGGCGCAACTTCGACGAAGTGCTGCGCGTCCTCGACTCCCTGCAGCTGACCGCAAAGCATCGCGTCTCGACGCCGGCCAACTGGAAGCAAGGCGAAGACGTCATCCTTGGCGGCGCCATCAGCGACGACGAGGCCAAGAAGCTTTTCCCGGCCGGCTGGAAGACGCCGAAGCCTTATATCCGCATCGTGCCGCAGCCACGCGGCTAACCGGCGGCCAGATTGCCTATCGAGGGCGCGGGCGATAACGTCCGCGCCCTCTCCTATTTGCGCGTTTGTGACGCGGCCGATTTCCGGTTGTCCTCGTCTGCCGCACATCGGTCGGAGAATTGGGCTGGAGCCATTGCGATGAATGAAGCGGCCAACAAGCAACCGCCGTTTGCCGATTTTCTGGGAATCAAGATCACACATATTTCGCCGGAACGCGTGACCGCGGAGCTCGTCGCGCGCGAGGAACTCAACAATCGGTTCGGCATCCTGCATGGCGGCGCGCTCATGGCGCTCGCCGACAATCTGGGAGGCACCGGGACGACGGCGAATCTGAAGCCCGGGCAGACCACGGCGACGATCGAAAGCAAGACCAACTTCTTTGCTTCGGTCCCGATCGGCGATGTCGCACGGGCGGAATGCACACCGCTGCATCAGGGACGCACCACCATGGTCTGGCAGACCCGCATCACTCGCGGCGACGGCAAACTCTGCGCGCTGGTGACGCAAACCCAGATCGTGCTTGATCCGCGGAATTAGGCCTATGGCTCTTGCGGCTCGGCTGGACGCCGGTTGGCGAGAACGACGCCGCCGGCGCAAACCACGATGCCGAGAATTGAAATTCTGTCCAATCGTTCGCCAAAAAGTACGAATGCAAAGAGCGCGGTGACGGCGGGTACGAGGTAGAACAGGCTCGCAAAGCCAGTCGCCGCCGACCGCCGTATAAGCCAATACATCAGTCCGACCGCGGCGATCGACAACACGATCGCCAGCCACGCCAGCGCAAAAATCAGTTCGCCGCTCCAATGGATGATCCGCGTCTCGAAGACAAAGGCGCCGAGCGCGAACAGCAGACCGGCGCCGGTATACTGAATGAGATTGCCGGCGCGCCAGTCGATCCCGCCGCAGAAACGCTTCTGGTAGAGCGTGCCGAGCGTGATGCCGAACAAGGATACGAAGCTCGCGGTCCATCCCAGCGTCGAACCGGCCAGGACCAGATTACGGTCGTGAAGGACGAGCACCACGCCGAGGAGCCCAAGCACAAGTCCGAGCCACTGGGTCCGCGTCACCGTCTCGCCCATGAACCGGTTGGCGATGGTCGATGTGAGTATCGGCTGCAATCCCGGGATCAGCGCCGAAATCCCGGCCGGAACGCCTTGGCTGATCGCGGTGAACACGCCGCCCAGATAGAGCCCATGCACCAATGAACCGGCGACTAGGCTATGGCTGATTTCATGCCCGCCGGGAAATCTTGCGCGGCCGACGATCGCGATCGCCGCCATGAGCAGCACGACAAACGCCATCCGTACGGCGAGGAAGGTCAGTGGTTCGACATAAGGCAAACCATAGCGCGCGCCGATGAAGCCGGTGCTCCATAGCAGGACGAACACAACCGGTGCGGTTGAAGTCGCCAGGTGTGTGAAGCGGGATGATGGATCCGGCACGGAGAGCTTGATGAGAGGACGCGCGGCACGCCTATACCATTTTTTACGTCACGTTTCCTTGCTCATGTTCCCGCGATGGGGCCCCATGCGGGAACCGCATAGGCGCGGCAATCGGATGATCAAACAATGAAATTGATTGCGTTTTATGTCGTTTTCGTCGTGGTCGGGGAATCGATTGCCTATCTCGTCGGCCGCAGCGTCGAACAATGGTCGCAAACGATGAGTCTTCCGGTGTTCCTCGCCTGTTTCTTTCTCACTTTCTGGGCGGCGTGGCGGCTTGCCGTTCGCGTGACCTGAGCGGTTCCCCTCGCGCATTGCAGTTTATCCGGAACCACCGCCTCTGCCAGTGGGTTTCCTTGGTCCGGGACAGTGGATTTTGTCTCGAAGCTAAGGAGGCACCCATGACTGATCCGCGTTTTACCGATCCGCGGTACAGTGATCCGCGATTGAGCGATCCCGTACTGCGGCGTGACGAAAGCGCAGGCGGAATGTGGGGTTGGATCGCCGGCGTCGCTGTTATTTTGCTCATCGGCTTTCTGATCATCGCCGGGGCGAACAACAAGAATACGGCGCAAAACGGGTCGCCGGCGGCCACGACGAGCAGCATGAACCGCAGTGCACCGGCGCCGAGCACCACCGGTTCGGGTTCGACGTCGCCGAAACCGGTCGCACCCGCTCCGGCGACGCCTGCTCCATCTCCGCCAAAAAGCAACGCTCAGTAAATCTGGCTGAGCGCCTCACGCAAACGGCCCCGGCGCTGCGACGGCGCCGGGGCAAGCATCAATAAAGTTCGCGACAATGAACTCATTCCAGGAAAATCCCGCCCGCAATTTGCCGCTGATCAAGTCCCCGCAACCTGGCGAAAGACGTGCCAGGGGATGGCAGATCGCAATTACTCTGGTCGCGGCGATCGCCATCGTCGTTGTCTTTCTTTGGGGCATCAACAATCAGCGGCCCGAAGGCGGCAATGAACAGACCGCGGCCACGCAGCCCGCCCCCGCGACGCCGCACTCCGCAAACCCGCAGGGCGCGCCAGCGGCGCAAAATCAGCCGCAAAAAGCGCCGTCGACGACCACGGGCCAAGGTGGAAGCGATCAGCCGGACAACCAGCAGGGCAGATCGAAAGACCAGACGACCCGTCAGCAGTCGAAACCGCCGCAACAAAACGCACCGCCGGGCGCCGGCAGCGGTGGCCGGTCTTCGCAGCCGCCCAAGGCCCAATGAAGTTAAGCGAAGTTGACGCGGCACGCCGCCTAGCGAACGGTCACCGTAATCGGCTTTGAAACGACCGGCGGGTTGTGCGGAATATGCGACCAATCCGCAAAGACCAGCTGAAGCGTATGTTTGCCTTTGGGCAGCGTGACCATTGTTTCGGTCTGCCCTGCCCCGAAATGCTTGTGCTTATCGTCGGCAGGAATTGCACCTTTCATTTCCTCGGCCGACGGGCTGGTATCGATCAGCAAATGATGGTGCCCCGTATTCGGCTTTTCCACACCGGCCGGCGCAACGCCCATGCCGCTGAGGCCGAATTGCACAAGGAACGGGCTTCGCACCTTGGCGCCGTTCTTCAAATTGATGATGTAGACTTTGGCGCCCGCGGGCGAAGGAGTTTGCGCTGCAGCCGGGCCCGACATTGCGCAGGCCGCGGCCAGACCCAAAACAATCGCAAACAGTCTCATGTCGTCCCTCCCAAGCGGGCGATAGCCCGCTTCAACCAAAGATCGAATAGATCCCGAAGCCGACGGACGCGCTGACGACCGCCTCAATCGCCTGGAACTGAAGCCCCGACAGCTCGTGGCTCACGTAAGGGAAAAGCGCCCGTCCGAGCGGCAGCATGACCGCCGCCACCATC
Source organism: Pseudolabrys sp. (assembly GCA_035277565.1). Taxonomy (GTDB): domain Bacteria; phylum Pseudomonadota; class Alphaproteobacteria; order Rhizobiales; family Xanthobacteraceae; genus Pseudolabrys. The sequence goes on from DATEKG010000270.1 coordinate 10,632, forward strand.
GCAACGCATAACAATCTCGTCAGTGTTGCCCTGTCGAGCATGGTGTCCTCCCCCCGTTTTTTTCATTTTGTCACGGGTGAGGCAGGTTGGGCAATCTCAGGCCTTCAGAAAATCATCAATCGGAACCCGGTAGCCATTGGCCAGACGATTGGTCTCATTCGCCATGCCGACAACCGCCATCAGCTCGCCGAACATGGCCTCCGTCATGCCCGCCTTGCGTGCGGACGCGGTATGACTGGCAATGCAGTAAGCGCAGCCGTTGGTCACCGACACCGCCACATAAACCATTTCCTTGGTGAGAGCGTCGAGCGCTCCGGCCGCCATCACTTCCTTCACGCTCTCCCAGGTCCGTTTCAAGGTCGCAGGGTCGCGGGCCAGATATTTCCAGAAATTATTCACGTCCGGCACGCTGCGCGTTTTCTTGATGTCGTCATAGACCGCGCGGACTTGCGGCGATGCTTCGACATATTCGACAGGCGGGGGTGTTGACATGCATGGCTCCCTTCACCCGCATCATGACATTCACGGCGTCCCGGTCGCAATCGCAACCATGGGCTTGTCGACCTTATCTTCCTCTTGAAGAATGGTTCACACGAATGCGGGCATACCGCTGGGAGCAAGGACATGCCAAAAACGCCGGACTATTTCACCGGGAAGACCATCATCATCACCGGCGCCGCGAGCGGCATCGGCCGGGCCACCGCCCTCATATTTGCGCGTGAAAAAGCGAATGTCGTCTGTGCCGACCTCAATGAGGACGGGGTCAAGCAAACCGCCGAAAAGATCAATGCGATCGGCAGCCAGGCGCTGGCGCTTACGATCGACGTGACCAGACGCGAGGCGGTCAAGGATATGGTCCAGCTCGCCATCGATGGCTTCGGCAGCGTGCAGTTTCTCTTCAACTCAGCCGGAGCTGCGATCCGCCGCGCGAAATTTCTCGAAATCGACGACGAACTGCTGGACAGGACGTTCGACCTCAACGTCAAAGGCACGTTCTATCCCATGCAGGCCATACTGCCGCACATGCTCGCCAATAAATTCGGGGTCATCGTCAATATGGGCAGCATGTCCCACCGGCGCGGCGGGCCAGGCTCGTCGGTACATTATGCGGCGGCCAAGGGCGCCATCGTGACAATGACGATGGGCGTTGCCCGTGAATTTGCGACGCAGGGCATCCGGGCCCTCTCGATCTCGCCTGGGCCCGTCAAAACGCCTTTTCAGGCGGCCGCCAGCAGCTCGCCTGACCTGATTCAGCGTTTCCTTGAGGATGTACCGATGAAGCGTTTTGCCGAACCCGAGGAGATCGGCGAATTGGTACTTTTCATGTGCTCGGACGCTTGCCAGTTCATGACTGCCGACACCGTCTATGTAAATGGCGGTGGCGGGTGGCGCTGATCCCACACCACCGCACGACACTTCATACCAACGATCAGTCAATCCCGGCTAACTTGCCGGCACCAGGCTGGCATTCTCGAGCTCAAGCATGGCCGCCTTTTTCGCGTTGGCCATGATTTTCGTGACGGGAATCTTCGCCGCTTCATTTTCCCGAACGAGAGGAAGCCGCAGATAAGGCGGGTCGCGGAACCAGACATATTCACAAACATGGCCCGACTCCGCATGTTCAACTGCAATCGTGCGGCCATGGATCTTGATGCCGAAATCGCGAATAAAGACTTCAGTCGCAAGATTTGGCGACTGCAAGCCGAAGATCCGGTGCAGAACGGCGTCGATCTCTGTCGGGAAAAAGGGCTTTTGCATCGTCGCGGCGGCGCCCAATGCAATCGCCTCACGCTCGCGCAATGCGTTGTATTCACCTGAAATCATCACCACCTTGGCTCTTGGATTGGCCTTCATCAGCCGGCCAAGCGTCGCAAAGCCATTCAGACCCGGCATATTCACGTCAAGAAACACGACGTCGAACATTTCTGCGTTACACCGTTCGATCGTATCGGCGCCGGAATGCTCCTCCTCGATGTTCAGATGAAACATCGAATTGGCGAGAACCTTGCGCATAACTTTCAATGACACCGCGGAGTCGTCCACGAGCAGCACCTGCATCGGTGCCGTCACACGCCGATGCGTGGCCACGATGGCTCCAATATCCTTGGCGTCGAACGGTTTTGTCAGAAACTCATAGGCGTCCAGTTGGCGCGCGAGATCGATACAACGCCGATTGGAGCGCCCTGAAATCAACGTCACGAATGTCTTGTTTCCGGCGATACGAGCCGCCCACAAGGCGTCCATTCCTCCCATCGTCGGCATATGGACATCGATGAACGCCAGCTCGACGCCGTGGTCGAGAGCGTGCAGGCATTCGACGCCATCAAAAGCGTGAACGACATTCGACGAATACTCGGGCGGAAGCGCATCCCGGATAAGCTCGTGGACGGTAGCGACATCGTCAGCGATAAGCACCTTTGTCTGTCGCAGCTGCATGGACCGACCTCGCTCATCCCCTACCGAAAACACCGACGGCGGAGATATGTTCGAGAACAGTACAAAGGTGATGGGTTCCTCCCTAATTTGTGCTTTCATAAGCGCAGCCACTTTTACGAAAGTAACGCGCTGATTTTTCGGGGCGACACGGGAGAGCGCGCTGCGGGTATCTAATGACCGTCAGCGCGCCTGCCGTACCGCATAAATGGTTGTCTGTGTCACGTGCGTTTATCAGATGTGCGCGACCTGCGCTTGTCGGACGTCGTGAATTCGCACAGCAGTTCGCTGCAAACGCTTGCAGCGAGGCGCAATTCGGCCGCCGCTGGAACGACTGGTTAAACTGCCCTAACGCCAGCGCAAGGTGAGCGCCGAAACGCCAAGGACAGCGTTGAGCGCAATCGAACCCTGGACCGAAACGGGCTGCAACGCGATGGTCCGGTTGGACCCGCCGAGAAGAACATTGGCGCCGCCGCCAAGGCCGACGGCAGCGGCCGCCGACGCGCCGACATAGTCACCAGCCAGCGCCCCAGCCGGAACGCCCGCCGTTGGTGCAAGCACCGCCCAGGCCAGGACGCTGCCGGCGCTCACGCCGATATTGAGACCCACCGTATTCAGTGCCCCGTCATAGGTCTGTGGCGGACCCTGTGGCGGATTTGTCGGTGCTGGCGTGAAAACGCAATTCATTGGCTGGTGGCCGACAATGACAAAGCCGATATTCGGGTCCACCCGGCATGAAAGTGCGCCGACTTGTGTCCAGGTCTGCGCGAAAGCGTCTACCGCAAACACGGCCGAGAAAATCAAGGTCGCGAACAAAAGGCGATATGACTTCATCACGATCGTAACCCCCGCCTGCCGTTAAGATCATGGAACTCTAGCAGCAGCACCCCGGCAAGCGAAAGCGTGTTTGCGTCAGGAACAGCCGGCGTGCCAGACCGCAAGACACTCTGCAGCCAGAGCCCCGCGTCAAAACGGTGACGTGAAAAACGCCTGTTATATCAGTGTCCGAATAAGCGGCCGTTTGCCGGCACTCACATCAGGTCGGACCGCAATTTCACGGACGTTATATTTTCTTCGTCGCCGCGGAAGGCTAACCTGTCTACGGGGTCGCGGCACCGCCAACGGAGATTGCAGTTGCAACTCTATGACCGCGCGGTCGGTACCCCGCGCGCGATCTACGACCGTCGCATCGACACACCTGCCGCCCTCGACCCCTCATACTATTTCCCCAATGCGCCGCGGTTCACGCAGCAGTGGACCGGAATTCGAGACGACGCTGTGGCGATCGCCCGCAGCCTTCGTAACGTTCCGCGCTTTCACGACCTGATGCCCGAGCAGACCGATATTTCCGCGGCCGACGGCCGCGACTGGCGCATGTTCAACATGAAGGCTTATGGCGTTCCCATTGAACAGAATTTGGTCCGATGTCCACATATGTCGAAGCTGCTCGAAGGGACCCCCGAGGCAATTTCTGCGGTTTTCTCGTTCCAATTGTGGCTACGTACGCGCGGCATTTCTTATACAGCGTGAGAGGGTTCTCGCCGCTGATCGCGCGCGTCGGTGTTGCCGGGATCTAAAGCGGCAAATTGTCGTGCTTGCGCGACGGCATTTCGACGTGTTTGTTTCGCAGCATCGCGAGTGCACGCGCAATGCGCCGGCGTGTCGAATGCGGCATGATCACGTCATCAATATAACCACGCTCGGCAGCTACAAATGGCGAAAGAAATCGCTCTTCGTATTCTTTCGTACGAGCCGCGATTTTCTTGGGATCGTCCATATCGGCGCGGAAGATGATCTCGACCGCTCCCTTCGCACCCATAACAGCGATCTGGGCGGTCGGCCACGCATAGTTTACGTCGCCGCCGACATGCTTCGAGGCCATAACGTCATAGGCGCCGCCGAATGCCTTGCGTGTAATGACGGTTACCAATGGTACCGTACATTGGCTATAGGCAAACAACAGCTTGGCGCCGTGCTTGATCAGCCCGCCGTACTCCTGATCGGTGCCGGGCAAAAACCCGGGCACATCGACAAACGTGACAATGGGAATTCCGAAGGAGTCACAAAAGCGAACAAACCGCGCGGCCTTGCGCGAAGCATCGCTGTCAAGGACGCCGGCAAGCACCATGGGCTGGTTGGCGACGAAACCCACTGTCCGTCCTGCGATGCGGCCGAAACCTGTCACAATGTTCTTCGCATAGGCAGACGAAAGTTCGAAGAAGTCACCTTCGTCGGCCACCTTCAGAATCAGCTCCTTGATGTCATACGGCTTGTTGGGATTGTCAGGGACAAGCGTATCGAGAGAGTCATCGATACGATCGCTGTCATCCTGGGTCGGCCATTCTGGCACACCACTTTCGTTGTTCGACGGCAGGAAATCGAGAAGCCGCCGCATTTGCAGCAGGCAATCCACGTCGTTCTCGAACGCCCCATCGGAAACGCCCGACTTTGTGGTATGCACCGAAGCACCGCCGAGCTCCTCGGCCGTCACAAGTTCGTTCGTCACCGTTTTCACGACGTCGGGACCGGTGACGAACATATAACTCGTGTTGCGCACCATAAAAATAAAGTCAGTCATGGCCGGCGAATAGACATCGCCGCCCGCACACGGACCCATGATCACGCTGATCTGCGGAACGACGCCCGAAGCGACGACATTGCGCTTGAACACCTCACCGTAGCCGCCGAGCGCCGCGACCCCCTCCTGAATGCGCGCGCCGCCCGCATCAAACAGCCCGATGATAGGACAACGCGCCTTCATGGCCATGTCCTGTACCTTGATGATTTTTTGCGCATGGGCCTCGGAAAGCGAGCCGCCGAAAACCGTAAAATCCTTTGAAAACAGGTAGACGGGGCGGCCATTGACCGTGCCCCAGCCCGTTACGACGCCGTCGCCCGGAATTTTCGTTTTTTCCATGCCGAATTCAGCCGAGCGGTGCTCGACGAACATGTCGAATTCCTCAAACGAACCCTTGTCGAGCAGAAGCTCGATGCGCTCGCGGGCCGTCAGCTTGCCGCGCTTGTGCTGGGTTTCTATGCGCGCCTTGCCGCCGCCGAGGCGGGCTTCCTCACGCCGTTTCTCGAGCCTGTCGAGGATATCCTTCATCGTA
>DATEKG010000271.1:0-3457 GCA_035277565.1 Pseudolabrys sp.
CGGCCAGTACGGCCATTGGCAGCACAAGATGGAGCGCATGCAGCGCAAGATGGACTGGATGCGCTCAAGAATGAGCGGTGGCCCGTGGAACTACGCGCCGTCGAGTGGAAACCGCGCCTTCGACGAATATCGCAGCGAGACGCTGCGGCGCCTTGAAGAAGAGCAGCGCGAGTTCCGCGAATTCCTGGACCGGCTGCGTTTCGCCAAGGACAAGACCGAGTTTGATCAGTTCATGGCCGAACGGCGTAACCGACCCGCGCCGGAAAGCGGTCAATCTCAGAACTAGATGCCCAGATCGCGCCGGATGGCCGCCCTTTGAGGCGGCCATCTGCGTTGTGTGCGCCGTCCCCAAAGTAACGACTCCTTAACCATAATCAGCGCTGTTTAGGGCCTGTAGCCCGCCCTAGCGCCCAAGTTTGGCCAAGTTTCGCGGGAATTTCGTACGTCTCGAGTGGACGGGACATACGGATTTCGCGAGACATCGGTTTTCAGCTTGGCGCGTGGGCGGCATCGTCGCGCGCGCTTGTTGATTTCGAAAATTGCGCCGCGCCGGTTCGATCGAAGGAGCCGGAACTAGCGGAAAGGACGTACTCATGAATCCTGCCGACGTGGCGCAGTCGGTGCTCCCGCTGACTTCCTCAGATCTTTCACTTATTACGCTGTTCTGGCATGCCCATTGGATCGTCAAGACGGTGATGATCGGGCTCCTCGGCTGCTCGATCTGGGTCTGGGCGATCGCAATCGACAAGACGGTTCTCTACAACCGGACACGCCGGGCCATGGACCGTTTCGAGCAGGCGTTTTGGTCGGGTCAGTCCCTCGACGAACTCTACCGGACGCTTTCGACGCGGCCGGCACACTCGATGGCAGCGCTGTTTGTAGCAGCCATGCGGGAATGGAAGCGAAGCTTCGAGGGGAATGCGCGCGCCATCGGCGGTCTGCAGATGCGCATCGAGAAGGTCATGGAAGTGACAATTGCGCGTGAGGTCGAGCGGTTGGAGAAAAGGCTGCTTGTGCTGGCCACGGTCGGCTCGGCCGGTCCCTTCGTCGGCCTGTTCGGCACTGTCTGGGGCATTATGACCAGTTTTCAATCGATTGCCGCTTCGAAGAATACGTCGCTGGCGGTGGTTGCACCGGGCATTGCAGAAGCGCTGTTCGCAACAGCGCTCGGTCTTGTCGCCGCCATACCGGCGACCATTTTCTACAACAAGTTCGCGGCCGAGGTTAACAGGCAGGCCCAGCGGCTGGAGGGGTTTGCCGACGAGTTTGCCGCGATCCTGTCACGGCAGATCGACGAGCGCGGGTAAGGGAATCATTCGATGGCTGCCAATGCGGGCACGCCGGTGATCGGAAGGCGCAAGCATCATCGCCAGCGGGTGATGAGCGAAATCAACGTCACCCCGATGGTCGACGTCATGCTTGTGCTGCTGATCATTTTCATGGTGTCGGCGCCGCTTCTCACGGTGGGCGTGCCGATTGACCTGCCGCAGAGCCAGGCGAAAAGTCTCGAGCAGGACAAGGAACCCCTCACGATTTCCGTCAACGACAAGGGGCAGATTTTCCTGCAAAATAGCGAACTTGCCATCGACGATCTGGTCCCCAAAATGCAGGCCGTTGCCGAGGCCCGGGGTGGCACCGAGGCCCGCGTTTATGTGCGGGGCGACAAGAAAGTCGACTACGGAACCATGATGAAGGTCATGGGCCGGCTGTCTTCGGCCGGCTTTCATCGTGTAGCCTTGGTCACCGAATTTGAGCAGGGCGCGAAAGCGCAGTGATGAGAAAAGCGACCGCGATCTCGGCCGGCCTGCATGCGGCAGTGCTGCTGTGGGCGACGCTGACCTTTACCGGCAAGACGCTCGAAGCGACGCCGCCGGAATCATTGCCCGTTGACCTGGTCAGCGACAAGGACTTCTCGGAAATCACCAAGGGCATCAAGGATGCCAAGAAGGTCGAAACTCCGAAGCCGCTGGTGGAAAAGAAAACCGAAGAGCCGCCGAAACCGATCGAGGATTCGAAGCCGAAGATCTCGGAGAAAAAGGAGATTCAGGCTCAGAAGGAAGTTTCGCAACCGCCCGAGCCACAGCCTCCGAAGCCCGATCCGATCGCGGAAAAAATCAAGCAGCAGGAAGAACCGAAACAGGCGAAGGTCGAACCGCAGCCGCTGCCGCCCAAGCGGCCCCCGCAGAAGCCGCAGCCCAAATTCGACGCCAACAGGATTGCGGCCTTGCTCGACAAGCGCGATCCGCAGCGCAATGCGGCGACCGGCGCGGAGGCGAATGCAACACCTTCGCTGGGGACCGCAACCGGGTCCGCCGCGCAGCTGTCGCAATCTGAAATCGACGCGCTGCGCGCCCGGCTAATGGCGCTCTGGAATCCGCCGGTCGGAATGCAGGATGCAGCGCAAACCCAGGTGACGATCCGCATCAGATTCCGTCGGGATGGAACGCTGGCTGTCGGGCCGCAGGTTCTTACCAGCGGATCCGGCGCGCAATTCGAGGCCATGCGCGACAGCGCGGTGCGCGCGGTATTCGTGGGGCAGCCTTATACAATGCTGCGCCCCGATCATTACGATCAGTGGAAGGAAATCGACTTCACTTTCGACACCCGACAGATGTTTCACGATCTCTCGACAAGGTAGTGCAATCACGTGACTGAAAATGGTCAGTTGAAGCTCAGCCGCCGTCGCTTGCTCATCGGAGCAGGAGCGCTCGCCGCGCTCGGGCCCCGCCCGGCACATGCGGTGCTCAATATCGATATCAATCAGGGCAATGTGCAGCCGATGCCGATCGCGCTGCCCGATTTCCTGACCGGCGGGCCCACGGAAGGAAACACCGGCCGCAACGTGACAGCGGTCATCAGCAACAATCTCCAGCGCAGCGGCCTGTTCGCGCCGATCAATCCCGCGGCCTTCATCGAAAGGATCTCCAATACCGACAGCGTGCCGCACTTCGCGGACTGGCGCGCGATCAATGCGCAGGCGCTGGTCACGGGCCGCATTACGCGGCAGGGCGACGGGCGGTTGAAGGCCGAGTTCCGGCTGTGGGACGTGTTTGCCGGCCAGCAGCTTGACGGCAAGCAATATTTCACGACACCCGACAACTGGCGCCGCATCGCGCACATTATTTCCGATGCGATCTACGAACGTCTGACGGGCGAAAAGGGCTACTTCGACAGCCGTGTCGTGTTTGTCGACGAAACCGGCCCGAAGGACCGTCGCGTGAAACGTCTTGCGATCATGGATCAGGATGGCGCCGGCGTGCGCTATCTGACGCGCGGTGACGATCTGGTGCTGACACCGCGATTCAATCCGTCCACGCAGGAAATCACCTACATGTCCTACGGACAGGGTGATCCGCGCGTCTATCTGTTGAATATCGAGACAGGTCAGCGCGAGATCGTCGGCAACTTCCCCGGCATGACCTTTGCGCCGCGTTTCTCGCCCGACGGCCAGCGCGTC
>DATEKG010000272.1:0-8645 GCA_035277565.1 Pseudolabrys sp.
GGACGGTATCCATCTTGATGTTCTGGTTGGTCTTGTCGAACTCCACGCTGCCGGTCACGCCCGAATAGTTTTTCGTGGCGGCAAGCCCGTCGCGAATGGATTGGGCATCCTTCCCGCCCCGCTTGACAACGTCGGCGATCAACATGATCTGGTCGTAGGCGTGCGCGTTCAGATGCGTTGGGCCTGCGTTATATTTGGCCTTGAAGGCGGCTACGAAATTCTTCGCGACGTCGCGGGTATCGGTCGGGTCGAACTGAACGATACGGATGTATCCGAGCGCCGCCTTGCCGGCTTTCTGCTCGAAACCGAAGGGCAGCCAGATCGTGCCGATCTGAATGGCATTGCCGCCACCGCCCTTTGTGACGCCGGCCTGCGCCAGCGCTTGCGTGATCTTCAGGCCCTGGCCTTCAAGGGTGTAGGTCGGAATGACGTCAATCTTCCCGAGGCCTGCCACACGTGTCGCGATCGCGGTGAAGTCATTGACGTCGCGGCCAAAGCCGATCTCCGCCAGAACCTTGCCGCCGAGTTTGGTAAAGTTCTCCTTGAACACCTGCGCGTTGCCGATACCGGCGTTGGTGTTCTCGAACAACAAGACCGCACTGCGCGCATTCATACGCTTGTACGCATTCTCGGCAAGATTGATGCCCTGCATGACCTCATTTGGCATGATGCGGAACGTCCAGGGATTGCCGGGCTGTGTGATCTTGATGGACGATGAGCCGGCATTGAGCAACGGCACCTTTGCCTGCTCAACGACGGGCATCACTGCGAGCGTCGCATCCGAGCACTCCTCACCAATGATGACGTCCGGCTTGAACTGATCGATCAGCCGCTTTGCGGCCTGTGTGGCAGGAAGTGGGCTGCAGCTTGAATCTTCGTACTGAACGGCGAACTTGTAACCGTTGACGCCGGTCTTGTTGAGCTGCTCCAGCGCAAGCTCGACGCCTTGCTTGTCCTGCACCCCGAAATAGGAACCGGGTCCCGACATGGGAAACAGCGCCCCTATTTTGATGGTCTTATCCTGTGCTTGAGCTGCAGACGCAATTGTCAGCAGGCCAAATGCTGTCACGCTCACAAAGAGAGCACGAAATGCTTTGGTCATTTCTTTGATCCTCCCCGGAACGACTGTCGTTGGCAGTAAGCCTAGCAATGATCGGCCGGATCGGTAAAGCGAACTTGGAGCGCAAAATGACAGGATGGCCGCACGCATGTGCCCGCTGTGCCCCGGAAAGCGGATCAGGTCCCGGTCCAGGCCGGCCGTGGAAACTACAGAATCGGGCAATGATTTCTGCTCTGCAGAAAGCTCGGCTCCGGTCCTGACGAAGCAGCTGTCGCTACGTCCGAATTTGTTTGTCTTCGGTATCACCCGTCTTGAGCAGGAGGTTAAAGACAATGTGCAGCAGCCCGGCGACGAGGAAGCTCATGATAATCCCGGACGACACGAATGGCCTGAAGAGTGAAGGCATCAGCGCGATAAATTGCGGAGGTAGAGCTGTCACTCCAATACCGACAACGATGCCGGTGCCGGCGGCGAACAGGTTGGCATTGGTCTGCGGCATTGATCCAAGGACGCGAATCGACTGCATGCACAGCACGGCAATCGTGACCAGCAGGAGTCCGCCGACAATCGGTGCCGGAATCGAGGCGATAACTGCACCGACTTTTGGGCACAAACCAAGAATCACCAGAATTGCGCCAGCGGTCGCGAATACAAAACGGCTGCCGATCCCGGTCACAATGAGAGCGCCGATATTCTGGTTGTAAGTGACTGTTGGAAGGCCGCCGAGTGCCGAACTCACGACGGACCCCACGCTTTCTACCAGAACACCAGCGTCAATCCGCTTGCTGTCAACTTTTTGTTTTCCGATCACCTCGCCGACCATCACATAGCTGCCAATGACTTGGCCCAGATCAGCGATGAAAGCGAGCAGCATGACCAGCGTAGCTCCAAGATCGAATTGGAAGCCAAACGGAAACAAAACGGAGAACCCAAACCACGGCGCATTCCCAACACCCGCAAAACTCATGTGCCCTGATAGTAGCGCCAGCACGATCGCAACAACGGCACCCAGCAAGAGAGAAGCGAGCCGCAGGAAGCTCGATGGCATGAGAAGCACGACGAGCAATGCGATCAGAAATGGGATCGCCGCAAAAATAAAATTTGAAGGCAGCGCGAAAGCGGGCGTGTTCGGAAATCCGACGATCTGCGTTGCGATGGTGCGCGCGATGATGAATGTGACCATCAGGATCACGACCCCGTACACCGGTGCAGCTCCAAAAACTGCTTTCAGTCTGCCCCAGACACCAAGAAGAGACAAAACCGCAGCGATCAGTGAAGAAATCAGGAGCCCGGTCCAGGCCGCCGCGAGCCCGCTCACGGCCACCACTGTGGGCACAACCGAGACAAAGACAATGGCAGGCCCCTGCAAGACTGGCAGTCTCAAGACCCAGAGCGATTGACCAATTGTGACCAGACCCGCGCCGATCAGCGCCGCTTGCACCATGAGTGCACTGGTTTCCGTCGGGAGCTTAAGAGCGCGCGCCAGCAACACCGGCACGATGAGAATCGTCGTATCGACCGTAAGCTGCTGGATGGCGTACATGATGTTTTGCCACCAGCTCAGACGGTCCTCGATCCCGATTATAAGCTTCACATCCTGTGCATCTTCCATCGTCTACTCCCATTTTCCCCTGATTATCGCGCCTGAAACCAACAGACGGCGCCTAGCGAGCGGTCTCTTCGACAATCCACCGGTGATAGTCCGGGTCAACATCTTCGACCGGCAAAACAATGATCGCGGGCGTTTCATAACTGTGAAATTCCCTGACCGCTGCGCGCACGAAATCGGTCAGCCCGGCGCGGGTCTTGATGAACATGACTGCTTCTTCGGCCCGTTCGATCTTGCCCTTCCACCAGTAGTGCGAGAGCATTCCTGGCAGGATATTCACACAGGCGGCGAGACGCTTTTCGACAACAATACGACCTACCCGCTCCGCCTCGACAATTGATGGCCAAGTCGTATAGACGAGCACCGCGCGTTCCATTGTACGCCCTCTAAAAGGTTGCCATTAAAAGGTTACCATGAGCCCGCCGCTCAAGCGTTTTCAGCATGTGGCCTTCGTCGCCGGCCAGACGCCCGAGGCCCGCGACGCCTATGCGCGCCTTGAAAAGCGCTATGGCAATGCCGAACCCGCCAAGGCTGACGTCATTGTCGCACTTGGCGGCGACGGGCTGATGCTGCAGACCCTGCACAAGTTCATGAAGTCCGGCAAGCCGATCTACGGAATGCACCGGGGCACGGTCGGATTTCTGATGAACGAGTTCGCCGAAGAGCGCCTGACCGAACGTCTGCAGAGCGCCCACATCACCGTCATTCACCCGCTTCTCATGCGCGCGCGCGACGCGCAGGGGCGAGCGCACGAGCACCGCGCCATCAATGAAGTCTCGTTGTTCCGGCAAAGCGCGCAGGCCGCACATCTGCGTATTCTGATCGACGGACAGGAAAGACTGGCCGAGCTTATCGCCGACGGGGTGCTGGTGGCGACGCCGGCGGGCTCAACCGCCTATAATCTCTCGGCGCAAGGAGCGATCATTCCTATCAATGCACCCTTGCTCGCACTCACCCCCATCAGTCCGTTCCGGCCTCGCCGATGGCGCGGCGCCCTGTTGCCCGATAAGGCGAAGGTGACAATCGAAGTCATGGAGGCGGAGAAGCGTCCGGTTGCAGCGGTCGCCGATCATGACGAAGTGCGCTCGGTCCACAGCGTCGACATCTGCATGGACCACGATATTTCCATCAACATGCTGTTCGATCCGGGGCATAATCTCGACGAACGCATCTTGCGCGAGCAGTTTGGGTTCTAGGGGGTGCATGCCCAGAGCTTTCGAATTTTCCGTCAACGGCAAACCTGTGCGGGTGTCGCTCGACAACGAGGGGACGCCACTGCTCGACGTTCTGCGCAACGAACTCGGGCTGACGGGAACGCGGTTCGGCTGCGGATTAGAGCAGTGCGGCTGCTGTATCGTGCTGATCGACGGGAAGCCCGAAAAGTGCTGCGCCAAGCCCGTCTGGGCCGTCACCGGCCAGCAGATCACAACCGTCGAGGGGCTTGGCAGCGTCGACCGGCCGCACCCGCTGCAGAAAGCGTTTCTCGATGAACAGGCGGGTCAGTGCGGATATTGCCTCGCCGGAATCCTGATTTCGGCAAAGGCCCTGCTCGACTCCAATCCGGCTCCAACGCGTGCGCAGATCGCGCAGGCGCTGGACGGAAATATCTGCCGCTGCGGTTCACATAACCGCATCATGCGCGCCGTCGAAAAAGCGGCCGCCGTCATGCGCGCCGGAGCAGGCCGATGAATGCTCCCCTCCCAGGACCGCTCGAGGCAAACCCTCAACTCGATCGCTGGGTCGATTTTCCGGCGCCCGGTAAAGTGACAGTTCTTACCGGCCGGGTTGAACTCGGTCAGGGTGTGTTGACTGCGATGGCGCAGATTGCAGCCGATGAACTCGATGTTGAATTCGGGCGCATCACCATCCGTTCGGGCGACACCGAGAAAACCCCGAATGAGGGGTATACCGCCGGCAGCCAGTCGATCCAGTTCGGCGGCATCGCCATGCGTCAGGCCTGCGCCGATATTCGCGCGCTGTTTCTGGAACAGGCTGCGAAGATTCTTCGCTGTCCCGCAGATGAACTGTCGATTGCGGACGGGCGCATTCTGCGCAACGGCACCTCGACCGGGCAGGACTACTGGACCCTGGCCGGCGCCGTGGACCTTTCCGTAAAAGCGACCGGCAACGGCAGGCGCAAGCGCCCCGAAGAGCTCAAGGTCATCGGCGGAGACACCGCACGGCTCGACCTTCCGGCCAAGATTTTCGGCGACGCCGTGTTCATTCACGACATGCATATCGACGGAATGACGCATGCCCGCGTTGTGCGGCAGCCCAACCGCGGCGCGGCGATTGGCTCGATCGACGAGAATGCGATCCGCCGCGCGGCCAAGGGGCGTATCGAATTCGTTCGCAACGGCAATTTCCTTGCAATCGTCGGCGATGATGAAACGTCCGTCGAGGCGGCGGGCGCGGCAGCCGTCGATCATGTGAGCTGGCAAAATGTCGAGGCGCCGGCGGCTTCGCAGCAGGAGGCCGGCTGGCTCCGGCAACGGCCCGTCGTGGAGCGCGTCTTCGGATCGCCGGAAGCGGACCATCTGCAAGGCAGGCAGCGATATGAAGCAACCTACACACGCGGCTATCTGGCCCATGCGTCGATTTCTCCATCCTGCGGTCTCGCGCTCTACCGGGACGGCAAGCTGACGGTGTGGACCCATTGTCAGGGCGTCTATCCGCTGCGCGCCGCGCTCGCCAGGACACTCAAGCTCGACCCCGACGCGATCATCGTCCATCACGTGCAGGGTTCCGGCTGCTACGGCCATAACGGCGCCGACGACGCGGCGGCCGACGCGGCGATCGTCGCCATGCAGCTGCCGGGAAAACCGGTCCGCATTCGCTGGCGCCGGGAAGAGGAGTTCATCTATGAGCCCAAGACGCCGGCAATGATCGTGAAGGTACACGCAGTGCTCGACGAGTCGGGAAAACCCGTGGACTGGACGCAGGAGATTTGGAGCCCGACGCACAATCTGCGGCCGGGAGGCGGCGGCAACCTGCTGGGTGCACTCGCCCTTCCCGATCCGCCGCCCGAACCTCCGCCGAACGACGTGCCGGAATCGAATGGCGGCGGCGCAACACGCAATGGCGACCCGCTCTATGATATTCCCGCAAGACGCATTCTTCATCATCTCGTCACCGAAGCGCCCGTGCGCACATCGGCCATGCGCGGGCTCGGCGCAACGTCGAACGTGTTCGCGATCGAATGCAGCATCGACGATCTCGCCGCACGCGCGGGACAGGATCCTGTTCAATATCGCCTGGCGATCAGCAAGGACCCGCGCGCCCGCGCAGTGATCGAAAAGGTCGCCGCCATGGCGAACTGGCAGGCGGACGCGTCGGGCGGCTCGGGACGGGGCCGTGGGGTCGCCTTCGCGCGTTACAAGAACCGCGCTGCCTATTGCGCTGTTGTTGTTGAATTATCAGTCGAGAAGGAGATCCGGCTGCACCGCGTCTGGTGCGCAACCGATGCCGGCCTTGTTGTCAGCCCGGACGGCGCCCTCAACCAGCTGGAGGGCGGCGTCATTCAGGCTGCAAGCTGGGTGCTCAAGGAACAGGTTCGCTTCGACGATGGCGTCGCTTCCTACGATTGGGAAACCTACCCGGTGCTGAAGTTCAGCGAAGTGCCGGAAATCGACATCGCGCTCCTGAATACCAGGGACGACGTGCCGCTCGGGGTCGGCGAAGTCACCGCCGGCCCGACCGCGGCGGCCATCGGCAATGCCGTGTCGCACGCGCTCGGCGCCCGCATCCGGGACCTCCCGCTGACCAGAGAGCGCATCATGGCCGCGCTGCTCAAGGAATAGCCGCTCCGCTATCCTAAACCCTTCGTTAACGGCGCATCGCTTAGGTTGACCGGGTTGGTATCGGGCGGAGTTTGCCCGGGTCCGGGGCACCATGGTTCGCATCGATTTCAACCGGTTGCGTTTCCTCGTTATCGATGACAATGCGCATATGCGTCGCATCCTGCGCACGCTGCTGCACGGGTTCGGCGCGCGCGAAGTCTACGAAGCGGAAGACGGCGCCGCCGGTCTCGAGGCCTTCACCCACTACATTCCGGATATCGTGATCACCGACTGGGCCATGCCCATCTTCGACGGGCTGGAACTCGTGCAAATGATCCGTCAGCCGGGCGCCAACGCCAATCCCTATGTCGCGATCATCATGCTTACCGGCCACTCCGAGAAGAAGCGCGTGACGGCCGCGCGCGACGCCGGCGTCACCGAATTTCTCGCCAAGCCCATTTCGGCCAAAGGCCTCTATCAGCGGATCATCAACGTCGTCGCCAATCCACGGCCCTTTATCAAGACGAAGACGTATTTCGGGCCGGACCGCCGGCGCCTGACCAATTCAAACTATATCGGCCCCGAGCGCCGCAAGGGCGGCAAGGCTGACGTTATCCGTCAGACCCCGCTCCTGGAAAAAGCCCGCGCACCTGTCTGATAGGAGCGATTTTTAATGTCGCGCTCGAAGCGGCCTCCGGCAAGCGCCAGGTTCGATGACCATGAAGTCATTCACCCCGAGAACAAGCTGAAAGACGCGGTTTCCGGGGCATCCGACGACGCGGACGGCGACGACCCGCTGGCGCGCGCCGAAAAGGCGCTGGCCGAACTTTCTTTAGAATTCGGAAGCTGGATGGACTCCGAATGCGAGCGGCTCGATGGCGCGCGGCGCGACATCGCTCGATCGGGGATGAAGCCGGCCAGCAAAGACGCGCTGTTCCGCGCCGCCCATGATATCAAAGGCGAAGCTGCGACGTTCGGCTATCCTTCAATTGCCTCCGCCGCCGAGAGCCTCTGCCGCCTCATTGAGCACGCACCGGATGCAAGCCGCATTCCCCTCCCCTTGATCGACCAGCATGTCGACGCGATCCGCGCAATCCATCGCGAGCACGCACGCTCGGACGCCAAGGACCTCGCCCGCAGCCTGACCAAACGCCTGCGCGAGGTGACCGATGATTTTCTGACGGCCGAAAACCGCGATCGCCCGGAGGTCCTGCAGCGGCTGAAGGGCCCTTCCATAGTTCCTGACCCGATTTGATCCGCCGAGGCGGGCTCAGGCGGCAGCCAGCTGGACGTCTTCGTAGGCGCGGTCTGCCTGCATGATGCAGGCGTCGGCGACGAGACCGTCGCAGAACAGCCGCGCTTCCTCGCGCGCCGCCTCGACGGCGAACCGGCGCAGAAGCGCCAGCAGCGATGCATTGTCGCTCCCCGCTTCGGCCGCGCATGCATTGAGCACGTGCTCGGCAACCCCGCGCTTGATGCGGGCCACCCCACCCTGTTCACCCAAAAGCAGGCCGGCACGGATTGCTGCGATCGCCTCGCGGAAGGCAGGATAGGCCACGTCCGGGAGCCCGGCCTTGCGGTAGAGAGCGCGAAACCCGGAAATGTTTCTGTCGTGGATATAGCCGCTGACGCGATCGATCGGCATGCCGGACAGTTCCGCCAGAGCCTCCTCGAACAGCACGACATTTCCGGAAAGCAGCGCACGCAACAGCATGCCCGCTGTGAGCTGGCTGCTCTGGCGCAGATGCTGAATCAATGCGCCGACCTCTTCGTAAGGCGTGTCGGCTGCGAGCGCGACGGTCGCCTTCTCGCATGCCTCCTTCGTCGCATATTCCGCGTGTTCCAGACCCATCCACTGCCGCGCGGCGACGAACCCCGCAAGTGTCTGCGAAAGTTTCGACAGCAAGGCCTGACGCATCGCCATGGAGAGGTCATCGCGCGCCAGAAGATTTTCACGGATCGGCGCAAGATGGCCGAACCGTTCGATCATGCGCTCAAGCGAAAATGTCGCGATATCCGCATTGCAGTTTTCAAGAAGGGCGAGACAGGCTTCCGGGCCGCCGACTTCGGCAATGGCCGCAGCAAGGCCGCGTTCCACCGGTTCACGATTGGCGATCGCGACCTGAACCTCCGTCTGGCCCGTTGCAATGAGGTCGACGAGATCCTCGTCAAGCAGCAAAGGTGAGTGTCGCAGGAT
>DATEKG010000273.1:0-2285 GCA_035277565.1 Pseudolabrys sp.
GCCATCGTTATTGCGATCATCGGAGGCGTCGCGCTCAACAGCGTGCAGGAACCCGTGACCAAGGCCTTCAGCAGCTCGACGGGCGTCGATCTCGGCGCATGAGTACGCAGCCGCCTCTCACTCCAGCAACGCCGCGTAAGACAGGAAGCCGACGCGGTCGCCTGGCTCGATTGCCGTCACGTCTTCCGGAAATTCGAGCAGCCCGTCCGTCTGCGTCAGTGACGTCAGAATCCCGGCGCCATCCTGCGGGTGCTTGATCGCCTCGACCTCGCCATCCGCGCCAGGCTTGAGCGCAACCCGGACATATTCGCGCCGGTCTTTCTTCTTCCGGTATGAAAAAGCAGCGCGGACGGGCAGCGGCACCAGTCTGTCCGGGCGGGCGCCGGAGAGCCGCCGCAGCAGCGGCTTCACAACACGCACGAAGGTGACGAAGACCGCGACGGGGTTGCCGGGGAGGCCGAGAAATGCGGCACCTTGCCCGGCGCCGGCCGGAACGACTCCAAGCGCGACGGGACGTCCGGGCTTGATGCCGACACGCCAGAAAACAAGCTTGCCCACGCGTTCAACAGCGGCACGGACATAGTCCGCCTCGCCGGTCGAAACTCCGCCCGACGTGACGATGAGATCATGACCGGCCGCGGCCTCGCGCAGTCTGGCCGCCAGTTTTTCCGGATCATCGGCAAGAATGCCGAGGTCGGTGACGGTCGCACCGATCCGCTCCAGCAGTTCCGAGAGCAGCGTGCGATTGGAGTCAAAGATGGCGGTGCCGCCGCGCGGCCTGCCCGGCTCAACGAGTTCGTCACCGGTCGAGAAAATCGCAACCTTGAGGCGCCGCCTGACCGCCAATGCGGTCATGCCAAGCGCGGCGGCAAGCGCGACATGCTGCACCTCGAGAACGGTTCCGGCCGTGAGGACAATCGCGCCCGCCGCCACATCCTCGCCCGCAAGGCGCCGATTGGCTCCGAGCTTCAGGCCCTTCGGCACCGTCACCCGGTCGCCATCAGCCGTCACGTCTTCCTGCATGAACACAGTATCGGCGCCGTTGGGCATGGCCGCGCCGGTGAAAATCCTGACGGCTTCACCCGCTTTCAGCGCACTGCCGGCGCGCGCGCCGGCGGTCAGCCGGCCGGAGACGGCAAGCGTCGTCTCTCCATCCGATCGCAGATCGGAGTGCCGCACCGCATAGCCGTCGACAGCCGAATTGTCGAAAGGAGGCAAATTGACGGGAGCTTTCACATCTTCGGCGAGAACGCGGCCGCGTGCGCCATGCAAGGGAACACGCTCTGTCTGCGCGACCGGAGTGATGCGTTCCGCGATCAGACGTTCCATGGCATCGAGCCGCAGCAGCGGGCCCGAGAATGCAAAACAGTCGTCGCTCAGCTGAGCCATCAGCGAACTCTTGTTGCTGCGGTTGCTTCCGCTGCATCGACCGGCACGGCGCACTGCAGAAGCAGATCGGCGATGGCCTCGATATCGTTGAGGTCGATCACCGGGACCTTCGCATCCGGCAAGGCGACGTCCGACGCAACCGCAACAATGTGACGGTCCTCAGGATGGATCAGCGGCTTGCCGTTGGCGGCGCGGTGAATTTCGAGCTTGGGAAAGGCGTCACGCTTGAATCCCTCGACCAGCACGAGGTCGACCGGCGACATCTTGGCGACCAGCGCTGCCAGGTCCCATTCCGGCTCCTCGCGCAGTTCGTGCAGGATCGCCCAGCGTTTCGACGACGAGATGATGACTTCGGTGGCGCCGGCGGTGCGATGGAAGAAGGAGTCCTTGCCGGGCTGGTCGAGGTCGAAGCCGTGGTGCGCGTGCTTGAGGGTCGACACCCTGATACCGCGCGCGATCAGGCGCGGGATCAACTTGGTGATCAGCGTGGTCTTGCCGGATCCGCTCCAACCGGCGAGCCCGATAATGCGCGTGGAATGTTTCGAAGGTGCGTTCATCTTGTTGTTTCCCGCCCCCTTATAGCAAAACGCCCGGCCTGGAAGCCGGGCGTCGAAACAGGCGGTTCCTGGCGGCGATTTGGCGGCTATTCGGCGGGCTGAGTGCGCGCGCCCCTCGGACTGCGCCCCAACTCATCTTCCAGCCACAGGCTGTGGTGCTCCCTGGCCCAGTTGACGTCGACGGTGCCCTCGCCCATGGCCTCGAAGGCGCCCTCCATGCCCATCGTGCCGATATAGATGTGGCCGAGCATGGCCGCGACGAACAGGACCGCGACCACGGCGTGGATCATCTGCGCGTATTGCATCGTGTCGATTGTGGTGCCGTAGAACGGGAACATC
>DATEKG010000274.1:0-12892 GCA_035277565.1 Pseudolabrys sp.
CGTTTCCGGAACGGCTGTTGAAAATCGCGCACCGACTCAAGGCAGGCGAAGGCGGGCAATGGAAGCGGGCTGGTACGAAGCGACGAGCGTTGCGCGGCCGGACCGTCCGCGGCTCAAGCTCGACCTTGATGTCGATGTCTGCGTCATCGGCGCGGGTCTCGCGGGGCTGACTGTCGCACGCGAAATTGCCCAAAGCGGCTGGTCGGTGGCCGTGCTTGAAGCCGGTCAAGTCGCCTGGGCGGCCTCCGGCCGCAATTTGGGTTTCGTGCTTCCCGGCTTCTCTGAAGACATCGATGACATCCTCGAGCGGGTTGGCCTCGACCACGCCAAGCAATTGTGGGCGCTTTCCGAGCAGGGGCTCGAATATGTGCGCCGCACGATCCTCGACACGCGCATGCCGGGCGTCGACCTCATCCACGGCTGGCTGCACGTGTCGAAAACCGACAATACAGCCGCCCTGCAGGCTGAAGTCGAACGCATGCGCTGGATTGGCGCCGATGTCGAATACTGGCCCGCCGGACGCGTGCGCGAGCAGCTGCGCAGCTCCCGCTATTTCGGCGCGGTTCATTACCGGCAGGCATTTCACATCGATCCCCACAACTATGCGCTCGGTCTGGCGGCGCTGGCGGAAAAAGCCGGCGTACGCATTTTCGAGGAGACGCCGGCGGTCTCCCTTGATCCTGCCGGGGTGCGAAAGCGCATCGTCACGCCCGACGGGCGGGTGCGGGCGGGGCATGTTGTGCTCGCCGGCAACGTCCACCTGGGCGCGTTGATGCCGCAACTTGCCGCGACATTGCTGCCGGTGACGACCTTCGTCATCGTGACCGAACCGCTCGGCGACAAGCTTCACGACGTGGTGCGCTATCACGGCGCCGTCAGCGATACCAATCGCGCCGACAATCATTATCGTATCGTCGGCGGCGACAGGCTGCAGTGGTCGGGCCGAATGCGCGCCTGGGAGGCGAGCCCCCCGTTCATAGCGCGCGGATTGGCCAATGACATCAGGCGGACTTTTCCGGATCTTGGCCGGGCCGAAGTTGCACATATGTGGCGCGGTACCTTCGGCAGGACGGTCCACCGCATGCCGCAGATCGGCGAAATCGATCGTGGCGTCTGGCTTGCCAGCGGTTTCGGGGGGCACGGGCTCAATACCAGCGCGATGGGCGGCGAACTTGTGGCGCGCGGGATCATCGACGGCGATCAGACG
Organism: Pseudolabrys sp.; assembly: GCA_035277565.1. GTDB lineage: Bacteria > Pseudomonadota > Alphaproteobacteria > Rhizobiales > Xanthobacteraceae > Pseudolabrys. The sequence continues at coordinate 1,208 of DATEKG010000274.1, forward strand.
TGGCGTTTGTTTGCGCCTTACGAGCTTGTCTGGGCCGGCGGCGTGCTCGGCCGCGCCGTGGCGCAGGGAATTTACTGGGGGACGCGGCCGATCGAGCGGATCGAGCAGGAATTCTCGCGTTACCGCGCAAGCGCACGTTCGCGTCGGTTTGGACGATTGAACGCGCAAAAAGATTCTGCGGCCACGCCATGATACGGGGCGAAACCATGATTTGGAAGTGTCTGATGTTTGCCGTACTCCCGCTGGCCTGCTTTCTGGCTGCGGGCTGCGCGGAAATGAGCGGCCTGCAGTCCGGCCTCTCCGGTGCGGCGCCAAAGCCGAAGATTGTACTGGTTTCCGATTTTGCATTTGCGCCGGAAGTGGTTGCGATCGATCGGGGCTACACGGCGCGCCTCGAGCGCAAGGTCGGTGCGTACCCGGCCTACCAGCGGCGCCAGCGCACCTCCGAACGTGTCAATGACGAGATCGTGGCCACGATCATCGTTTCTCTGCGCGAATCCGGGCTTGACGCTCAGCCGGGTGGGGAAGACACGCTCACGGCCGATCAAAGCGCGCTGGTCGTTGCCGGCAGCTTGCGCCCTGCCGAGGCGGTGACGGACAAGAACAAGAACAGCTTCGGATTTGGCCCGGGGCGCGGTCATGTGGTCGCTGTCATGAATGCGTCGCTGTTTTCGCCGGCGGGCCGGCATGAACTGCAGACGTTCAATGTTCAACCCGCCGCGGCGAAACGCGAACCTCCGGTGCCGCCGAAGGTCGCGGCGGCGCGCAATGCCTCCATTGCCTCGGTTGTGGCCGCCCTGGGAAGCCCGGGCGAACGGCTGTCGCCCGATGTGGAAGCCACCGCTCGGCGCCTCGGACGCGCGGCCGCCGAGCGTGTGATTGTGTTGGCGAAGGAGCAGGGCTGGATCGGGGCGCCGGAGACAAAACCGCCTGTGTCGCCGCCCGCAGCGCCCGCGCCGCCAGGTGATGAACCGGCGCCGGCCGAAGAAGGCGGGCCGCCGGGAACGTGAAGGCTAGCGTCCTTCCCGGCGCGCCATGAAGGCGAGCCGCTCGAACAAATGCACATCCTGTTCGTTCTTGATCAGCGCGCCGTGCAGAGGCGGGATCAGCTTCTTCGGATCGCGCTCGCGCAGCGTCTCCGGCCTGATATCCTCAGCCATTAAAAGTTTCAGCCAATCCAGCAGTTCGGATGTTGACGGCTTCTTCTTCATGCCGGGGACTTCGCGGATTTCGTAGAACAGACGCAGGGCCTCGGCGACCAGCCTTTGCTTGATGCCGGGAAAATGCACTTCGATGATTGCGGCCATCGTCTCGGCGTCGGGAAAACGAATGTAGTGGAAGAAGCAGCGGCGCAGGAATGCGTCGGGCAGCTCCTTTTCATTGTTGGAGGTGATGACGACGATGGGCCGCCGCCGCGCCTTCACGGTCTCACCGGTTTCGTAGACGAAGAATTCCATACGATCGAGTTCCTGCAACAGATCGTTCGGAAACTCGATATCGGCCTTGTCGATTTCGTCGATGAGCAGGACAGGGCGCTCGTCCGCGACGAATGCGTCCCACAGCTTGCCGCGCTTGATGTAGTTGCGGATATCCTTGACCCGTTCATCGCCGAGCTGGCTGTCGCGCAGGCGCGAGACCGCGTCGTATTCATAGAGACCCTGCAGCGCCTTGGTCGTGGATTTGATGTGCCACTCGATGAGCGGCGCGCCGAGCGATTTTGCAATCTCGAGCGCCAGCACCGTCTTCCCGGTGCCCGGTTCACCCTTGACCAGCAAGGGCCGCTCGAGGGTGATGGCGGCGTTGACCGCGATCTTGAGGTCGTCGGTCGCCACATAGGCCTTCGTGCCTTCAAAACGCATACAGTCATTTCCTTACGCCAGCTGGAGCCGCCTCTTCATATACGCAAGCGGTGGCGCGACAAAGGGCCTGTCAGGCGGCGCGTCCGCGCACGGCTGTTTCGATGAGGTCCTCAAGCGCGGTCACGGGAGCCCGGTCCCGGTAGGCCTTATCGCGGTTTTCCGCCATCCGCGCCGCCGTCCGGCGGCGGAATTCGGCATCCTGCCCCAGCCGGATCGCGATCGCGACATAGTCATCGACCGTAGCCGCGATCGTGTCGGTGATACCCAGCATGCGCAGGATCGCAGCGCTGTGGCGTCCGCGCATGGTCGGGCCTTCGAACGTGACAAGCGGCAAGGCCTGAGCGAGGCACTCGAGCGCCGAATTGCAGCCCGACCACCCGATGCTGTCGAGGAACACATCCGCAAGCCCCGCGGCAGCGACAAACTTGCTCTGGCTCATGCGATCGAGAAAAATGAAATGGCGGGAAACGTCCATGCCGGCTGCTGCAAATGCCGCGGTAAGCCGCTCGCGCACAAGCGCGGTGATGCGTGGAGCACCGAAATGGCGCAAAAAGACGAACTGGCAGTCGCCGACCGCGCGCGCGATCCGCACGAAGACTTCGTCGTGCTGCGGCAGATACTTGTACAGTGACTGTGCGCTCCAAAAGACCGTTGCGCCGGGCCGAAGCCCGATTTCTTCCCGCGCGACGGGCACCGGGTCGACCGCCACCGGCTCGTAGTAGATCGACAGGTTCGGCAGGCGCACCAGTTTTTCGGTGTAGAAATTCTCCCCGTCGGGCGGCTCCATGAGATCGCTCGAGAGGAAATAGTCCATCGTCGGCAGTCCGCTGGTCTCGGGGTGACCCCATGAATTGAATTGCACCGGGGCCAGGCGCTGCGCCGCCAGTTGGATAGAGGACACGTCCATAAGCAGGCCGGGATAGATCAGCGCGTGCGGGGCATCGGCGAGTATCTCGCGCCGCCATCCGTCGGTCTTGAGCGCCCGGTGCACGAAACGGTCGCATGTCTTTTCGGCAATTTCGGTCTGGTCGTCGCGGATGACGCCGAGGTGATAGCCGGTGAGGTGAAAGCGCGTGCGATCGATCTGGCTGATCCAGCCGCGGATGGGAATTTTCCAGTTCGAGTGGCGGTAGAAAAAACTGCTGACGATGCCGACGCGGATGCGTTCGTCCGGCGCGGGCGGCGGCGGCAGCGGAGCCGGCGGGAAGCTGCGAGCGAGAATTCCGTTGACCACGTCGCCGTAAATTTCCTGCAGCGCGCGATCGTTGCCGCCCTGGTAGGCGAGGAAAAACGGATGCCGCACGCCGAGCGCTTTCACCAGATCGCCTTTGATCAGCCCCTGTTCGACATCACGTTTGAGGTTGCGCAGTTTTTGCTCGTAAGCGACGCGGTGCCGCTGGATCTCGCTTTCGTTCCTGTAGATGACGGGCAGTTGCGCAAAGCAGTCGGCAAATCGCGCCTCCGCATGGCTCGGGTCGAGCGTTAGCGCCTGCGCCAGATCCGCAATGCCTTCCTCGTCACGGGCTACCTCCAGAAGGCAGCGGCCGCGCTGATGCCACGCCTCGGCATCGCGTGGGTTGATGTTGATCGCGGCCGTGAAATTCTCGATGGCGTCGTCGATCCGATCGAGGCCGATAAGCACGCGGCCGCGATTGTCGCGCGCACTCTTGAAGTCGGGAGCGATCGCAAGCGCTCGGTCGTAGTCGGCCAGTGCATCTTCCAGCCGGCTGAGTCCCTCCATCACGTTGCCGCGATTATTGAGCGCCTTGAGATGGTTCGGCTGCAGGGCAAGCGCGCGGTCAAGGCTCACCAATGCTTCATCGTAGCGGCCGAGCGCGCGCAAAGCCGAGCCGAGATTGTAATGCGCGTCCGTATAATCTTCCTTGAGCGCGAGCGCCTTGCGGAGCGACTCAACCCCTTCTTCATGGCGATCGAGCGAGCTCAGAACCGCTCCGCGGTTGTTGTGGGCTTCCGCGAATTTCGACTTTTGCTTGATCGCGGCGTCGAAGCTTGCGATCGCTTCTTCGCTGCGCTCGAGCGCGTGCAGGATCATTCCATAATTGACCAGGATCTGCGGCGACGGTTTGCGCTGATGCATCGCCTTGGAAATCAACCGCAGCGCTTCGGCCGGCTGCCCATGGGCAAGCTTGATGACGCTGAGCATCTGCAGGGCGTCAAAATGGTCGGGCCGGTGGACGAGAATTTCCGAATAGAGACGTTCGGCCTCGGGCAGGATGCCGCGCGTGTGCAGTTCAAGGGCCTGGGCAAAGGCCTGCGGAACCTTGAACAGGTCCTGCTTCGGTACCGGCGCTGGCGGCATCAATTCCCCCTGCATTGAGGGGTAAGAAAGCCGCGCTGAGTCGTCTAGGCCCAACAGCACCAGGGGCAGCGGCGCACTTAACGGGAACGTGATGCCGGCGCGAGCCCGAGTTGATTTGCGTTTGACCGCCCGTCGTTTAAGTCAGGTCTGTCGGCGACAAGGACTCGATATGGGCCCGACATGGGCTGATGACAGGTGTGGGGCGTGCATCAGGGAGATCGCTCAAATGATCCATCGGCGTGCTTTATTGACCGCGGGTGTGGCGATTGCCGCGCTGACCGGCATGACCAGATACGGCAAGGCAGGCACCATGACGACGGCCGAGACCATCGACTACCGCAAGCTTTCCGACCAGGACTGGCGCCAGCGGCTGACGGCGGACCAGTATATGATCCTTCGCCAGCACGGAACCGAACGTGCCGGATCGAGCCCTCTCAACAGGGAGAAACGCAAGGGCGTTTTCGCCTGCGCCGGCTGCGATCTGCCGTTGTTCTCGTCGGACACGAAATTCGAAAGCGGCACGGGTTGGCCGAGTTTCTACCAGCCGCTGCCGGATGCGGTGGAGACCAAAACGGACCGGTCGTTCTTCATGACGCGCACGGAAGTGCATTGCCGGCGCTGCCTCGGACATCTTGGCCACGTCTTTGACGACGGTCCGCCGCCGACCGGCCTGCGCTATTGCATGAATGGCCTCGCCCTGAAATTCGAGCCGCAGGGCTCGCAATCGTCCTGATCGAGCCGGCAAATTCTGCCTGTCGGCGGCAGAAAGGACCCGAAATGGCGGTCTCGCAAGACCGCCGTTTTCTTATAAGCATATGAATTAACAGCGTTATTTAACTGGCACGCCCATTGCGACGGTGCTGGGTGAATTTTCGTGCCCCGGCAGGGGCGAAGTGTGTCCCGTATGCGGAGATGAAGTCATGGGCCTGTTCGACGCTCTTACGACTGCGGTCAGTGGTTTGCAGGCGCAGTCATTCGCGATGCAAAACATTTCCGGCAACATCGCGAACTCTCAGACCACCGCCTACAAGGGCATCAACACCAGTTTCGAGGATCTCATCCCGGGCGATTCGGTGCCGTCCCATCAGATCGCAGGCGGCGTGATCGCCGGCTCGCGGGCAACGAACGACATCCAGGGCACAATCCAGAGCACGACGTCGACCACCGACATGGCGATCAACGGCAACGGCTATTTCGTCGTGCAGGCTCCGACAGGGTTCAATGGAAGCCAGCCGCTGTTTGGCGGGATCGACAGCTATACGCGGCGCGGCGATTTCCAGCTTGACGCGAATGGCTTTCTCGTCAATGGCGCCGGATATTTTCTTGAGGGCATTCCGATTGACCCAACGACGGGCAATCCGGTCGGCAGCGTCGCGGCTCCGTTGCAGTTCCAGGGCAACTTCCTGCCGGCGAGCGCAACGAACCAGATCAACTACGGTGTCAATCTGCCGGCGACCCCCGCGACCAACGCGGCCACGCCGACGACACCCAATTCCGAATTGCTCAATCCGGCCGATTTCAGCGTCGGCCATGATCCGACCGTTGCCGGTACCGGCCAGGTCATCGGCAGCGATGTATCGACCTTCGTCAATGAAACGATCGACGGCGGTTCAGTGACGATCTATGACGCGATCGGCACGCCGGCCAATCTGCAAATGCGGTGGGCCAAGATCGACAGTGTCGCCGCCGGCGGCACCGACACATGGGAGCTTTTCTACCAGAAGGATTCAAACGCGACCGGTACGCAGGTGGCGTGGCAGAACGCCGGCGTTGACTTCAAGTTCGATTCAACCGGGCAGCTCAATCCGCCGATCACAAATCTCACGCTCAGCGGCGTGACCATCAACACGACGTCTCTCGGTAACATCACCATCAGCGCACCGACCGGCGGCATCACGCAGTTCGCCAATACGAGCGGTGTCGCCACCGTCAACAATCTGCAGCAGAACGGCTTCGCAGCCGGCCAGCTCAAGTCGATCGCGGTGAGCGATGCGGGCGACATCATCGGAACATTCTCGAACGGCCAGAACGTCGCGCTCGCCCAGGTTCCGCTGGTGCACTTCAACAGCCCGAACAACCTCAAGGCACTCGATGGGGGCGCCTACCAGCTGACCGATCAGTCGGGACCCGCGATTGCCGGATCGTCCGGCAAGATCATCGGGCAGTCGCTGGAAGCCTCCAACACCGATATCGCCACGGAATTCACCAAGCTGATCGTGACGCAGCAGGCGTACTCGGCGAATACCAAGGTGATCACAACTGCAAATCAGATGTCACAGGACCTGCTGAACGTCATCCGGTGATGACGTGGGGCGGCAAGTCACGGGTGATTGAGATCGTCACATGGGTCTGACGCAGGCGCTCAGTTCGGCACTTTCCGGTCTGCAGGCCAATCAGACCGCCATCTCGATGGTGGCCGCCAACGTGGCCAATGCTGATACGCCCGGCTATACGCGGAAGACCGTCAATCTCGTCTCCACTGGCGCCAATACGAGCATCGGCGTGCGGGTGAGCGACATCCAGCGCCAGATCGATCTCTACGTGCAGCGGCAGTTGCGCATCGAAAATTCCGGCGCGTCATACGCCGACACGCGCGCACAGATGTATTCGCAGCTGCAGAACATATACGGTCAACCCGGGTCGGATACCTCGCTCGAATCCGTCTACAACAGTTTCACATCGTCACTGCAGACGTTGTCGACCAGTCCCGACGACCCTGCCGCGCGCACTGCGGTCATCAATAGTGCGCAACTCCTCACCCAGCAGCTCAATCAGTTGAGCAACAGCGTCCAGGCGCTACGCGCCAATGCGGAGCTGGGCATCTCCGACGCGGTGAACAAAGCCAACGATGCGATGACGCAGATCGCTGCGCTCAATCAACAGATCGCTGCATCGACGCCGGGCGACGCCGCGACCGCTACCCTGATGGATCAGCGCGACTCCTACGTCGATCAGCTTTCGCAGCTGATGGACATCAACGTCGTATCGAACGGCAATAATCAGGTCAGCATCTTCACGAATTCCGGGATACAGCTGGTCGGCAACAATGCGGCGCAGCTGAAATTCGATGCTGTCGGCACAATGACGCCGGCGTCGCAATGGAGCGCCAATCCCGCGCAACGCGGCGTCGGCACGATCACGCTTATCCCGCCCTCCGGCGCGCCCGTCGATCTTATCCAGGACCACGCGATCCGGTCGGGAACGATTGCCGCCTATCTGCAGATGCGCGATCAGGACCTGGTCCAGGCGCAAAACCAGCTCGACTCGCTTGCGGCCGGCATGGCGCAGGCACTTTCCGATGTAACGACCGCCGGCACTCCGGTTTCGCCGTCACCGCAGGCCGGCTTTGACATCGACATCGGAAATCTCTCGACCGGCAATACCGTTACCATCGACTACACCGACACGACGACCAATACGCCGCATACGCTCACGCTGATGCGCGTAGACGATCCCGGCGCGCTGCCGCTGTCCAACAGCGTTACGCCTGATCCGAACGATACCGTGGTTGGCATCGATTTCTCGGGCGCATCCGGCACGGTGATATCCCAGATCAACGCCGCTCTTGCCGGCACCAATATGTCGGCGACGCTGACGGGCAACACGCTCGAGGTGTTGGACGACGGCGGCGGCAATCAGGTCGATGTGAATTCCGTGTCGGCGACTACGACGACAACGGGGCTTGCGAGCGGAAACGCGCAATTTCCATTTTTCACCGACGGCGCGAACGCATATACCGGCGCGATCACGTCCCGCGGTTCGGAGCTCACCGGTTTCGCTCAGCGCATTTCGGTCAATCCCGCGGTCGCCGCTGATCCTTCCAACCTTATTGCCTACCAGCCTGGGACGCCTGCCGGCGACAATACGCGTCCTGATTTCATGTATCAGCAGCTCACCAATACGTCGCTGCCTTTTTCTCCGGACACCGGCATCGGTACGGCAACCGCGCCGTTTGTCGGTTCGCTCACGACCTATCTGCGTCAGGTCCTCAGTCAGCAGGGCGAGGCCGCAACGTCCGCCACCAATCTGAAGCAGGGACAGGATGTTGTACTCAATACGCTGCAGCAACAGTTCAACAGCACATCGGGGGTCAATGTCGACCAGGAAATGGCGAACCTTTTGACTTTGCAGAACTCCTACTCCGCCAATGCGCGCGTGCTCTCGGCGGTGAAGGATATGTTTGACACCCTCATCAACATGGGGGTCGCATGAGCGTATCCTCGATCGGCGCCCAGTCACAGATGATCATGCAGCAGCTGGTGCAGATGCGCTCGCAGTTCGATGATCTGCAGCGTCAGCTCAGCACCGGCCAGAAATCGGCGACATATGCCGGGCTCGGTGTCGACCGCGGCATTACGGTGAGCCTTAATTCGCAGCTTTCCGCCCTCAGCAGTTTCAACGATACGATCCAGAACGTAATGGCGCGCACCAATATCATGCAAACCGTGCTCGGCAACATGACCGATATCACCACCACGGTGAAATCGGCGATGGTGCAGGCCAACGGGGTCAGCGACGGAAGCGGCGCCGCCATTGCCCAGCAGACTGCGCAGTCATCGCTCGATCAGCTGTTGGCGCTCCTCAACAGCCAGTCGGGCGACCGCTATCTGTTTTCCGGCCGCGCCACTGATCAGCCAGCGGTGGAGACGCTCGACCATATCCTCAACGGAGATGGCTCGAAGGCCGGCCTCAAGCAGCTCATTACGGAACGCAATCAGGCCGATCTCGGCATTGATGGATTAGGACGCCTGACGATCAGCAGCGCGGGCAGTACGGTTCAGGTTGACGAGCAGGCAACGACGTTCGGACTCAAGCTCGCATCGATTACCACGACATCCGGCAACGCCACGGTGTCGGGGCCGACCGGCTCGCCGGCTTCGATGAGCGTAAACTTCACGGGCGTCCCCGCTCCCGGCGATACGGTTACGATGCGGTTCAATCTGCCCGACGGTACCAGTTCGAATGTGACGCTGACGGCGACGACCGAATCACCGCCGGGCGCGAACCAGTTCACCATCGGTGCAAATGCGAACCAGACGGCGGCGAATTTTCAGACGGCGCTCACGTCGGTGATCGGAACGCTCGGCGCCACCGCCCTGACGGCCGCTTCGGCAGTGGCCGCCTCGAGCGATTTCTTCAATGCCGATGCGAACAACCCGCCGCAGCGCGTCAATGGATCGTCGCCGTTCTACGCTGCGACCGGCCTGGTGCCTGGCACCACGGCCAACACGGTCATCTGGTATACCGGCGAGACCGGCGCAGATCCGGCCCGCTCGACCGCGACCGCGCGCATCGATACGTCGCTGACGGTGAATTACGGCGCCCGCGCCAATGAAGACGCGATCCGCAACCTCGTCCAGAATGTCGCAACCCTCGCTGCCGTGAATATTTCTCCGACCGATCCAAACGGCGTGGCGCTCAGCAGCGCGCTCGACCAGCGTCTGACGACCAATCTTGGTGCCCCTGGACAGCAGACCATCGCCGACATTGAATCCGATATCGCCGGCGCCCAGACGGCAATGCAGGCAGCGACAAAGCGGCACCAGCAGACCAGCGCCAGTCTCAGCGATTTCCTGCAGCAGATCGACGGCGTATCGAACGAGCAGGTGGGAGCGGAGCTGCTGACGCTGCAGACCCGAATGCAGGCTTCGCTGCAGGTGACCTCGATGCTCTCGCAGATCAGCCTGGTGAATTATATCAAATAGGTGCCAGCCCGGCGCGCATGACGCAATTCATTACAAAAAAGCCGCAGCAGGAGCCGCGGCCTTTTTGTTCGACGCTGTTTATTCAGTCAGGCGCGGCCGAGCAGTCCGGCTGCAAGTTCGCGGTTGATGTTGATCAGTGAGTCGAGGCTTTCGGGGCGCGGATTGGCAAGAACTGACAGTGTGTGATTGAAAACGAAGATGCCGAGATTGGCGACGTTCTGGCGCAGCCCGACCGGCAGCTGATTCTCGGCGCTGGTCGCCGAGGTCACAAATATCGACCACAGCTTGCGGTTATAGTGCAGCGCGGCGGCGAGGTCGCGCCGCTTGTCGTCCCACCCGTCATGAATTGCCTGCAGACGGGCCGCTGCGCTCAGAAGCAGATCTGCCTCGAGCTCACGCGGATTTGCGGTCTGCTTGGCGACCGCGCCGTATGTTTGTGCCGCGTGATGCATGGTCGAGGAGCTCCTTTTCATATGCAATCAGTGCCTTTGCGCATTTTAGTGCCTTGTACATTTCGCTTGCGAGAATGTGGTTGCTGACCGCGACGACGTGCGGCCAGGCGCTCGGCGCGGCCTGCACAAGGTCCCGCATCAGAATAAAGTATGTCTCGTGATGCACGCGCGGGTCGCGTGCGGTGTACATCAGCTGGACCGCGAGATAGATGCGCTTTGCAGGCGTGTCGGCCTGCTCCGTGGTCATGATGTCTTTCTCGCGCAGAATCGGGGTATCGCCTTCGATCAACAGCCGGGTGCGCTGATTGCCGTTGGTGACGAGGCAATCGCCCAGAATGAAACGCTCGCCGGCTTTCAGCTCGACCTTGAGGCCCATTTTGCGCCGCCCCTGGCGGCTCCCTGTTATCTCCGAGGCGGCGTCGCAGGCGTCGCTGCCGCCTCGGTTTGATGCGATTACTGGAACAGCCGCAGGACGTTCTGGTCGGCCTGCGACGCCAGCGACAATGCGGTGGTTGACAGCTGCTGCCGGGTCTGCAGGGCGAGCAGGTTGGCGCCCTCTTCGTTGCTGTCGGCCAGGGTGAGGCTGTCGGCGCCGTTGTTGAGCGTGTTGATCATCGCCTTGGTGAAGTCCTGGCGGATCTGCACGGTCGAGAGATTGGAGCTCAAGGACTGAGCTTGCGAGCGCAGCGTCGTGAGTGCGGCGGTCAGCTGCGTGCTGGCAGCCGAGATATCGGCGCCCGCCGCCCAGTTATTGGCGGCGTTGTTGATCGAAAGATTGCCTGCAACCGTGTCGTTGAATGACGTTACCACAACCGTCGAAGAGCCATCCTCGTTCATCACGATGGTGAGATTGTTGCCCGCGAGCAGGTTGACGCCGTTAAAGCCGGAGTCTCCGGCCAGCTGGTCGATCTGCGGCAGCAAGGAGTTGAACTGGGCGGCGAGTGTGGCCCGAACACTCGTGTCGGCGGTCTGGTTGGCCTGGCTGACCAGGGCCTGTGCCGACTGGACCAGCTTGGTGATGGCCGAGATGCCGTTATTGGCGGCCTGGATGGTGTCGATGCCGGTGGACATCGCGTCCAGGAGCGCATTGAGGTCGTTGGCGCGCACTGACAGGCCCTGGGCTGTGAAGAAGTTGATCGGGTTATCGAGGGCCGAATTGACCTTTTTGCCGGTCGCAAGCCGGGTCTGCGTTTGCGTGATCAAATCCGATGTCTGCTGCAATTGCAGAAGGTTCGAACGGACGCCTTGTGAAAGTACAATGTCACTCATGGCAGACTCCTTGCCTGCTTCGGGCCAAATCGCTTGTTCCCGATAATGAAACGTTAGGGTTGACGGACGGTTAAAGCCGC
>DATEKG010000275.1:0-2560 GCA_035277565.1 Pseudolabrys sp.
CGCGGCGGCATGTCGTTGACGACGTCTCCGCCGATCAAAAGATCGCCGCTCGTCTGCTGCTCGAGCCCGCAGATGATGCGCAGGAACGTCGTCTTGCCGCAGCCCGAGGGCCCAAGCAGCACCATGAATTCGCCGTTCGGCACCGTCAGACTGATGCCGTTGACGGCGGGGACCTCGCCGAATTTCTTGATGATGTCCCTGGTTATTACCGCAGCCATTGAACCTCCCAGAACTCAATGCGAGACGTTCACACCGTCGTTCCCCCGGCGGCGCTTCGTCCCTTTTTGTGCCCCTTTTGCAGCCCTTGACCGGCGCCCCACGACGCCGGCGTGCCCGGACTGCGTGCGAATGCGCGCAGTCCGGATTTGCGCGATCAGGCCTTGCCGGCCCATTTCTTCATGATGCCCTCGCATTGCTGTGCGGCCGACTTGACCGAATCCTCGGCGCTCGATTGACCGGTCGCCGTCTTCGCCATCATGTCGTTGATGATGAAAGCGTAGTAGATCTCGTCCATCGCGGGCGTCGCCGGTCCCGGATAGCCCGGAATGGCGGACCATTTGTCCGAGTCCTGCAGGATCTTGAACTTGTCGTGTGGCGTCGATGTCGGATCGTTCGACAGGATCGGCATCGGCTTCGGCACAAGGTTTGCGAAGCACGGGTTGTTGTAGCCCTCGCTCGCCTTGAACGCTTCCGGCCAGTTGTCGCGATAGTACCGCAGGAACGCGAGTGCGGCTTCCTTGTTCTTGGCAAATTTCCAGATGCCGTAGAATTCGGAGGCGGCGCCCATGAGCTGTTTCACTGGACCTTTTGGCGGCTCGATGACGAAGGTGTCGTCGGCGCCGGCCTTGTTGGACTTCTGGAAGGTACGGTAGGCGGAGATCGGGTTGACGATATACGAGCCGACGCCCGAAACGAGATATTGATTGTTGCTGGAGTCGTTCCACGACAGCACTTCCGACGTCATCGCTTCCTTGTAGAGCGCCGCAACGAACTTGACCGCCTCGACGGCCGCCTTGGTGTTGAGGACGATCTTCTTGCCGGCCTCGTCTTGATCGCCAACGCCGTAGCTCCACAACAGGCCGCGCCAGGTTGTGCTTGGATCGTTGCTGTGGCCGAGCGAAATGCCGACCGGGTGACCCTTCGCCTTCAGCTTGGCGCCGCCGATGCGCAGATTATCCCACGTGTCGGGCTTCATCCCGATCTCGTCCCACATGCTCTTTCGATACATGCCGGGGAAGTTGATGTAGAAGTCAGGAAACGCAGACCAGCTGCCGTCGTCGGCGTTGTAGCCGAGCTGCTTGCCGATGGTGGTGACCGCGCCGTACTTCTTCTCGGTTTCCTTCACGAGATCGGCGACGTTCATGAAAAACTTGCGGTAGAGATGGGCGCCGCCGGAGCCGTTGAAGCCGAAAAGATCGTGCCCCGATCCGGCCGACGCCTCTGCGGCCGCGCGCGCGGGAACGTTTTGCACGGGGATATGGTCGACCGTGACCGCGACCTTGTTCTTCTCGCCCCAGTCCTTGGCGAATTTGTCGAACCAGGTGTCATACTCCGGAACGAAGTGCGCCCATTGCACGATCGACAATGACTTGTCAGCGGCGAGCGCCTTGGACACGAACGGGGCGGAGAGCAACGGCGCGGTACCGGCGGCGGCGACAGCAAGGCCCGTATCTTTCAAGAACCGGCGCCTGGTGACACGCAGAAGTTTGCTCTTGGTCATCTTGGTTCCTCCTCTGGTCAGCTCTATGAGGCAGGATCCCTATGAGGACACGGCCTCGTCACTGGATTATGTTTTTTGATGGCTACGATAACGCGCGATAACCGCACCGTGCCAGCATTTTGGTGGCATGTCATGCGAAAGTCGAAATGCGGCACGCAGGGATGCCGACTGCAACGCGCGAGCAATCACTGCGGACTCACTGGGACTAAATCGGTCAGCAGTCCTGACCTTCCTGCGCGCCACCCCATCGCGGAGACGAGATGAACAAAATTTAACGAAGCAAAGCCCGAAGGTGGTCATTCGGTCGCGCAAGAAGGACATCTACGAACAGGCGCAGACGAACTCCCCGGCCGACGCGCGGAATGATCCGGCGTATTGAGAAATCTGAATTGCTTTAGCCGGTTGCGGACCGACGGCCTGCGCACCTTAATCGTCGAAAGGCGCGACGCCCCGTGTGCATCATTCGCCCACGTCAGCAGCCGGCACACGCTTGTCGTGGAAGCCGCGTTCGTACATTGCGTAGGCCTCGCGAACGAGAATATGCGTCGCCACTTCGTTTTCGGTGCGGCCGAGTTTTCCCAAGGTCGCGAGCAGAGCGAGATAATTGAATGTCTCGAGTGGAAGCGTGAGGCTGAGCGCGCGCGCTTCCGAGCGATTTTCAGGTCGGGCCATACTCTTGATACCTGCTCTGCTACTGAAGAATTATAACCCTATTATTATGGCATTATAATCCTTGCGACGCGAATCGAATCATGAAACGCTTGATTCGGCGATGGATTTTGTCGCCCGGGCTTCGCGTGTTGTCAGGAATTGGGTCGTCAGAAACCCGAAATCAGCTGC
>DATEKG010000276.1:0-3254 GCA_035277565.1 Pseudolabrys sp.
GAAGTGTTGAAATTCTCCGCCGGCGGTTTTCGCGATTTCACGCGCATCGCCGCGTCCGATCCGACGATGTGGCGCGACGTCTTTCTCGCCAACAAGGACGCGGTGCTCGAGATGCTCGGGCGCTTCAACGAGGATGTTTCGGCACTGACCAAGGCAATACGCAAAGGCGACGGCAAGGCGCTGTTCGATCACTTCGTCCGGACACGCGCTATCCGAAAGGGCATCGTGGATATCGGACAGGATTCGCCTTCTCCGGACTTCGGCCGTGCGCACCCGGAGCTGCCGTACGAACCGGTGCCAAAACCGTACGCATCCGAGAAAAACTAAAACAAGGGCGCCATCTTGCCGATCGGGATCGGTCCCAGAAAAACCGAGCCGTCGCTGAAACGCAATGGCAACGTCACCGCGCGTTTGCCTTCGAGCGTGGTCTGCTCGCCAAGGAGATTGATGCCAATTGAAAGATTGGCGCCGGCCTGCTGACGCGCCACATTGCCGAGCCCAGGCGCCAGCCGGTCCAACGCGCCGACAAGCTTGTCCATATTCGGCGAAGTTTGAATCCGCTGCTGCACGCCGATTGCCGCCAGGAATTGCTCAAGGCCGGCCATTGTTACCCGCAATTGACCCTCGAGTTGGCCGCCGGAATTGATCGACAAGGTGCCGGAGCCGACGGCAAGGATTTCACCCTGCTGCACGCGCGCCTCTGTGATATCGATACGACCGTTGGCCGCCTGAATCTCCTTGAAGCGAGCGGGCCACGGCTTGGGGGAAAAGTCGCTGAGCCCGCGCAATGTCGCAGTGGCGGTCGCATCGATCGGTCGCGCCGCCGCCGGGCTCAGCGCCTCGGCGGACGCCTGGTCGAGGCGCAACGCGACTTCGATCACAGGATTGCTGGCGGCGGAGCCTTCCACGATCCGTCCGTGAATTTCAATGTGCTTCGCCCGCAAAACGTTCTGCTGCGTGCCACTCGTCATCCGGTCGACCGCCGGATTGTCGAAAACCAGAGAGACGCGCTGTGGCGCTGCCGGAGTGCCGCGAACGCTCGATTGCGCGAGCTTCCAGTGCACGACCAGGTCCGGCTGCTTGCCAGGTTCGCCGAGCGTGAGCGGCCCGTGATATTCGCTGATGATCAGGCCAGGCTGATAAACCTGGGCGACAACAACCAAGCTCCTAGCTTTAAGCTCGATTGGCGTCTGGCTGCTGCGGAACAGCGCCGACGCGCCGTCGCAATTGACTTCGATCCGAAATGGAAACCCGCCGATCGTCTGGGAGCCGCATGAGTAGATTCGGCCGGCTTTTGCCTCACGCGCTAGCCAGCCGTCGATCGTCTCCTGCGCCTTGCCGGCGGCAAATCTCCAGAACCCCGTCCATGCGGCCGCGAGGACCAGGAGCGCGAACACCAGGATGGCGTAACGCCGGCCGGTCCGGCGGCGGGATTGGATGCTGTTTGGGTTGCGCACCATACGGATTCAAAACCCGGCGATTAAGGCGTTTTCGCGCCTCCCACAGTCGGCTGGTTGCGGGATCATCCATGTCCTGTTAGGCGAGCCGGGAATATCAGCCCCGCCGCGATGAAAGCACATTCCAACAAAAGCGACGAGGATCTGTGGGTCTTTGGCTATGGCTCGCTGATGTGGCGGCCGGGCTTTGATTTTATCGAACGCCGCAATGCGCGCCTGGTGGGCGCTCATCGCGCTCTTTGTGTCTATTCCTTCGTTCATCGTGGTACTCCGCAAAAACCGGGCCTTGTCTTCGGACTTGATCGCGGCGGAAATTGCCGCGGCATCGCTTATCGGGTGCCGTCGGCAAAGACGAAGCAGACGATTGCTTATCTGCGATCCCGCGAACAGGTCACGCGCGTCTACCGCGAAACATGGCGAAGAGTGTGGCTCGACGACGATCCGCAGTTGGCGGTGCACGCCCTTTGCTATGTCGTCGATCGCGGCCATCGCCAGTATGCGGGGCGCCTTACCATTTCCGACCAACTGCACTACGCGCGCCAGGGTCATGGCCGTTCCGGCGCATGCCGCGATTACGTGCTCGCCGCCACGAAGGAGTTGCAGACCCTGGGCATCCGCGATGCCCAAATTGAGATCCTGGCCGAACGGCTCAAGGGTATGCACGAATCGAGCGCAAGACAGTAGCCGGGTCAGCTGCGCCAGGTGGCACTCCGGTGGGTCCCGGCCGAGGTATCACCATTCATATGCGCGCGCCCTTCCGTAACGAGCCGCGCCGTTGCCGTTTCGATATCGTTCTGGAGCCGCGCAAAGAATGAATCCTTGTCGAGGCCCGGGGCAATCGGGTCGAGGATCTCGGCGACCACCGTCCCCGGAAAGCGCAAAAGCTTCCGGCGCGGCCAGAAAAGCCCCGAGTTCAGGGCAACCGGCACACAGGAGACACCCTCGGCGGCGTAAAGATGTGCCACGCCGATCTTGTAGCGCGGCTCGGCGCCGGGCGGCCTCCGCGTGCCCTCGGGGAAGATGATGAGTTGCCGGTTTGCGGCGAGCTCGATGCGCGCGCGCTCGATCATCCTGGCAAGCGCTTGCGCGCCTCCACCACGATTTACCGGAACCATGCGCCCTTTGATGGTGAGCCAGCCAAATATCGGAATCCATTGCAGTTCGCGCTTGAGGATGAAGACCGGACTATCGAGGAGCGGAAGGAGAGCAAACGTTTCCCAAGCCGACTGATGCTTTGCTGCAACGATGATCGGACCTTTCGGAATTTTTTCGCGTCCACGGATTTCGCAATCGATGCCGGCAACCACGCGCAGCAGCACAATGTTGACGCGGCCCCATGATTTCGCCACTGCAATGATGGCGTGATACGGCATGAAAAATGTCGGCAGCGCGACAATGAGATAGAAAAGCGTATTCAGGTAGAACAACGTGTTGAAAGCGACCGACCGAAGAAAAATCACCACAGCCGACGCCCCTCTATAGCGCGCCATCTGGATCGAGGCGCATCCGCGTCAGTGCAAACAGATATTTCAGATACTCGCTAAAGAGCAAGCGGGCAGTATCGGCATTCGACCACCAGGGCTCGGTTTTGAATTTCTCGGAGATGACCGGATAGGCGATCAGCGTCAAATCGGGCAACTGATGTGAAAGCTCGGCCATCGCACGCGGCATGTGCCAATTCGACGTCACCACGATGAGGGAATCGAAATTGTGCTCGCGCGCCCAGCGCTTTGTCTCAAGGGCGTTGCCAAAAGTGTTCAGTGCGGAACGGTCGAGGTCGATGCAGCATGTGAAGTA
>DATEKG010000277.1:0-9847 GCA_035277565.1 Pseudolabrys sp.
GGTCTCGATGTCTTCTTCATTGGTGCCGACATTGCCGATATGCGGGAAGGTGAAGGTGATGATCTGCCCGGCATAGGACGGGTCGGTGAGGATCTCCTCATAGCCCGTCATGGCGGTGTTGAAGCAGACCTCGCCGGCCGCGTGTCCGGTCGCGCCCAGCCCGAAGCCTTCGAGAACGATCCCGTCGGCCAATACCAGAAGCGCCGTGGCCTTGGGTTCGTCCCAGGTTTTGCCCGTGGCTTTTGCTGGCGGCTGGGTCATGGCCTCTTACTTGCGTATTATGTGCCGGAACGCAAGAACCGCGCAGCGGCGAATTCCTCTTATTCCACCTTGTTTAGCAAGGTTTTTCGCCATCCGGGTTAAGCGGACCCGTTGGGGCCGCCTGGAATCGCAGTACCGTCACGCGATCCGCCGCACCGACAGGTTGAGATGGGCCTCCACCAGCGGCGCCAGATCTTCGGCATCCAGGCCGCAGCCGTCGATGAATGACGACCGACGTCTGCGCAGGAATGTAAGGCCCAGCACGAACAGCCCGGGAGCGGCCGTCATGCCGCCGCGGTGGGTGATCTCGCCGCGATGGTCGAGAACCGGCGTCTTCAGCCAGGAATAATTGCGGCTATAGCCGGTCGCCCACACGATGCTGCGTATCCCTTCACGCGCAAGATCGAGCGTCACGGGCTCGTCCGTTGTCAGGAATGGAATGCGCGCGGCGGGATCGGCGGCGGGAGCATCCCATCCGTTGTCCCGGATCGAGGCATCGATGCGGTCGAGCGTGCGTAGCATACGGGTGTGCGAGGCTTCAGTCGTCCGCCGCAGGTCCCCGCTGAATCCGAACTTTGTGCCCTCGACGGCCGCAAGCCTGCCGAGGAGGCGAATGCCATGCTGTTGCAAAATTCCGAGATTGATGTCGCGGTTGTCGGGCCGGCCAACCAGCTGCAGCGAGGGCTGGCGGCGGGCAGACACGAGATTGCCGCTCTCGAGAACCGGATCGTCGAGTATGCCCGCCGCTTCCATCCATGCGTAGATGTCACGCCCCCGATATCGGCGAGGCGCACGCGTGTGCTCGCCGACGGATATCACAACCGGACGCCCCGACGCATGAATCTCCTCGGCGAGCTGTACGCCCGTCGATGATCCGCCGACCACCAGCACGCCGCCCTGCGGCAGCTGGCGCGGCTCGCGATAGTGCGAGGGAAAAATTTCGAACACCGATGGATCGATCGCAGCAGCCATTGGCGGACGAAACGGCACGTCGCAGGCGCCGGTCGCGATCACGACGGCATGCGCGCGAAAGTCGCCGGCATCCGTCGACACTCGATAGCCGTTTCCAACCGGTTCGACGCCGGTGACCGTCACCCCGCAAAGGAGTGGCGCGGACATTTTCCAGGCGTATTCCGCGAGATAGGCCGCGAAATCGATCGCCGGCATGAATTCGTCAGGTTCGCGGCCTGTATAGGGCAGGCCGGGCATCGCGCTGTGGGCATTCGTGGTGAGAAGACGCAGCGAGAACCAGCGCTCCGAGTGCCAGCGTTCGCCGATGCGCCCGCGCTCCAGTACGACGTGGTCGATGCCACGAGTCGTGAGGCTGCGGCTCATCACAAGGCCGGACTGGCCGCCGCCGATGATCACGACGTCTGGATTTCGCATGATCGTTTGTCCTTCGCGGTAAGGGGTGCCGCCGCGCCAAAAGACGCGGCGGACCGCGCGTCAGTGGGCCGGTGTCCTGGCCTCGACCGAAACTGGAACGCCGTTGGTGATGCAGTCGAACACGGCCGAGCGGGCCTTCGACTGCGCGACGATTTGCTTGAGCTGTTCGGCCGTGGCATCGCCGTCAATGTCGAACGTGACCTTGATCGCCTGGTAGCCGTTGCGGACCTCTTTCGAGAGACCAAGGATGCCCTGCAGGTCGATGTCGCCTTCGACGGTTGCCTCAACCTTGTTCAGCTTGATGCCGCGCGCCGAAGCGACGTTGGCAATGCCGGCCGTGAGGCAGGAGGCGAGCGCGTGCAGCAGCCATTCGACGGGCGAGGGCCCGGCATCGGCGCCGCACAGGACTGCCGGATGATCGCCGGCCGCCTTGTAGGGAACGATATGTTTGTGCTCGCCGCCAGCGCCGGAAAATCCGTGCATCGTGCTCTCGCTGTGCGTGCCCGCGAGCCAGCGGCTCCTGGCGCGAAACTGAAATTTGGCGAGCGCGGGCTGCCCGCCGACGGCATTGATCGTGGCAAGCAGGTTCGGCGTATCGACGCCGTTCATGCGAACGGGATTACGCTTTTCGGTAGTCTTGACTGCGACATTCATTGTCCACTCCTCTGTTGCACGGGGAATGCCCCCGTTCTTGCGGGCGGCCGGCAGGCGCGCGGCCGCATTCGTCCGGCGCGCCGGCAGATGCCCGCGTGTCGTTTCGGTTGTCCTCTGGTTCAGAGGCGCCGGCGTGCTTGTGGCGCCGGGCGTGGCGAGGATGTAGGCTCCCCGGCGGTCGATGCGAATGATCGCTCGACCGGTTCGCCTGACCGATCGTCCAATTCTGCGAGTGCACCATCGTGATGGACCCGCTCTCCGAACTGCTGCTCTCGGTTCGCCTGGAGGGAGGGGTGTTTCTTACCGGCCGGTTCACCGCGCCGTGGTGCATAAGCGTGGCGATCACGCCGCAGGATTGCACGCCGTTTCTCGGCCGGCATTCGCAGGTGATCGTCTATCACGTGGTCACCGAGGGCGCGCTGCTTGTCGAACTCGACGGCGAGGCAACGATCGACGTCCGCGCCGGCGAAATCGTGCTGTTTCCGCAGAACGCGCCGCATATTCTCGCGAGCCATCGCGGCCTGAAGCCGGTCAGCGCGCGCACGCTGATCCAGCGCTCGGACGATGGCGGTCTATCGCAGATCCATCATGGCGGCGGGGGCGCGAAAACGCACACCTACTGCGGCTTTCTGGCCACCGGTGAAGCATGCAATCCGTTGATGCTGACGCTGCCGAAGGCGGTGAAGATCGACGTGCGCACTGCCGGTTCGCGCGAATGGATAGAGGCTTCGGTACGTTTCGCGGCCGGCGAACTCTCCGAAGGACGATTGACGTCGTCGGGCGTGATGTCGCGTCTCGCGGAGTCGCTATTGACCGAGGCCATCCGGCAATATTCGGCTACGCTCGACGATCAGGATGTTGGCTGGCTCAACGGCCTGAAGGATCCGCAGATCGGCCGCGTGCTTGCGCTCATTCACCACAGGCTCAACGCGCCGTGGTCGGCCGAGTCGCTGGCACGCGAAGCCGCGCTCTCGCGCAGCGCATTTGTTGATCGTTTCACCACGCTCGTCGGCATGCCGCCAATCCGCTATCTGACGGTGGCGCGCCTGCAGACCGCACGGCTGGGTTTGAAGGGAAGCGGCAAGTCGGTCGCGCAGCTTGCACATTCGGTCGGCTACAATTCCGAAGAAGCGTTCAGCCGCGCGTTCAAGCGCGAATACGGGCTGCCGCCGGCCCAGTGGCGCGTGCAGAAGTAGGTACCAACAAAAATTCCCTATCGAAAGAATGCGGAGTATGGGTCCCGGGTCTCGCGCAGTTTCGATCAGTCCACGCTTTGCGCGACCTCGGTAGCGCTCGCCCGGGACGACCGGAAAAATGTTTGCGGATAAGTCGCATCGCCGGGTTTACGGCCTCACCTGATAGCCCTCATCCGCACGCACCCAGATCACGGGGATCACTTCCCTGGGATCGATCCGCTCGCCGTCGAGCGTCTGCGTTGCGACGAAATTGTGGCCGAGATCTTCATAGGCCGTGCACATCAGGTGCCCGAAATATTTGCCGACATCGCGTCCAACAAGCTCGCGCAGTTTTTGCGCCTGTGCCGCATCGGCCGGCTTGCCGTCGGGCATCACGAACGTCGCGGCGTCGAGCTGGCTCCGCTGTATCACGCTGCAGACCTTGTTGTCCTTGACCTCGACCGGCTCGGTCACTTCCATTGTCCCGTTTCGTCCGACGACCGTCAGCGTGACCATCTCGATTCCGCCTTTTTGCGTGCGCCGGTAACGCGTGGTCGTCCAGCAGATCTTGCGTCGTAGGTCCGGCATGTAGCATTGAATGTCGCCGGCACTCGCGCGGGCGATCGGTTCGGGAAATGCAACCGGCTGCGCCTGCGCGGCGGCGCCGGAAAGAAGAGCGGCGGCAAGAACGAAGTGTTTCATGACAACCCCCTGCAGCGGGGCGCGTTATACGCGAAACGTCCGACGTCGCTGTTAAGCAATTAATTCAAATTGTCGGGTTTGCGGGCTGCGATCATCGCGTATGATGCGGAATAGAGGACGGATCAGACTGACGCGGACCGGCCAATCGAGAAGGAAAGGGCTCTTCGTGCTGCGCGACGACATCAACAAGGCTTTGACGGAGGCCATGAAGGCCAGGAACGAGCGGGCGGTTTCCACGCTGCGCATGGTCAACTCGTCCCTGAAGAATGCCGATATCGAGGCGCGCGGTGCCGGCAAGCCGCTACTCGGCGATGCCGAGGTGCTCGCCCTGCTGCAGAAGATGATCAAGCAGCGGCAGGAGTCGATCGAGCTCTACCAGAAGGGCAACCGTGCCGACCTGGTGAAGCAGGAGCAGGAGGAGATCGCCATCATCTCTGCCTATCTGCCGAAGCAGATGTCGGAAGCCGAAATGGGCGCGGCGATCGACGCCGCCATCGGGGAAACCGGCGCTGCCGGCATGAAGGATATGGGCAAGGTCATCGGCGTGCTGCGCGGCAAATATGCCGGGCAGATGGACATGGCCAGGGCGAGCGGCATGGTGAAGGCGAAGCTGGCGGGGTAAGCGGCGCGGGCCTTGCAATAGGCACGCTTCACCTCTCCCGGTAGGGGAGAGGTCGACTTCCTTTTCTCTGAATGTTATCGCTGATTCGATTGCCTATAGGGTGTTGACGCGGGCAACGCTGACACGCTTGGCCTGAGCTCGCTCACTTTCCTGATGGAGCGAACTATGAGTTACGAGCTCTGGTGTCAATTGCCGGGTCGCTTTTTAGGAATGAAATATTCGACGTTTTACAAATACCGTGATGACGTTAAGCAGCTAATTATTGAATTGGCCAAAGCGCAGAAATTTAGGTGTGCGCTCTGTACAAAGGACCGCGGTCTTGTCATTGAACACGATCACGACCCGGAAGAAGGTCACGGCCACCCATACACAATTTACAACATTCGAGGTTTGGTTTGTCATCGATGCAACCAAGCGCTTCGAGGTTATGAGATGGAACAGCGTGGGGAATACAGCAATTGGGAGCACGGATATCCCTATATCTCTAGCGATGACTATGACGATTACATCTATGCATATCGTTGCCGAGTTTATCCATTAAACCAAGAAGCGCACGAGAGAAGGGTCGGCTGCTCTAATCCTTCGCAAAGAAGGCAAGTGTTACGGAAATTCGATGCGTGGTTTCACGAAGAAATCGAACATCCTCCGATTTGGTATCGGCGGTACAAAGAACAACAGCGCCGAACGATCGAATCACCTGAGGATTTCTTCAGAGTTGGAAATGTCGCCGCAAAGTTTTTAAGGGAGAAAATGGAGAGCGATCCAAGTTTTGAGCTGTCCGATGAGATTGTTTTCATTTTTGGTCGTATTAAATCGACCCTCGACGAGTTGGTAGATAGCCTGCCGCGAGGAACAAAAAGGCTGTGCTCGCACGGGCTAATCGAGTTGAGCGACGAGATTAATCCATTGGGAGGGCGATGATATTTTTTGTAGGTCTCAAAATATCCCGGTAGTCTCGCTGCAACGTGTATTTGCATTCGCATCAATGCACGCAATGTGGTCCGGTTGCGAGAGTCGATGGGGCGGCCAGGTTCAGGAATCGGGCGCGCCACCCTGAGCAATTTGAATTTCATGCCGGTCGGAGCCGACCGTGACCGATATCGTGTACATCTTCGGCCCGTCCTGAGAGACCAGCGGCGCTATGTGCAGCTGACCGCCATACCACTCTCCTGGCATCAGCGTATCGTCCTTGATGACGGCGCGCTCAAGCATGACCATGTTCGCCTGACCACGTTCGATGGTCGCGGAGACAAGTTCGGCGTTCTGGGCATTTGCGTTCGACTGCGCAATGGCCGCCGCAGTTGGGCTGTAGCCGGTGGTATTGACCTGATAGATGCCACCACGCGGTGTGTACACAGTCGAGTTCGCATTGTAGTAGCCCGCTTGAGCAGCGGCCATCGAGTTCCCCGCGACCGCGAGTCCGGCGCCGATCGCAGCGAGCGTCTGTCTCGTCTTTTCCTCGCTGACCAGCTCATCGTAGGTGATCACCTTCACCGCGGCGTCATTGCCGTTCACGTGTTGGGTCACGTTCACGTTTGAGACGCGAAATTCTTGCGGAGTACGGCTGCGATTGTAGATTGCGAGGACGAACACAGGCCGTCCGCCGATCTGAAACTGGCGAACGGCAGGCCGAGCGATAACGATTGAGCCTTTCTTGGTTGAGACGATTCCTGGTACTCCGTCGCGGGTAATCGATTGCTGGTCAGTTCTTGGCTGAAACTGAACGGTCTCGGTCGTCACGCAGCCGCAGAGAACACCCGCGCAAAGAAGCGCGACAACAATGTTACGCATTTTATTTCCCCAACCACCCCCAGCTGATCATCGTACAACTCATGCGCGAGAGCAATGCGCTTGTGCTGCATTCTTCCATCTGGCAGGCCATTCGACCTGCAGTCTTGTTATCCATCTTTTCCCAAGTGGCGGGTCCGACGGACACCTACACGTTTGGCCGTAAGCAAGTCGCGCTGTGGTCAAAAATGGAACTGGCGCGCTATGATATAACCCACTCCCCGACGGGGAGAGGGAGCGCGCATTGCCATGACGTTTGGCCGTGCAGCGCCTACCCCACCTTCCGGCGTTCTTGCGCGAACGGACTCAGGCCCAGCCACTCGTGCATCGTGCGTGCGAGCGTCTTCTCGCCGCTGAGCTCGATATTGCCCGCGTCGATTTCCGATTTCAGCGTCGTGACGCCCATCCACACCGATGTCATGCTGCGCAGTGAGCTGCGCACATGCAGGTCGACCTCATAGCCGGGATCGACCAGGCAGATGTCGACCTCGCTCTTGTCGATGACCACCCACCAGGTCTTCCGCCCGCTGAGCTCCGGATAGACGAATTTCACCGTGCAGCGCCCGCGCGGAAGAACCGACGGCACGAGATGCCGCCGCATGTCCCACATCAGCAGCGACGGGTCGAGATTCTTCAGCGACACGGACGACTCGATCCAGCGGTGGCCCCACAGGCCGAGCGACATGATGACTTCGCGCAAGTCTTGCCCGGCCATGGTGAGCCGGTATTCCGCGGTGCTCTTTTTCCCGCTCTTGTTTCCGCTTTTGTTGCCGCTCCTGCGCTCCTCGATCAGCCCGGCCTTTTCGAGTTCCTTCAGCCGCTTGGAGAGCAGCGTCGGCGAAATGCGCGGCAGGCCGCGCCGGATGTCGTTGAAGCGGGTCGAGCCGGACAACATTTCGCGCAGCACCAGCGGGGTCCAGCGCGAGCAGAAAATCTCCGCCGCCATCGCGACGGGACAGAACTGCCCGTAGCTTTTCTCGATTGCGTCTGTCATTTCCCGGATTTCTGCCGCGTGGAGGCCAGTACAGAAAGTGTAGCGCGAAAGGTCCGCCCAGTCACCCGTGCGCCCCCGAAGTGTATGCGACTCAATGTCTTCCGGGCCGGTTCATGCGCGGGCTGCATCGCCGCTCCACTTGCTGGACTGGAATGGAACCGCCTTTCCGGACGAGGATCGGTCCCCCCATTCACGGAAGGAGAATGACAATGACAATGACCGCAACAGTATTGAACAAGCCGGCGGCGCCGACGCCCGATCTCGCTGCGGTAAAGACAAAGCAGCAGGCGACCTGGGCGTCGGGCGATTACGCCATCATCGGCGCCACGCTGCAGATCGTCGGCGAAACCCTGTGCGAGGCGATGGACCTGCGCGCCGGCCAGAAAGTGCTCGATGTCGCCGCCGGCAACGGCAATGCAACGCTCGCCGCGGCGCGGCGCTGGTGCGAGGTGACATCGACCGATTATGTGCCGGCGCTGCTCGAGCGCGGGCGCGCGCGCGCCAATGCCGACGGCTTTCCGATCGAGTTCAGGGAAGCGGATGTCGAGGCGCTGCCGTTCAAGGATGCGAGCTTTGATGCCGTCGTCTCGACCTACGGCGTGATGTTCACCCCGAACCAGGAAAAGGCGGCAACCGAAATGCTGCGCGTGTGCAGGTCCGGCGGCAAGATCGGCCTGGCGAACTGGACGCCCGACGGATTCATCGGCCAGCTGTTCAAGGTTATCGGCAAGCACATGCCGCCGCCGGCCGGGGTGAAGTCGCCCCTCCTGTGGGGCACGCGTGCGCGGCTCGATGAGCTTTTCGGCGCGCAGGCGTCCGCGATCGAAGCGCCGCCGCGCAATTTCGTCTTCCGCTATCGCTCGGCGCAGCACTGGATCGACATGTTCAGGGCCTATTACGGCCCGGTGCACAAGATTTTCGGTGCGCTGCCGGCGGAGGCCCAGACCGCACTGCTCGCGGACATTACGGCCCTGATCGGCCGGCTCAACACGGCCCGCGACGGCACCATGGTCGTGCCGGGGGAATATCTGGAGATCGTTATTGTGAAGCGGTGATGGAGGCCGCGGTAGACGCGGCACTACAACTCTCCCGCTCATTCCCGCGAAAGCGGGAATCCAGGGCACTTATCCAGGCTGGAAAGCTTGGCCCTGGACCCCCGCTTTCGCGGGGGTGAGCGGAAGAAAAACGGCGAATATCTTTCGTCTGTCATGGCCGGCCTTGTGCCGGCCATCTCGCTTATGGAGGCACCGTGGCCGCCTAAGCGGGATCACCGGAAGTCGGGTATTCTCGACTTCCGTATTTAATCATGCCGCAAGTCGGGAATACCCGACTTGCGGGCGACAAGCCCGGTGATGACGAGTACATTACATCACATCCTTGGCCTGTCATACTGACTGTATGAGGAATGTAATGTCCCGTGTTGCAGCCCTGACCGCGTCCCTTGCTGCCATCACCGCATCCATCGCCCTGACCGCGCCCGCTTTCGCCGAGAACTATCCGGCCCGACCGATCCACGTGCTCACCACATCGAGCGCCGGCGGCATCAGCGACATCTTCATGCGTGTGCTGGGCGAGGAGCTGCACAAGAGCATGGGCCAGCCGATCATCATCGAGAACCGGCCGGGCGGCGCAGGCAATATCGCCGCGCATGCCTGCCAGGATGCGCAGCCCGACGGCTACACGATCTGCATTATCAATGCCGATCCGATGATCTACAACCAGTATCTCTACAAGAATATTCCGTTCAATCCCGACAAGCTCGTGCCGATCGTCAATCTCTTCCATCTGGTGCAGGCGCTTGTCATCAATTCCGGTCTCGGCGCCAAGAACGTGGACGAGCTGGTGGCGGTGTCGAAGCAGAAGGCAGGGACGCTCTCCTATCTCACGGCGTCGATCCCCTGCGTCGTCTACATGGAAAGCCTCAAGACCGAGAAGGGCGCCGACTGGGTGCGCGTGCCGTTCCGCGGCGGCGGCGAGGCGACCAACGCCATTCTCGGCGGGTCGACGCCGATCGGCCTGCTCGGTATCGGCAATGTGATGGGCCAGATTCACGCGGGTAAAATGACGCCGCTGGTGCTGGTCAATAATATCCGCACGCCGCTGCTGCCGAAGGTGCCGACGCTGGCGGATCTCGGCTACAAGGGCGCGCCGTCGCAGACCTGGTACGGGCTGTTCGCGCCTCCCGGCACGCCGAAGCCGGTCATCGACAGGATCGCTTCCGAAGTGACGCGCGTGTTCAAGGACAAGGACTTCGTCGAGAAATAT
>DATEKG010000278.1:0-22449 GCA_035277565.1 Pseudolabrys sp.
CCACGACGATCTTTTTCACCCGCTCGCCAATGTCACTCATCGTTCCAACCTCGTGCTTTTTAAATTGGGTTGCAGATCTGGTTCCGATCGCAACCATCGCGGTATGGCCTCGTCGTGGTTGACGGTGATGAGACGATTCCCCAATTGCGGATCATGGTTTGCGGTCCGCCATTAGCCGCCCCAGCCGGGCCGAAATCCGGTTACCATACTTCAAATCCATTGACTAGCGCGTGAGCGCGAAGCCAGCAACCCCTGAAAACCGCCATTTCCGCCGCACGCGCAAACCGGACAATAGACCTCGCCATATCCGGCCGCGGCTAGACCATTGCCATACCGCCGTTGACGTGGATGGTCTGGCCGTTGACATAGCCGGCTTCATTCGAGGCCAAAAAGACAGCTGCGGCCGCGACGTCCTCAGGGCTGCCGAGCTTGGCGGCGGGGATGCGCGCAAGAATCGTCTCGCGCTGCTTTTCATTGAGTTTATCGGTCATGGCTGACGCGATCATGCCCGGCGCAATGCAGTTCGCCGTAATATTGCGCTTCGCGTATTCGGCGGCCACTGACTTCATCATGCCCACCATTCCAGCCTTTGACGCCGTGTAATTGCCTTGGCCGGGATTCCCGGTGAAGCCCACAACTGAGGATATCCCGATGATGCGTCCCCAGCGGCGCCGCATCATGCGCGATACTGCCGCTCGTGCAAGACGAAACGTCGCCGTGAGATTGACCGCGATGACCTTGTCCCAGTCTTCATCGCGCAGCTGCACAAACAAGTTGTCGCGATTGATGCCGGCATTCGCGACGAGGATGTCCAGCTTCTCCATCTTTTCTTCGGCGCCGGGCACCAGCGCCTCGACCGCATCCTTGTCGGAGAGATCGCCGGGCAGAAGATGCACGCGGTTCCCAAGGGATTTTGCGAGCGCCTCAAGCGCGTCTTTGCGCGTTCCCGAGATGGCGACTGTCGCACCCTGCGCGTGCAGGGCGCGCGCTATCGCGGCGCCGATCGCTCCTGTCGCCCCCGTGACCAGCGCGGTCCTGCCATCCAGGTTGAACATCATGGCTTCCTCCCGGCCTTAAAGGCTGCGACATCCTCTGGACTACCAATGGCGCTGGCACTGGCCCCCTCGGCCAGCCGTCTAATGAGCCCGGTAAGCACCTTGCCTGCGCCAACCTCGTAAAAATTCGAAATGCCCGCGCCAGCCATGTAAACAACGGATTCCCGCCAACGGACAGTACCCGTCACCTGGCTCACCAGGGCACGTATGATTTCGCCGGGATTGTTGATCGGCTTGGCAAGAACATTGGCGACAACCGGTACCGCAGGCGTCTTGACCGAAATTTTCGAAAGCGCCTCGGCCATGACATCGGCTGCAGGCTGCATAAGCGCACAATGAAACGGGGCGGACACCGGCAGCAACATTGCGCGTTTGGCGCCCCGGGTCTTGGCGATTTCCACCGCCCGCTCGACTGCGCTTTTGTTGCCGGAAACGACAACCTGCCCGGCGCCATTGTCGTTTGCGGCTTGGCATACTTCGCCTTGTGCAGCCTCAGCGGCGACCGCACTGGCGGCGTCAAATTCGAGTCCGATAAGCGCAGCCATTGCACCGACGCCGACCGGCACCGCCTTTTGCATTGCCTGTCCGCGTGTGCGCAGCAGCCGCGCCGCGTCTCCGATCGAGAACGCGCCCGCAGCCGCCAGGGCCGAATACTCGCCCAGCGAATGACCTGCGACGAATTTTGCGTCCTTGGCGAGATCGAGCCCGGCTTCGGTTTCGAGCACGCGCATGACGGCAAGCGACACCGACATCAGCGCCGGTTGCGCATTTTCCGTCAAAGTGAGCGTATCGGCCGGACCTTCGAATATGGTGCTGCTCAGATTGGCGCCGAGGGCGCTGTCGACCTCATCAAAGACTTGCCGCGCAGCGGTAAAATCGGCGGCCAGCGCCCTGCCCATTCCAACCGCCTGACTGCCCTGGCCCGGAAAAACGAACGCGATTGCCATACCCTACCCGTCGATAACGCGCCCGCGCGCGGAAATCGGGCCGAACAACACCGCGATGGCTGTCCTGTCAAGCTGAGCCAGCGGCGACACCCCGCCAGCGAATGCTGAGCAAGGCCGGCAAGCTGGATTGAATTGGATGACCCTGTTTTGCCTTGCGTTTTCGGGAAAACCGCCTATAACGCGCGGGCTCCGTTGACCCTGGTTGGGAGCTGAACGGACGTCCTGCTGACCAAATAGCCGGTCAGCTGGAAGGGCCAATCGGCCCGGCGTCCCGTGCTTCCGCCTTCAGAGCATTCGAGCCTTTCCCCGAAGGGCTCGAGGGGCTTGGCGCCGGGATCACGGATTGGGACTACACAAGGGAAAGGCATTTCATGCCGCTGTATGAACACGTCTATCTCGCGCGCCAGGACCTGAGCGCGCAGCAGGTTGAAGAATTGACGACGCAACTGTCCGGCGTCATTGGCCAGATGGGCGGTAAGGTCACCAAAAATGAATATTGGGGTTTGAAATCTCTCGCTTATCGAATCCGCAAGAATCGCAAAGCGCACATGACCTTTCTCAACGTCGATGCGCCGCCCGCCGCTCTCAACGAGATCGAACGTCAGGAGCGTCTCAATGAAGACGTCCTTCGCTATCTCACCATTCGCGTCGATGAGCACGAGGATGGTCCGTCGGCGATGATGCGCAAATCCGATCGCGACGACAGAGGGCGCGGTGAACGCCGTCCACGACGTGACGATGGCGGCGACGAGATCGAATCTTCGGACAGCGCAGCAGAGGTATAGGCCATGGCATTCGCACCGCAGGGCGGCGCACGCCGCCCGTTCTTTCGCCGCCGAAAGACATGCCCTTTCTCGGGCGCCAATGCTCCGAAGATTGACTACAAGGACGTCAAACTTCTTCAGCGCTACGTTTCGGAGCGCGGCAAGATCGTTCCAAGCCGCATTACCGCGGTTTCCGCAAAAAAACAGCGCGAACTCGCGCAAGCGATCAAACGCGCGCGCTTTCTTGGCTTGCTGCCTTACGTGATACAATAGAATGAAAACAAGGCTGCCGGGCCATCGCCCGGGAGCCGATGGTTGGGGCGGAACTGTTCCGTCTCTAACCGCTCAAAGGAGCGGGACAGCTCGTGACGATGCAGTTTGTCTTGGTCGGAATTGGCGCTGGTGCTGCTGCGGCTCTGTTGTTTGCCTCAGCGACAGCCGGCGTGTGGCTGTCAATTCCGCTTTTCTATCTTGCCCCGCTCCCGATCATGATCGCGGGGCTCGGCTGGGGCCACTGGGCCGCATTGGCCGCAGCAGTCTCCGGCGCCGTCGGCCTCTGGCTCGCCTTTGGCACCGTATTTCTTCTGGCATTTGCCGCCGGCGCGGGAGTTCCCGCTTGGTGGCTCAGCTATCTCGCCCTGCTTGCGCGCCCTGTCGGTACCGGGAGCGACGCAACTCTCGAATGGTATGCGCCCGGACGGCTGATCATCTGGGCCGCCGTGTTGGCGGCACTGGTGGTGCTCATTGCAATTCCTAATTTCGGCACGGATGCAGAGAGTTTTCGGGCCGGGCTGCGTGGCGCCCTTACTGCGGTACTGCGTGTGGAACACAGTGCACCCGCCGGAGGCGCTGCGGACAGAGCCGGCCGCATCATCGACTTTCTGGTCAGCGCGGTCCCCCTGGCTGCCGCCATACTCGCGACGGTCACCAATCTCGTGAACCTCTGGATTGCCGGACGCGTCGTAAAATTTTCCGGCCGTCTGGCCCGACCGTGGCCACAGCTGTCCGCCATTACCTTTCCTCCTGTCCTGGTCGTGGTCTTGGGTATTGCGATCGCTCTTAGCTTTACCGGCGGTATGCTCGGGATCTTGGCCGGTGTCCTGGCTGCAAGCTTGATGCTCGCTTATGGCGTGCTTGGATTTGCGGTGCTGCACGCCCTGACCGCGAATGTGAACGCGCGCACACTCATTCTAAGCATCGCATATGCAGTCGTGATCGTACTCGGTTGGCCGATTCTCGCACTCTGTTTGCTTGGGGTGATCGATTCTGTCGTCGACTTGCGCGGCCGGACGCCCGGGCGGCATGGACCGCCAGCTCTTTCGTGAACACGTGAGAAACAACTAACGTAACATTGGGATTGAGGAGTAACGACGATGGAAGTGATCCTGCTCGAACGTGTCGGCAAGCTTGGCCAGATGGGCGATGTCGTCCGCGTGAAGGACGGTTTTGCTCGAAATTTCCTGTTGCCGCGCGGCAAGGCATTGCGCGCGACCAGCGACAACAAGAAAAGGTTTGAAGAAATGAAGGTCGAGTTGCAGGCGCGCAGCCTCGCCATGAAAGGCGAAGCGGGCAAGTTGTCCGGCAAGCTCGACGGCAAGACCTATGTCGTTCTCCGCCAGGCCAGCGAAGCGGGGCAACTGTTCGGGTCGGTTTCAACTCGTGACATTGCCGGACTGCTCAAAACCGATGGCGCCGATATTGGCCGCTCGCAGATCCAACTCAACACGCCAATCAAATCGATTGGACAATACAAGGTGCCGATTGCTCTCCATCCTGAAGTGGAGGTTATGATTACCGTTACGGTCGCACGCAGTGCGGACGAGGCCGATCGGATCGCTCGGGGCGAAGATGTAACCGTCCTGCGGACCGAGGCCGAGGAGGAAGCAGCAGCTGCCGCTGCTGCCGCAGAGGCCATGTTCGAGCCCGAAGTGGCGAAGGCAAAACAGGAGCAACCTGAGGGTACTGAGCCCGTAGCGAGCGAGGGCGAGGCCCCCGCAAAGACGTCAAAATCGGCAAAAGGGAAAAAAAAGAAGGACGAGGTCTAGGCCAGGCCCGCGCTATTCCGGCTTGTCAGATTTCTTCGGCTTGCTGGCCTCAGCCGGCCCAGCGGCCGCGGCAGGCTTGGACGTACCGGCATCCCCGGCTTTCGGTTCGGGTGCCATAATGTCCGACGATTTTGCCTCATCAGGCTTGGCCGTGGCCGGCTTTGCCTCAGGTTTTTTCTTTTCGCCGGCTTTGACCTTTTCTTCGCCCTTGGCCGCGCGCTTTACGGGGCGCGCCGGGCCGGTGTCCATGGCTTTAATGTAGTTCGCGATGGCCTTGGCGCTCTCGCGGCTCGCGGTGTAGTGCTCACGGAGGAAGCTCTCCAGCCCGAGCAGGCCGCCCGACCTGGCGAACCCCTGTGGCGATTTGTGGCAAAGAGCGCAATCCGAGGCAAAGAGTTGGGCGGCGCTCTTGCCCTTGTCGAAATCTTCCTGCGCTCCAGCCACACCTGCCAAGGTGAGCAAGGACGCAGCGATTATGAGCCTGGCGCCCCAACCTAACGCGTTCATCGTCGTTTACCTTCCTGCTCCAACTTAATCGGCCGCCTGCGTCCAATCATTGCAATTCTTGATAGCGCATTATTTCGTAATTGTGACCTGCGGTCGGCGGGTGCTCAGCATTTTCGAGGATTGCTGGCGTAAGGGAACTTTGATTAAATCCCTAGGTCCGAACGTTTGTTCGTCCGCAGCGTTGACGAGTACGGGGGATGCCGGCAGCAAGCCGCGGATTTTGAGTGATGGAGGCGGCCGATGGACCGGTTGCTTCAGTTTTTTCTTAGTCGATTCATCCAGCGAGGGGTCTTCACCGTAACCACCTCGCGCGGCGCTACTTTCACGTTTGGCGATGGCACCGGCAAGCCCGTTGCAGTGCGGTTCAAGACACGGGCTGCCGAACTCGGGGTTCTGCTCGACCCGGAGCTTAAATTCGGCGAGGCCTATATGGATGGGTCCCTCGTCGTCGAGCAAGGCACGATTGCGGATGTTCTCGCCATAGCCCTCGGTCAAAAGGCCGAGATCCCGAACTGGGCGAGGCCGCAGTGGCTGTTGCGGTATGTCGGCCGGCGTCTTGCTCAATTCAACCCGCGCCGACGCGCACGCCGTAACGTTGCTCATCATTACGATCTCGACGGCCGGCTCTACTCCCTGTTTCTCGACGCAGATCGGCAATACAGCTGCGCATATTTCGAAACCCCCGATACGTCTCTCGACGATGCCCAACTCGCAAAAAAGCGCCACCTGGCGGCAAAGCTGAGGCTGACGAGCAACCGGCGTGTGCTCGATATTGGCTGCGGTTGGGGTGGCCTCGGTCTCTATCTCGCCGAGTTTGGCGGATCCGATGTCACAGGCGTCACGCTTTCGCAGGAACAGTACGCGATCGCCAATGAACGCGCGACCGAAAAGGGGCTGACGGAACGCGCGCGGTTTCTGCTGCAGGACTATCGTGACGTAAAGGGCCGGTTCGACCGGATCGTCTCGGTTGGCATGTTCGAACATGTCGGGGTCGGATTTTACGAGACATTCTTCAGGCAATGCGCCTCGTTGCTTGCTGACGATGGAGTGATGGTGCTGCACTCCATCGGCCGCTCGGAGGGGCCCGGTATCACCAATCCGTGGATAGCAAAATATATCTTCCCGGGCGGCTATATCCCTGCCCTGTCGGAAGTGCTGCCCGTGATCGAGCGATCCGGACTGCTGGTCACGGACATTGAGATCCTCCGCCTGCACTATGCGGAAACGCTCAAGGCGTGGCGCCAACGGTTCCTGGCCCACCGCGAGGATGTCGAGCGCATTTACGAGCCTCGCTTCGTGCGCATGTGGGAGTTTTACCTTGCCGCCTCGGAGATGTCGTTCCGCGAACAGAATATGATGGTCATGCAAATCCAGCTGACCAAACGCCAGGGCGTGGTCCCCATGACTCGGGGCTACATTGCTCAGGAAGAAAAGCGTCTTGCCACCCTCGAAAAGACGCAACGCCCGCCGCTACGCCTCGCCGGCGAATAGACGGCTCGCTGCTTCCCCGCGGCCGTTCAACACAGGTCAAGAAAAAACAGGCCTTTCCCACCGCTCAATGCGGCTTGTGAATTGCGGGACAACAGTTTGCGAAGCGCATTGTCGTCGCAAAACGCGTGCTATGCCACAATTCCCCGGGTAAACATCGACTTCCATGGCCCTCGCTGATTCGACAGCACGCAAGCAGGTCGATCAACCTGCCCCCCTCTTTCGCTCTGCTCCCCACAATATTGAGGCGGAGCAGGCACTGCTGGGCGCAATTCTCGTCAACAATGAAGCGTTCTATCGCGTCTCCGACTTTCTTGAACCGGTCCATTTTTTTGAGCCTATTCACCAGAAAATCTACCAGCTGGCTCGGGACCTGGTCCGCGCCGGAAAACTGGCGACGCCGGTCACGCTCAAGACCTTCCTCGATGCCGACGTAGACATTGGCGGCCTCACGGTTAGTCAGTACCTCGCACGCCTCGCCGCCGAGGCGACGACAATCATCAATGCCGAGGACTACGGCCGCACCGTCTACGACCTCTCGGTCCGCCGCGCTCTCATTCAGGTCGGCGAGGACATGGTCAACGTCGCCTATGATGCGCCGGTCGATTTTTCGCCGCGTGACCAGATCGAGGATGCCGAACGGCGACTCTACGAGCTGGCTGAGACCGGCCGTTACGACGGCGGCTTCCAGCGTTTCGCTCAAGCGCTCACCACGGCCATCGACATGGCCGCACATGCGTTTCAGCGTGATGGAAAGCTTTCGGGCATCGCCACCGGGCTTGAAGACCTCGATCGCATGATGGGCGGTCTGCAGCAGTCTGACCTGGTCATCCTTGCCGGCCGTCCGGGTATGGGTAAAACGGCTCTTGCAACCAACATTGGCTACAACATCGCGAAAGCGTGGCGCGGCGAGGTCAAACCCGACGGCCACACGGTGACGGTCAACGGCGGCATTGTCGGCTTCTTTTCGCTCGAAATGTCAGCCGAGCAATTGGCCACCCGTATCATCGCCGAACAGACCGGAATTCCCTCCAACCAGATCAGACGCGGCGGTATCAGCGAGAACGATTTTGAGAAGATCAAGGACTACTCGATCGAACTGCAGCACATACCGCTTTATGTTGACGAAACCGGCGGCTTGTCGGTGGCGCAACTCGCCGCCCGGGCACGCAGGCTCAAACGGCAGCGCGGGCTCGACCTGGTCGTGATCGATTATCTGCAGTTGCTGCAGGGTTCGACACGGCGGTCGCAGGAAAACCGTGTGCAGGAAATCACGGAAATCACCACCAAGCTCAAGGCCTTGGCGAAGGAGCTGAATGTACCGATTTTGGCGCTGTCGCAGCTCTCGCGGCAGGTGGAAAGCCGGGATGACAAACGGCCACAACTATCGGACCTGCGCGAATCTGGTTCGATCGAACAAGACGCCGACGTGGTCCTCTTTGTCTATCGCGAGGAATATTACCATCAGATGCGCAAGCCATTGGAATCCAATCGTGAAAAGTTCGCCGAATGGCTGGCCGAAGCTGACAAGGTGCATGGTAAGGCCGAGGTCATTATCGGCAAGCAACGGCACGGGCCGACGGGAACGGTCGAACTCCAGTTCGACGCCGCAGTTACACGTTTTTCTTCTCTTGCCCGCGAGAATCAGCTTCCGGATCGCGCTTAAAAGAGCCACCAACGACCGCATGGACTGGTTGCACCCGGGCGGCTAAACCCAAGTGCCATGCCAGAAACCGCGTTGCAGTCAGCCGTGCCTGCCGGAGATATATCCGCCCCACGAATTGGACCCGGTCCCGCAGAAACCGAAGCCGGCGCCATCCTCACGATTAATCTGTCTGCGATCGAGGCAAACTGGGTTGCACTTGGCCGCCAGGCGATGCCAGCCGAATGCGGGGCAGTGATCAAAGCTGATGGATATGGCTGCGGTATAGAACCCGTCGCCCGCACGCTGAGCCGGGCCGGCTGCAAGACCTTCTTCGTTGCGGATCTCGCGGAAGCGCGGCGGGTGCGCGTGGTTGCCCCAGACGCGACGATCTACGTGCTCAACGGATTGCTACCCACGACGTCAGGCGCCTATGCCGAACTTCGGGCACGGCCGGTCATCGGCAGTCTGGTCGAGCTTGCCGAGTGGGACGCATTCTGTTCAGTCAATCAATGGCGTGGCGGCGCGGCGCTTCATGTCGACACCGGAATGAATCGGCTTGGCATCTCCGTCGATGAAGCTGCCGCCCTGGCGCCCCGGATCCGGGCTGAAAATCACGGCATCACCTTGCTCATGAGTCATCTGGCTTGTTCGGAGCAACCGCAACACCCGCTCAATGAGCGCCAGATCCAGACCTTCCGTGAAGTCCGCATGCTGTATCGCGGCATTCCCGGGTCGCTTGCGAATTCGTCCGGCATCTTTCTCGG
This sequence comes from Pseudolabrys sp., assembly GCA_035277565.1. GTDB lineage: Bacteria > Pseudomonadota > Alphaproteobacteria > Rhizobiales > Xanthobacteraceae > Pseudolabrys. Next base: position 9,216 of record DATEKG010000278.1, read on the forward strand.
CGCCGGCGCTCATTGCGATATGGTCCGTCCGGGAGCGGCGCTGTTCGGCGTCAACCCTACACCCGGCCATCGCAATCCGATGCAGCCTGTCGTCGAACTGCGGGCGCGCGTCATCCAAATTCGCAACGTCGCAAAGGGCGAAACTGTCGGATACGGCGCATTGTGGACCGCCAGACACGCGACCCGCATCGCGGTCGCTTCGGTGGGTTATGCGGATGGCTACCCGCGCGCGGCAAGCGCTTCCGACAGCACGCCCGGAGCCGAGGCCATTATTGCCGGCACGCGTTGCCCGCTCGCCGGCCGCGTATCGATGGATTTGCTCGCAATCGACGTTTCAGCTCTACCCGAAAACGCGGTGCGGCGAGGTGATCTGGCGACCCTGATCGGCGGCGAGATCGATGTCGACCGGCTTGCCGCCTCCGCTGGCACAATCGGCTATGAAATCCTCACGAGCATGGGGCGGCGGTATCACCGCGTATATCGCGGCTGACCTGCCCTACTGGCGTTTCCTCTCGCCCTCCAACCCTGCCCATTATTGCGCCCTGTAGAACAAGGGTTTCTTAAAAATGTTCTTGTAATGTTCTCATCGCGATTTTAGGGTCATTTCCTCCAGAACCGGGCGATTCTCTTATGTCCCGACGCAACCTGACTTTCGTTTGCCAGAACTGCGGAGCGGCCTTTAGCCGCTGGCAGGGAAAATGTGAGGCTTGCGGCGAATGGAACACGCTCAGTGAAGAGGGTGCCGAGCGATCTGCCGGTCCCGGCCGTAAGCCCGGCAAGGGGCGGTTGTTCGCGCTTGAGGCGTTGACTGGGGACGCCCATGACGCACCTCGCCTGCCCTCCGGTATCGCCGAACTCGACCGGGTCACGGGCGGCGGCTTTGTGCGCGGCTCCGTTCTCCTGGTCGGCGGCGATCCGGGCATCGGCAAATCAACGCTGCTAATCCAGGCGGCCGCCGCGCTGGCTCGTGGCGGTCACCGGGCGGTCTATATCTCCGGCGAAGAGGCAGTGGCGCAGGTTCGTCTCCGGGCCGAACGACTCGGTTTGCGTGACGCAGCGGTCGAACTCGCTGCGGAGACGTCAGTCGAGGACATCATCGCCACGTTGTCGCAAGGTAAAACGCCTCGTCTGATCGTTATCGACTCGATCCAGACAATGTGGACCGACCTGGTGGAGTCGGCGCCAGGTACGGTAACGCAAGTGCGCGGCAGCGCACAGGCTCTGATCCGCTTTGCAAAGAAATCCGGCGCTGCCGTCATCCTGGTTGGTCATGTAACGAAAGACGGACAGATTGCCGGCCCACGCGTCGTCGAGCATATGGTCGATGCGGTGCTCTCATTCGAGGGTGAAGGTTCGCACCAGTTTCGAATTTTGCGTGCTGTAAAGAACCGCTTCGGTCCTACCGATGAGATCGGCGTCTTTGAGATGACCGGCTCGGGCCTGCGGGAGGTCGCCAATCCATCCGAACTGTTTCTGTCGGAGCGCGACCTCGGCCAGCCCGGCACAGCTGTTTTCGCGGGCGTGGAAGGGACGCGGCCGCTACTGGTCGAAATCCAGGCACTGGTTGCGCCGACATCGCTCGGAACGCCAAGACGTGCAGTGGTCGGTTGGGATCAAAGCCGGCTCTCGATGATCCTCGCCGTTCTCGAGGCGCATTGCGGAGTGCGGCTGGGCGGCCACGATGTCTATCTCAATGTCGCCGGGGGCATGCGCATCCAGGAACCGGCCGGCGATCTGGCGGCTGCCGCCGCGCTTGTTTCGTCTCTCGCCAACGCGCCACTCCCGGCGGACGCCGTGTATTTCGGCGAGGTGTCCCTGTCGGGCGCTGTTCGACCGGTGGCGCAGTGTGCGGCACGGCTCAAGGAGGCGGCAAAGCTTGGCTTTAACCGGGCGGTGATCCCCGAATCTGCGCGCGCCGATGCGACGGGGCACGTCCTTAAGGTTACCGATGTCGCCAATCTGGCCAGTCTTGTGGCCGATATCGCGGCCTGCGGTCGTGGCCTTCGGCGGGCGAAAAGCGGTGGACAAGACGGGTGACGGCGCCACGCCGCCCCGCTATATACGAGCACAAATCCGCCTCCGGCGGCCCAGCCAGCTTGAGGCCGCGAACCCAAAAACAGGCCTAAAATTAAGCATTTAAGGTCTACATTGCAGCCCGAGGCAGGAGCCGCTATGGCTGGCCCGGATTCCTTGCGCTGGCCGCCCGCCAAGCGCCGGACCGGTCGTCTGCACCCGCGGAGCACCTGAACTCACGATGCCGATCACGCTGCTCGACATCATTCTTTTAGGGGTCATGTTGATCTCGGGGCTGCTCGCGATGATCCGCGGTTTCATGCGTGAGATCCTCTCAATCGGATCGTGGGGCGTGGCCGCATTGGTGACGCTTTACTCGTACAGCCGCCTTCTCCCGGCGGCCAAACAGTATTTCAGCAGCGATGCCGTCGCGACCGCGGTGACCGTCGGCGGCGTATTCCTCGTCACTCTTCTCATTGTGTCGATTATTACCGCTCGCATTTCCGACATGGTTCTGGACAGCCGGGTCGGCGCGCTCGATCGCACTCTCGGGTTTCTGTTCGGTCTCGGCCGCGGACTGATCATCGTGGTGGTGGCGTTCTTGTTCTTCGCCTGGCTGGTGCCCGACCGCAGCCAGCCCGAATGGGTGCGCGGGGCCAAGTCGAAAGTCGTGCTGCAAAACACGGGGCAATGGCTGATGTCGATGTTGCCGGATGACCCCGAAAGCACCATCTTAAAGAGGCTGAAAAGGCCCAAGCCTGAGGACCAGGATGCGCCCGATAGCAACCCTGACCAGCGTTCCGAGTTGATGACTCAACCCCGGCCAAGCGGAACCCGATAAATATGGACAAACCTTCGTTCGACCCCGCGCTCCTGGCCGACGCTGATTTTGATCCCGATGCCGATCGTCTGCGCGAGGAGTGCGGCGTATTCGGGATCTTCGGACATCCGGACGCCGCCGCTATCACGGCACTCGGGCTCCATGCCCTTCAGCACCGAGGTCAGGAGGCTGCCGGGATCGTCTCTTTCGACGGCAAGCGCTTTCATTCCGAACGTCGCCTCGGTCTTGTCGGCGATGCCTTCGCACGCCGCGAAGTCATTGACCGTCTGCCCGGCACATCCGCAATCGGTCACGTGCGTTATTCGACCACCGGCGAAACGATCATCCGCAACGTTCAACCGCTCTTTGCCGAGCTCAATGCGGGTGGATTCGCAATCGGCCACAATGGCAACCTGACGAACGGCATCAAGCTGCGTCGCGATCTCGTTCACGACGGCGCCATGATGCAATCGACCACCGACACCGAAGTAATCCTTCATCTCGTTGCACGGGCGAAGCGCAACCGATTCGTTGATCGCTTCATCGAGGGCCTGCGTCAATTGGAGGGTGCCTATGCCTTTGTCGGGCTGACGAACAAGAAACTCGTAGGCGCGCGCGACCCGCTCGGCATTCGACCGCTGGTCGTCGGAAAGCTCGACGGATGCCCGATTCTGGCCTCTGAGACCTGTGCCCTCGATATCATCGGCGCGCAATATGTTCGCGACGTTGAAAATGGCGAGGTCGTGATTTTCGACGAAGACGGCGCGCAATCGCACAAGCCGTTCCCTCCGATGCCGGAGCGTCCCTGCATTTTCGAATACATCTATTTTTCAAGACCGGACTCCACTGTCGGCGGTCGTCACGTCTACAATGTGCGCAAGACGATGGGAGCTCAGCTTGCGCGTGAAGCCCCTGCCAATGTCGATGTGATTATTCCGGTTCCAGACTCGGGCGTTCCTGCCGCTATCGGTTTCGCCCAGGAATCGAAAATTCCATACGAGCTCGGGATCATCCGCAATCACTATGTTGGCAGGACCTTCATCCAGCCAACCCAGGCGATCCGCGACCAAGGCGTGCGCCTCAAACATTCTGCGAACCGTGCCGTCGCCGCCGGCAAGCGCATTGCTCTCGTGGACGATTCTATCGTGCGCGGAACAACGTCGCGCAAGATCGTGCAGATGATGCGGGATGCCGGCGCCAAGGAAGTGCATTTTCGTATTGCGTCGCCGCCGATCACACATCCTGACTATTACGGCATCGACACGCCTGAACGGGACAAGCTCCTCGCCGCCACCCACGACCTCGAGGGTATGCGCAAATTTATCGGCGCCGACTCACTGGCATTCCTCTCTGTCGACGGAATTTATCGCGCCATGGGTTTCGAAGGACGCGATCCGGCGCGGCCGCAATTTACCGACCATTGTTTCACGGGCGACTATCCGACGCCGCTAACCGATCTTGCCGCGCAAGAGGGGAGCCCGCGCCAGCTGTCATTGCTGGCGGAAGCGATCTAGCGCGGCTCCGACCGATATTCGCGCATGACCAGGCCTCTTTCAGACCGTATTGCGCTCGTCACCGGCGCGTCACGCGGTATCGGCGCGGCTGTAGCGCTCGATCTTGCCCGCTCAGGCGCCCATATCGTGGCCCTCGCCCGCACTGTCGGTGGTCTCGAAGAGCTTGACGACAAGATCAAGGCCGAGGGCGGTTCGGCGACACTTGTCCCGCTCGATGTCAAGGATAGCGACGGGATTGCGCGCCTGGCGCTCGCCGTGAACGAACGTTATGGGCGATTAGACGTCCTGATCGGTAATGCCGGAATTCTCGGGCCGCTGTCGCCGCTCGGCCACGTTGATCCCAAGGATTGGGACAACGTTTTTGCCGTGAACGTTACCGCCAACTGGCAATTTATTCGTTGCATGGATCCCCTCCTGCGCGCCTCGCAATCAGGGCGCGCCGTGTTTCTGACGTCAGGCGTCGCTCATGCGGGGCGCGCATATTGGGGGCCCTATGGAGCGTCCAAGGCAGCCCTCGAAATGCTTGTGCGGACCTATGCCGCGGAATGCGCAACGACGGCGGTGCGTGCAAATCTGTTTGCACCCGGACCTACCCGGACCAGAATGTACGCCACCGCCTTTCCAGGCATTGATCCGCTTACGCTGCCAACTCCCGAAGACATCGCCGGAGCGATAGTACCGCTTTGCCTTCCGGACTGCACAGTAAACGGAAAAGTCTACAACTATCGGGCCGGCAAATTTTTGGATTTCCACGCTCCGGCGTAGCATTTGGAACAATTTCACGCGCCCCGCGTTGGTTAGGCCGGTCACGCAAGCCACGACATTTTGGCCCGCGTATCGTATTTCGGGGAACGCCGTGCACACTATCAAATACCGGCTGTTTGAGCCGCGCCTGGAGCCGCGGCGAACCAAACTTCAAATGCCAGGCTGGGGCGGCACACCGCAGCCGCGCAAGAACGGGTCACACGAACAGGTATGGCACTGCATGCCCTTTACCGAAGGCGCGCAGTACGGGATCGAACTGCTTTATCCATTCAACAATGAATTGCACGTGACGAAACGAAATGGCCAGGTCGAACTGGATGGCGACTTCGGACCGGACCCCAATACGGGCCTTCAATGGCCGCCCTTTCGCCCGTTTGGTGAAAATTACTACACCTACCAACTACTGCTCGACCTCAAAGTTGCCGACGATATGGCGGTGCGGACTGAACCGCACCCGCGTTACTACACCGACCCGGACGACGAAGTGCCGCTTGCCGTTCCTGCGCTCCTGCGCACAAGTTGGTGGCCGATGATTTCATTTGTGGTGTTTAAGGCTCCGCCCGAGGGACGCAGGCACATATTCAGATCGGGCGAACCCTTCATGCAGATGGTTTTCGTGCCTGCCGATCCGCAATTCCAGCTGGTGCCGATGGACGAAGAAGAATCGGCCGAACGCGAACTCCGTGGCCGCCGGATCCATGCGAGCCGCGATACGCTTTCGAAAGATACAGAATGGACGTCGTCGACCAACACAGTCTTTGATGGGACTTACCGGCACATACTCAGGGCCGCCAAAGCGAAAGTGAGTGAACGCGAAACCTGACGCGCGACAGCCGCTATCAACTCAATAAAGAAACGGGCCCGCCAATTTCCGGCGGGCCCGTTTCTGCGCCATGCGTCAGGCGTCGCGGCGGGGGGACGCCATGTACTGACTGTGGTGGTGATGGTGATGATGATGGTAATAACGACGGTAATGATGATGATGGTGATGGTGGTGATGGTAGCGGCGGATGATGTAGCGGTGGTGATAATGATGATGATGGTGGTGGTGATGATAGAAAATCTGCGCGACCTCCACCTTGTCCGCGCTCTCGCCAGCCGGACCTTGCGAACGAGCCTGATCATCAGCCTCTAAAACCGCGACCGCGTTTGCGATCGGCGTCAGCAGGTCGGAGTAAGAGGCTGCGCGCAGGGGCTCGGCCGGAGCGGGTGTGCCTTGCGTGGCCGCCTGAGCGGCATCAATCGAGGTCAGCGCGGCGACCGCACCGACAAGGCCAGCAATCTTTTTATCCATGTAAGTTCCTCCAATACGGCTGCGCGAGCGCGCCGCATTGGCACGCATCTGACGCTAGTCCTTAACGCCGCGACCGATTGCCGGTTCCCGCACCGCAAGATCGGAAATTCTAATGCTTCCGCTTCGCCCGTCCCTTGTACGGGTTGTCTTTCTCTCGCAGCGCGAGACGTATTGGCGTTCCAGGCAGTTCGAAAGTATCGCGCAAGGAATTCAACAGATAGCGCTTGTAGGCGTCGGGCACCGCGTCTGCGCGCGTGCAGAAAACGACGAAACTCGGCGGGCGACTCTTCGGCTGAGTAATGTAGTTGAGCCTCAGCGAGCGTCCCGATACCGCCGGCGGCGGGTGCGCACTCACCACTTGCTCGAACCACCGGTTGAGCGCGCTGGTGGGGACGCGCCTGTTCCACACTTCGTAGGCATCGACGATTGCCTGCATCAGCCGCTCAAGCCCTTCGCCGGTGAGACCCGATACCGCCACGAGCGGAACGCCCTTGATCTGCGTCAGCTTTTCCTCCGCGTGCTTGCGAAGCTTTCCTATTGCGCCCGCGGCCTTGTCCTTGAGGTCCCACTTATTGATGGCGATCACGATCGCCCTGCCTTCCTGTTCGACGAGATCGGCGATGCGCTGATCCTGTTCCTCGAAAGCATTCTCGACGTCGAGCAATACCACCACGACTTCCGCAAAACGCACCGCATTGAGCGCATCGGCAACCGACAACTTCTCGAGCTTCTCATCCACACGCGATCGGCGGCGAAGTCCGGCCGTATCGTAGATCCTGAACCTGTGCCCTTCCCAATCGTGGTCGACGGCAATTGAATCGCGCGTAATGCCTGCTTCGGGTCCGGTCAGAAGGCGTTCCTGTCCGATCAGGCGATTGATCAGGGTGGATTTTCCCGAATTGGGCCGTCCGACGATGGCAACGCGGATCGGACGCGACTCGTCCGCTGCAGGCACCGGGGATTGGGACGCTGACTGCTCGGGAAGGATTGCGTGCAGCGCGTCGTAGAGGTCCGACATGCCTTCATCGTGTTCGGCCGAAATCGGCACCGGTTCGCCGAGGCCGAGCGCATAGGCCTCGAGGCGCCCGCTCTCGCCCGCAGTGCCTTCGCTTTTGTTGGCGACAAGCACGACAGGCTTGCCGGATTTTCGCACAACGTCCGCGAAGGCGTGATCGACCGGAGTTGGACCTGCGCGAGCATCGATCAGAAAAAAAATTGCATCGGATTGGGATATGGCGGTTTCGGTCTGCATCCGCATCCGTCCGGACAGGCTGTCGGGAGCGGACTCCTCGAGGCCGGCCGTATCGATCGCCTTGAATTCGATGTCACCGAGCCTGGCTTCACCCTCGCGGCGATCACGCGTAACGCCAGGCCGGTCATCCACGAGAGCCACGCGCCGACCCACCAGCCGGTTAAACAAGGTCGATTTGCCGACATTCGGCCGACCGATGATGGCAACGGTGAAAATCATGGATCGCGATCCGGCCCGCATAATGCGGCCCGCGCTCTATTAGCCTGCCGAGCGCTTCAGCGCGAGAAGGTGCCGGGGGCTGGCGCCGATGGCCATGGCGCCGCTGTACTGGCCTGACCCTGCTGCGCGGGCCAGGGGGAATGAGCTTGCTGGGGTGCCGCTTGCTGATCCTGCGGCCAGGCCGGTGGCTGCGTCTGCCCTGACGCCTGCTGGGGCTGCTGCGCCGGGTTTGCTGCAGGATGCGGCTTCGGCTTGCGCTTCGCCTTGGGTTTTGGCTTCGGCTCAGGCTCTGCTTCGACCGCCGCCGTCTTTTTCTCCGTCGCGGCTTCAGCGGCGGGCTTTGGCTGCTCCGGCGTCGGCGCCTGCGCCGTCTCGGGCGGCGGCTCATTACCCTTCATATATTCCTGCGGGATTCCCTGAGTTACGCCTGGCACGCCGCCGGGGAACAGTTCTTTCCGCTCCCCAGGCAGTTTCTTTTTCTCATTGAGGTGGAACACATCAAGCTTGTCCGGATCGAAATCCGTGCAAGCCGACAAGGCAATCCCGAACGCTCCGAGCGCCGCCAGCGTAACGATGCGATGGACAATGCGCATGAAGCCGGCCTCAGCTCTTTCCTTCTGCCGCAATCAGCGCAGACAGAACATCCGCGCGCGCGCGCGTGCCGACTGGAGTTTCGGCGTCGGTTGCGATCATGTCCAGATAGCGGCGCGCACTCGTCAGATCGTGATTGTGCCACGCCGAAAGCGCCAGTAACTCCCGTGCGGTATGCCGAAAGCTGTGCGGGGCCGTGGTCATGGGGTCGAGCCGCCGGCGCATTTCTGTCAGCGGGGCAGTATCGACAAGCAGCATTCCCGCTCGAACGGCAGCAAGATCACGCCAGACAGAGTCGAGTGACGAATCGTCAGCGAGCTCGTCATACGCCTTGACGGCATCGCCGGCCTTTGAAGATCCCAACACTGCAGCCTCACGGAATCGCGCAAGCACGCGATAGCCTTGAGGCGCCTCAGCGGCTACTTTCGCGAAGGCCGCCTCAGCTTCCGCTTGCTTACCCTGTTCGCTCAAGGTCGCCGCCGCTTCAAAAGCGGCGCCGGCGGCCGCAGCCTTCTGCGTGGCCCAGTATTCGTATGCACGCCAGCCGGCAATTCCTGCGACGAGCAGGACAGCGGCGCCGACGATGTAGATGCTGTAGCGATCCCACAGCCTCTTAAGCTGTTCACGCCGGACTTCTTCATCTACTTCATGGAAGATATCGGCCACGTTGGCTCCCGACCTGTCCGAGGCCCACCCCCCGGGCCGAATTGCGCCGTAACCTAACGATGTGGCGCAGCTAAGGCAAAGCCAAAGCTTGAAATTCTTAATGCCTCAGGGGCTTATCCCTTCTTCCCCTTCATCGGATAGACGTGTTCCGGCCCGGGAAACGCGCGTGCACGCACCTCACCGGCATAGTCCGCGATGGACTTTTCGATGCCAGGGCCCAGCGCCCCATACCGTTTGACGAATTTCGGTACCCGTGGAGAGAGCCCGAGCATATCCTCGAGTACCAGGATTTGTCCGTCGCAGGCCACGCTTGCGCCAATTCCGATGGTCGGGACGGGTACCGCCGCCGTGAGCTTGCGCGCAAGCGGTTCCGCCACCGCCTCGATCACCATCGAAAAAGCGCCTGCCTGAGAGACGGCCAGAGCATCGTCTTCGATGCGCGCCCAGTCAGCCTCGTCTCGTCCCTGCGCACGAAACGAACCAATGGTGTTAATCGCCTGAGGTGTCAATCCGACATGCGCCATGACCGGCACGCCGCGTTCGGCGAGGAAGCGGATCGTCTCCGCCATCCGCCTGCCCCCTTCGACCTTGATGGCGCCGCAACCGGTCTCCTTCAAAACACGCCCCGCATTCATGAAGGCCTGTTCCCGCGAGGCCTCGTAAGAACCGAACGGCATATCGACGACGACAAGCGCGCGCCTGGAGCCGCGCATCACCGCGTGCCCCTGCAGGATCATCATATCGAGCGTGACCGGCACGGTTGTCTCCATTCCGTGCATCACCATGCCGAGCGAGTCCCCCACGAGAATCACGTCGCAATACCGGTCGACCAGCCTCGCTGTATGTGCGTGGTACGAGGTGAGGCAAACGATCGGCTCCCCGCCCTTTCGTGCCCGGATATCCGGTGCGGTTAGCCGCTTGATCTCGTCCTGAACTGACACACGCTATCTCCCGAATACCGGTACGCTGATCACGTAAGGGTGGAACCAGAAGCCGAGCGCAAGGAATATGGCAACTCCGAGAACCACAACGATGATGTCATTCGCCCAGCTGGCCGGAGCCGCTGTCGCGCCGAAGCCGGCGTCTCCGCGACGCTTGGCCGAGATGCGAGCATAGACGCCCCAGGCCAGAAACGTGCCGAACATCAGGATCGAACCAAGGTCGCCATTCACAAGCAGGTGCGCCAGCGCCCAGGTCTTTACCCCAGCCAGAAGCGGATGCTTGAGCCCGGTCCTGATGTGGCTTGGGATGAGCCACGCGACCACAAAGATCGCCGCGAACAGCATCAATCCGATTGTGATATGCCGCATGAAGGCGGGAGGCGACCATAGCTGGATAAAGCCGTGACCGCGATATTCGGCATAACCCCAGATAATGAGCGCGAGCCCCGCCAGCGAGACGATGGCGAACACACCGCGATAGACGATCGGTCCCAAACGCTCGATCACGCCGGCGCGCGCCTCGCGAAATGAGACGAAGACATGCGTCGCGAGAAAAACCGCCAGGCCGATAATTAGAATGCCTAATCCCATGCTACACTCACGTCGGATCGCGCCGCAGTAGAGGATAGCGGCCGGCAATGCAAGCCGAACCGGCAAAGGGCACATCCCGGTGCTTTCTATATATCGATTTCCCAAATATGCCGTCACAACGCTCCTGCTTCTGCTTGCCGCTGCCGCGCCGGTGCCGGCTCAGGACTGGCCGGGAAAAACCGTGCGAATTGTCGTGCCATTCGGCGCGGGTTCGACACCCGACATCGTCGCACGCCTGGTTGCGGACGGCCTGAAGCAAAAATATCCCGAAAGCGCGTTCATCGTGGAAAACAAGCCCGGAGCGAGCGGCAATCTCGGCACAGATATGGTCGCCAAGGCCTCGCCCGACGGCTCGACCATTGGCGTAAGCATCGGTGGCCCGCTTGCCATCAACAAGCTTTTGTTCGCCAAGCTCCCCTACGATCCGCACAACGACATCGCGCCGATCACCCGGCTGGTCACGCAGCCGAGCGTGCTCGCGGTCAACCCGAGTCTTAATGTCAATTCCGTAGCGGAGCTTGTCTCGCTGCTGAAGAAAAACCCGGGCAAATACAACTTCGCATCTATTGGAAACGGGTCCTTGTCCCATCTCGCAATGGAAGCGATCGCTATCAAGGCCGGCGCCAGACTTGTACACGTGCCCTATACAAGTTCGCCGCAGGCGATCACGGCCGTGATCCGTAACGACGCGCAGATGGCCTGTCTTCCCGCTATCGCGGTAACGCCGCACGCCAAAGCGGGCACAGTCAAAATTCTTGCGGTCTCCACGGCGCACCGCTCGCCTTACTTGCCGGATGTGCCGACTCTCAAGGAAGCCGGAATTGATGTGGAAGCCGACGCCTGGAATGGCCTGATTGCCCCTGGCGGCACACCGAAATCGATTGTCGAGAGGATCAGCAAGGACGTGTCCGAGATCATCAGGCAGCCGGCCGTGCGAGAAAAGCTTGCTGCTCAGCTGATGGAGCCGGTCGGTTCCCGGCCGGAGGACCTGCGCACGCAAATGGACGCCGAAATCGCCCGCTGGGCACCGGTGATCACGGCAGCCAAGGTGAAAATAAACTAGGCGGCCTTGTCCTTCACATCCTTGATATCGGCAAAGGACATTCCCGGAGCGCGTTCCATCGTGTAGTCGAGGATGAACTGGTTGCGTGCCATGAAGACTTTGTCTCCATCGAGATCTTCGGCACAGCTCGAGTAGTTGGCCTGCACGAACTCTTCAAGCTTCCAGCCGTCGTCCGAGGAAATCCAGCGCGCAAGCTGAAATTCCGGCTGCTCGAATCCAACGTCGAGTCCGTATTCCTCCGACAGCCGCACCTTCAGGACGTCGAGCTGCAGCGGGCCGACGACGCCGACCAATGCGGGTGCGCCGTCGAGCGGACGGAACACCTGAACGACGCCCTCTTCCGCCATCTGCTGAAGTGCCTCTCTGAGTTTCTTGGCCTTCATCGGATCGCCCAGCTTTACGCGGCGCAGGATCTCGGGCGCAAAATTCGGAACGCCGAGAAATGAGATGTTCTCGCCCTCGGTGAGCGTGTCGCCGATCCGGAGCGTACCGTGGTTGGGAATACCAACCACGTCACCGGCGTAAGCCTCTTCCGCGAGCGCGCGATCCTGCGCAAAGAAGAATTGTGGCGTCGCCAGTGTCAGAGGCTTGGCGGTACGCGTCAGTCTCGCTTTCATTCCGCGCCTGAGCTTTCCCGAGCAGAGGCGCGCAAATGCGATGCGGTCGCGGTGGTTGGGATCCATGTTGGCCTGGATCTTGAACACGAAGGCCGTCATCGCATTTTCGTGAGCGTCAACGGTCCTTGCATCGGAAACCTGGGCGCGCGGCGCGGGCGCGAATGAGGCGAGCGAGTCCAGAAGGTCCTTGACGCCAAAATTCTTCAGCGCCGAACCGAAGAAGACCGGCGTCAAATGGCCTTCGCGAAAAGATTTAAAATCAAACTTGCGGCAGGCTTCTTTGACCAGCGTGAGCTCATCCGAGATGGCTTTGGCATCAAGCATTCTATTTTTTGCGGCCAGCCCCTCGAGATCGAGCGGCTGCCGCTCGACCGTCCTGCCGTCTTCGCCGACCAGTCGCATCTCGCCCGTCCCGAGGTCGTATGTTCCCGCGAAGTCGCGGCCGCGACCGATGGGCCAGGTCAAGGGCGCCGTATCCAGCGCAAGCGTCTTTTCGATCTCATCGAGCAATTCGAATGGATCGCGGCTCTCGCGGTCCATCTTGTTGATGAAGGTGATGATTGGAATGTCGCGAAGCCGGCAAACCTCAAACAGCTTGCGCGTGCGCGCCTCAATGCCCTTGGCGGCATCGATGACCATAACCGCAGAATCGACTGCTGTAAGCGTACGATAGGTATCTTCCGAGAAATCCTCATGGCCCGGCGTGTCGAGCAAATTGAAGACTCGGCCGTCATAATCGAATGTCATCACCGATGTGACGACCGAAATCCCGCGCTCGCGCTCGATGGCCATCCAGTCCGACCGCGTCGAACGCCGGTCGCGCTTTGCCTTGACCTGTCCGGCGAGGTTGATGGCGCCGCCGAACAGCAGCAGCTTTTCCGTGAGCGT
>DATEKG010000279.1:0-3762 GCA_035277565.1 Pseudolabrys sp.
ACACTTCAAGGCCAGATGGTTTGCGGCCTGGACACCGTCTATTTGGACGCCGTCTATTTGCCGGAGGATTTTTTGATCGTCTGCATGACGAACAGAACGCCGATGACGGCAATGGCTGCCATCCCGACATATTGCGGCGAGGCGCAAAGGTCCTGCGCATAAGCACACGTCGCGTCTGCCCAGGCGTATCCGTGATACTGGAGCGTGGACGCAGCATAGGACAGCGCGGTGAGGGCGACCATCAGGAATGCAATGATAACCATGGTCGCTACCTAGGCACTGAGTCGCCCGTCCAAGCTAATCAACACGGCATAAAATCAGCCGCCTGCGGCAGGACGGACGCAGGTTGGGAAACGAGCTTGCAGAAATACATCGGACGCAAAAAATTTGATTGCGGCGCGAGCAGAAATCGCTCGCAAATTGCAGCGCCCCGCCCTCCACAACCACAGGAGATGGCGTTCCGCCTCAATGGAGAGCGAAGGGGAGCGCATCGCGCTCCCCCTCAGCAATCGGGATGCTAGTCGCAGACGCGCTTGCGTACCGTTACGCGATCGCCACGGTCATTGATGCGATGTGTAATGATTGTCCGGCAGTGCCGGGCATTATCATAATCGCGATCATAATCGCGCCAGTAGCGATGGTGGTGATAGCCTGGTCCGATTTCCACATCGACCTGCGCGTTTGCAGCGCCCGCGCCACCGATCAAAGTAAAGGCCAGCAGCCCGGCTCCCAGCAGAGCATGTTTCATTTGTTCCACTCCCTTGTCACGTCTTACCGTGGCGAAACGGCCTGGCGCCGGGTTCGTTCCCGGAACGGAACCACAAGTCCCGATCTGGTTTAGCTCCTTGATGCCCGATCAAGGCCATAGCCGCAATCCGAACCGCGACCCGAACGGGATGTGGTTCGCCATTCTTGTGCTCGGCATGATCATTGTCGGCGCGATCACGTGGAGCGCAACGAGGAGCGGCAACACTGCGGTGAATCGACAGGCGTCGACCGCATCGACCGGATTTGGCAGTGCCGCATCCAGCGTGGACTTCAAGAAATAGGCGCCGGTCCTTGCGCCGCTTTCAGCCCGCTCTCCTTTTTCGTGTCAAATCATTGCCGACGGATGAGAGTGGCGATCAAAGTGCCGAGGACTATCGTCATGACGACGTGTTCGATCCAGCTGTCGAGAATAAAGCGCGACGGCTTTCCCGGGTCGTAGACACGTCGTGCTTTGTCCCCGAGCGAGGAGCGCCAGCATAGATTTCCGGCCGGGCATTCCGGAGCGGAATGCAGGACCTTAAAATGTGCTTACCTGCGGTGCCGGGAATCCGCGCCAACAGTTAGCAGAAGAACAACACGATCCCGCTAATTTAGTGTTGTGACTGGCCAAAAAGGACAGCTCGCAACACGTGGACCAACAACAACATTCATCCGAGCCCTATGATAACAACCCTATCCGAGAGACGCGGGATCTGGCGCAGGCGCATTCTCAAAGCCGCCTTCATCTCATTGAGCGAATGCGCGCCCAAGCTGGAATGCGCGGTGCGCGATTGCTCGGACGTTGGCGCTGCCCTGCAGGTATCGACCACATTCGGGCTGCCTCACAGATTCGAGCTGGTCATGGACGGCACACGCCGCCGCTGCCGCACGCAATGGCGTACCGACAACAAGATCGGCGTGATATTCGAACCGACGTGACCGGTCAGAAATGATGCTTAACGCCACATCCGCGTACTACCGACCGGACGTCGCCCTGACGTAAAACAGGCGCGGACGGGGGGACGCAAATGAAAACCAGGCTCATCGCTGTTTTTCAGAATCAAATTGCGACAGCCTTCGTTGTCGTTGCGGCAACCATCGTCGCGGTCCCGGTCTTTGTCTGTCTCCTGATTGCGCGCATGTGCGAGATCGCAGTGTCCTGGATCGTACCGCGAACGCCGATCGCCGCCGACAAACTCAGGCAGCTTGCCGAGATCGCCGAGACGCGTATCAGCGGCCAGGTGAAGTGACTTTTGCTTCGTCTGATCGCGCGGATCACATCGGCGACCTTGCCATCCGAATCAAACGCAGGTCTTCGCGATGCGGCCTGCGCACCGCGCGGACATGTTCGACCTGCTTCCGGGCCCTATCGACGCTGAGCGGATTCGGTTTCGCCGTTTGCCGGCACGCCAGCATGCTCGAGCACAAACACCCGGATCGCCGAGGACAAATTGTTGTTCTCACGCGTCTCGTCGATCTCTTCGAGCAATTTCGACAGTGTCCCGCTGTGAGAAGCCGCGATTTTCTTCAGGCGGCCCCAAAACGCATCTTCGAGACTGACGCTTGTTTTATGTCCACCGATCACAACAGAACGTTTCACGACTGCCGATTTAGCCACATCATCTTCAGTCATTTTGCACTCCCGACGCACTCGATACTGTTTCACCTAATTTCTTGTTTTGTTTCAAGAATAGAAAATCGTCCCCTTTCAGGGTGTGACAGGGATCACAAAAAATCCGATTATTTTGCCACGTGCCGGCGCCGCCCTGCAAAATGTGCGTTTGCCCGCCGGCCCACGCTGCGGCGGCACCTACCGGCGGCCAAAACGGTCGAAGAGGTTGCGCCGGAGAAAACCAAGCAGCCAGCTCCGCTGTCCGGCCGCCTGAACCGAAAGACCCTCGGCATGCACCCGCGGAGCTGACCCGAACAAGCCGCGATGTCTTATGACGCCGGCGATCAACGGGCTCCATTCGATCAGGGCTTGTTCGACCTCATCCGTCATGTAGCCCGATACGATCTCGGGCGGCGGTGCAAAGACTTCAGGCATGGCCTCCGAAATGTCGGCATCGGCGAGGACGTTCCATTTCGACGCCCCGCCCATATGCGGCGAACTCAAACCGTAAACGACACGCCGGATGCGGCTCTCGCGGATGGCGAAGGAGCACATGACGCAGGGTTCGGCGTTCACATAGATCTCGCAATCATCGAGGCTCACCGTCGCCAGCGCCCGCTGTGCGAGGGAAATTGCCACGACCTCTGCGTGCCGCGTCACATCGTGTTCGTGGCTCACCCTGTTCATCGACTTGGCCACTATTTTTCCGTCGCGGCATATGACGGCGGCGTACGGATATTCGCCCGACTGTCCGGACGTTTTGGAGAGCCCGATACAGTGGCTCATCATCTGACGATCAATTGTCTGCACGTCCATTGATGCGATCTCCGTGGCTCGATCCGATTGCGCGGGGTCTGCCTTCATCGCCTCCATTGCCATTTTCGACGCTTCACGCGTCAGAAGAGTTCCCTCATGCGAGGGAACCCCGCGTCCCGTTCATCGTTATAGCGCTGCAACGACGAACAACGGTGACCGATGCTTGCGGAGTCCAGGGTACAAGCGCACAAGACATTAAAAAAATCCGCCGGCAAGGTCGCCATACGCCTTCTTCATTTCATAGGCTACTATGCTTTACTGAAACGGACCGACACGCGGCTTATCCGGATCGCGGGATTTGAGCTGACGATCGGTCCGACGGTTTATGATCCGCGGTACTACCGTGCGCCGGCGTTCTTTGCCCAATTCATTGGCGGGCTTAATTTATCCGGCAAAACCGTCGCCGACGTCGGCACGGGCTCGGGTCTTCAGGCGCTGGCAGCCGCCCGCGCCGGAGCGGCGAAAGTTGTCGCGGTCGATATCAATCCCAGCGCCGTTGCCACCGCGGCAGCAAATGCCCGCGCGAACGGATTTGACGAACGCGTATCTGCCATCACATCCGATTTGTTATCGGCGACCACACCGGA
>DATEKG010000280.1:0-9860 GCA_035277565.1 Pseudolabrys sp.
GGCCTGGGCCTATCTCTGTTCGCAGGAGGAATTGAAGAAGGCGAAGGATCGCGGCCTTGATGTCGATCACCTGCAGGAGACCTATACGCGCTGCATCAACAAGGCGCTCGAGGCCAAGCCCGCCGACATGACGATCACGACACATGTGTGCCGCGGCAATTTCCGGTCGACTTTCATTTCTTCGGGCGGCTATGAGCCGGTCGCGCAGAACCTGCTTGGCAAGTGCAACTATGACGGCTACTTCCTCGAATACGATACCGATCGCGCGGGCGGCTTCGAGCCGCTCCGTTTCCTGCCGAAAGACAGCAAGATTGTAGTGCTCGGTCTGGTGACGTCGAAGTCGGGCCGGCTGGAGCCGCGCGCCGACATCAGGAAGCGCATCGAGGAGGCGACGAAATTTGTAGCGCTCGAGCAGCTTTGCCTGTCGCCGCAATGCGGCTTCGCCTCGACCGAGGAAGGCAATGTGCTCGCCGAAGACGAGCAGTGGGCGAAGCTGCGCATGATCGTGGAATTGGCGGAAGAGGTATGGGGGCGCAGCTAGCGAAAAACCGCTCATTCCCGCGAAAGCGGGAATCCAGAGCAGTTTTGCTGGGTCCCCGCTTTCGCGGGGACGAACGGAAAAGTTGAGATGTCTCACCGAACCTCCCCGCCCTTTCGCGCCGACCATGTCGGAAGCCTGCTGCGCACGGCGCCTCTGAAGGAGGCACGGACAAAATTTGCCAGACGCGAGATTGACGCCGCGGCGCTGCGCGCGGTCGAAGACCGCGAAATAGAGCGGATCGTCAGGAAACAGGAAGACGTCGGACTCAAACTCGCGACCGACGGCGAGTTCCGCCGCTCGTGGTGGCATTTCGACTTTTTCCGCGGCCTCAAGGGCGTGGAGCCGATCACCACATCGACGGGGATCCAGTTCAAGGGCGTCGAAACCAAGCATGAGGGCATCAAGATCGGCGGTAAGGTCGATTTCGAAGGCCATCCGCAGCTCGATCACTTCCGTTTTCTGAAAACGCACTGCCGCGTGACACCGAAGATGTGCATCCCGGCGCCAAGCACTTTTCACTTCCGGCAAGGGCGCGCGCTGGTCAGCAAGGAGGTCTATCCGGACCTGGAGCGGTTTTTTGACGATGTCGCTGCGGCCTGGCGAAAGGCGATCCGCGCCTTCTATGACGCCGGATGCCGCTATCTTCAGCTCGACGATACTGCCTGGGCCATGATGTGCGACCCGAAGGAGCGCGAACAGTCGCGCGCACGCGGCGACGATCCGGACAGGCTGCCCGCGATCTATGCCCGCACGACCAATGCCGCGCTGAAAGACAAGCCGGCGGACATGGCCGTCACCATGCACTCCTGCCGCGGCAATTTCCGCTCAACCTGGATCGCGCAGGGCGGCTACGAATTCGTTGCAGAGCATCTGCTCGCAAGGACAAATCTAGACGGCTATTTTCTCGAATATGACAGCGACCGCGCCGGCGGTTTCGAGCCGCTGCGGCATTTTCCGAAAGGCAGGAAGCAGCTCGTGCTCGGGCTCGTCACCTCCAAGAGCGGCCGCCTCGAGCCGAAAGACGACATCAAGCGGCGCATCGATGAAGCCGCGAAATATGTTTCGCTCGACCAGCTCTGTCTGTCTCCGCAGTGCGGATTCGCATCGACCGAGGAAGGCAATGTGCTCGCCGAGGACGAGCAATGGGCGAAGCTGCGCATGATCGTGGAACTCGCCGAAGAGGTCTGGGGAAAGTAATTTTCCATTGTCGTCCCCGCCAACGGGTCCGCGCGAAGCGCGGCCCGATGATAAACTCCAGCGGGGACCCATACGCCGTGTGCTTTCGATGGATCGAGGAGTATGGGTCCATAGCGCGTCGAAGACGGGCGTAAACGCGCTTATGCCCTCGCTAATGCTCGGCCGGGACGACAGTGAAAGTAATAACAGTTGAAAGTAACAACGAGATGACCCAATGCACCACACCGCCGTTCCGTGCCGATCATGTCGGAAGTCTCTTGCGGCCGCCCGCCTTGAAGGCGGCCCGCGAACGGCGCGCCAGGGGAGAGATCACCGCGGCTCAGCTCAAAGACATCGAGGACCGGGAAATCCAGCGTGTCATCAGGAAGCAGGAAGAGACGGGGCTCCAGTCAATAACCGACGGAGAGTTTCGCCGGTCCTGGTGGCATCTTGATTTTCTGTGGGGCCTCGACGGCATCGAAAAGCACGTCATGAACACAGGTGTTGCGTTCGCGGCGGTGACGACGCGCAACGAAGGGCTCAAGGTGACCGGCAAGATCGGCTTCTCGGGACATCCAATGATCGACCACTTCAGGTTCGTGGCCGCTCACACGAAGCGCACGCCGAAAATTACGATCCCGTCGCCGTCCGCCGCCTATGGCCGCCCCATGGTTACGCCCATCGATCCGCGGGTTTATCCGGCGACAGACGAATTTTTCGACGATCTTGGGCAGGCCTACAGGAAGGCCGTGCGGGCCTTTGCTGACGCCGGCTGCCGCTATCTGCAGCTCGATGAAGTCTTTATCGCCATGCTGTGCGATCCGAAATACCGGCAGGCGATGAAGGATCGCGGCGACGATCCTGAGAAACTGGGCGTTCTCTACGGCGACCTGATCAATGTTGCGATGTCCGACGTCCCGCCGGACATGACCATCACCATGCACATGTGCCGCGGCAATTACCGATCGACCTATATGGGCAGCGGCGGTTACGAGACCGTGCAGGAAATCCTGTTCAACAAGATCAAGGTCCATGGCTTCTTCATGGAATACGATGACGCCCGCGCCGGCGGATTCGAACCGCTTCGCATGCTGCCGAAAGACCGGCGGGCGGTGCTCGGCCTGGTGACGACCAAGACCGGACGGCTTGAACCGAAAGACGAGATCAGGCGGCGCATCGATCAAGCCGCGAAATTCGTTCCACTCGACCAGCTTTGCCTCTCGCCGCAATGCGGTTTTGCTTCGACGGAAGAAGGCAATGTCCTGACCGAGGACGAGCAGTGGGCCAAGCTGCGCATGATCGTCGAACTTGCGGAAGAAGTGTGGGGTGCGTGATGGCGGGAATGCTTGCAGGCAAAACCGCCATCGTTACAGGAGCGGGGCGCGGAATAGGGCGCGGGATCGCGCTCCTGCTCGCGCAGGAAGGCGCCCGCGTGGTGGTGTGCGATATCGGCGCGAGCCTTGGCGGGGACGGCGCCGACGCCGGGCCCGCGCAGGAGACGGTGGATGCGATAACCAAGGCAGGCGGCAAGGCCATTGCATCGACGCTCTCCATCGTCGAGCCGAAAAACGCCGAAGCAATTGTCCGCTCCGCGCTCGACGCTTTCGGCCGCGTCGATATTCTCGTCAACAACGCCGGAATCCTTCGCGACGTGATCTTTCACAAGATGAGCTGGACGGATTGGTCGGATGTCATCGCCGTGCACCTCAACGGCTCGTTCAACATGAGCCGTGCTGTCGCGCCGCACTTCCGCGAACAGAATTCCGGCGTCTTCGTGCACATGACCTCGACCTCCGGCCTTGTCGGGAATTTCGGCCAGGCCAACTATATGGCGGCCAAGCTCGGCATCATGGGGCTTTCGCGCGGGATCGCGCTTGACATGGCGCGCTTCAACGTACGCTCGAATTGCATCGCGCCGTTCGCCTTCACCCGGATGATCGAATCCATTCCCGCGCAATCCGAGCGGGACAAGCGCCGCGTCGAAGCGTTCCAGCGCATGACGCCGGAGAAAATTGCGCCACTCGCTGTCTATCTTTGCTCCGACGCCGCGGCGGGAATTACCGGGCAGATATTCTCTGTACGCAACAATGAGGTGTATCTTTTCAATCAGCCTCGGCCGGTCAAGACAATCCACCGCCCGCAGGGCTGGACGCCGGAACTGCTCGCCGGCGAGCTCAAGGGTGCGTTCGCGCCGTCATTCACGCCGCTCGAACGCTCGGAAGACGTGTTCAACTGGGATCCGGTCTAGCGCTACTTGTCACCGGCTGCGCGGGCTGCATAGATGGGATCGATGAAGAAACGCAGCGCCGAGCACGACGAATTTACCGACATTCGTACGGGCGTGCGCGCGCTTTGCGGCAAATTCCCCGGCGAGTACTGGCGCGCGCTCGATCGTGAGCGCGCCTATCCGACGGATTTCGTTTCCGCGCTGACCAAGGCCGGCTATCTCGCGTCGCTGATCCCCGAACAGTACGGCGGCAGCGGCCTTGGCCTGCGCGCCGCAGCCGCGATTCTCGAAGAAGTGCATGCTTCGGGTGGAAACGGTGCGGCCTGCCATGCGCAGATGTACATCATGGGCACCATTCTTCGGCATGGCAGCGATACGCAGAAAGAGCGGTACCTGCCGCTGATCGCGAGTGGCGAACTGCGCCTGCAGGCCTTCGGGGTGACCGAGCCGACGTCCGGCACCGACACCCTGTCCCTGCGGACAACGGCAAGACGCGAGGGCAATGATCACTACGTCATCAACGGCCAGAAGATCTGGACGTCGCGCGCCGAACATTCCGATCTGATGTTGTTGCTGGCGCGCACTACGCCGAAAGAGCAGACCAAGAAGCGCACGGACGGCCTTTCTGTGTTTCTGGTCGACATGCGGCTGGCCCAGGGCGCAAGTATCTCGATCAATCCGATCCGCACCATGATGAATCATGCGACCACGCAGATCTTTTTCGATGACCTGCATGTTCCGGCGGAAAATCTCATCGGCGAGGAGGGCCAGGGTTTTCGCTATATCCTCTCGGGGATGAATGCCGAACGCATACTCATTGGGGCGGAATGCATCGGCGATGCGAAATGGTTCATCACCAAGGCCGCGCAATATGCAAAAGATCGCGCGCTGTTTGGCCGGCCGATCGGACAGAACCAGGGTGTCCAGTTCCCGATTGCGCGTGCCTATGCCCAGATGCGCGCGGCCGAGTTGATGGTGCAGGAAGCCGCCAGGAAATATGAGGCCGGAGGAGACATCGGCGCGGAGGCCAATATGGCCAAGCTGCTCGCGGCCGACGCATCATGGGCGGCCGCCGACATGTGCGTGCAGACGCATGGCGGCTTCGGCTTCGCGGAAGAATTCGACATCGAGCGCAAATTCCGGGAGACGCGGCTTTATCAGGTCGCACCGATTTCAACGAATATGATCCTTTCATATCTGGCCGAACACGTTCTCGGCCTGCCGCGGTCCTATTGAGATGAGGCCGCGTACAAAGCGGCTTGCGTTGATCCCCGCAAGCGGGGAGAGGTAAAGCGTGCTGCCGCTTGATGGCATTCTTGTCGTTTCGGTGGAGCAGGCGGTGGCGGCGCCGCAATGTACCTGCAGGCTCGCCGATGC
Source organism: Pseudolabrys sp. (assembly GCA_035277565.1). GTDB lineage: Bacteria > Pseudomonadota > Alphaproteobacteria > Rhizobiales > Xanthobacteraceae > Pseudolabrys. Next base: position 5,322 of record DATEKG010000280.1, read on the forward strand.
GGGCGCGCGCGTCATCAAGATCGAGCGGCCGGAGGGCGACTTCGCGCGCGGCTATGATCATGTCGTTCATGGCGAGAGCGCCAATTTCGTATGGCTCAACCGCGGCAAGCAATCCGTTGCTCTTGATCTCGCAACGACCGAGGACAAGGCGCTGCTCGAGGCCATGCTCGGCAAGGCCGACATATTCGTGCAGAATCTCAAGCCGGGTGCGCTTGCCAAACTCGGATTTCCCTTCGCCCGGTTGCGCAAGGACTATCCGCGACTGATCTGCTGCTCGATTTCCGGCTATGGCGAATCGGGTCCTTATGCCCAACGCAAGGCCTATGATCTGCTGATTCAGGCCGAGTCGGGAGTGTCGTCGGTGACGGGCGGTCCGGACGGCCCGGCGCGCGTCGGCGTTTCCATTGTCGATATTGCCGCCGGATTGAACGCTTACGAGGCCATTCTCGAGGCGCTGCTGGCGCGCAATCGAACAAATGCCGGCGCGGAGATTTCCGTCTCCATGTTCGATGCCATGGCGGAATGGATGACGGTGCCTTTGCTGAACGGCGAACACGGCAATCCCTTCAGGCGCATCGGCCTCGCGCATCCGACCATAGCGCCCTATGGCGTATTCCAGACCCGGGATGACGCCGATATCCTCATTGCAATCCAGAACGACCGCGAATGGCGAGTGCTCGCCGGCAAGCTCGTGGGTGATCCATCTCTCGCTACCGACAAGAGGTTCGCCACCGCGCCGGCGCGCGTTGCGCACCGTGCGGAAACCGACGCCAGGGTCGCTGACGTCTTCTCGCGCCACGACGCGGCGCCATTGATGGAATTGCTGGCAAAGGCCGATATTGCCTTCGCGCGCGTCAACGATACGGCGCTGCTGTCGAAGCACCCGCATTTGCGCCGCATATCGGTTGAATCGCCGAGCGGGCCCGTCAGCATGCCGGCGCCGGCCCCGCTGCGGCGCGGCGAGCAACGGTCCTATGGGCACGTCCCGGCGCTCGGCGAACACACCGCTGCCATCCGCAAGGAGTTTTTGCCGTGAGTCCCGGCGCTTGACCGCAAGCGTCCGAGGCGTCGCGCAGACTAATTAGTCGATCGCCGCCGTCTCGACCTTGTTTCCCGGCGCCCGGCTGACCCGCCCGATGATCAGCACCAGGGGAATAACCGCGAGCGTCAGGATCATCAGCAGCTTGAAGTCGTTGATGTAAGCAAGCATCGCCGCCTGCTGGGTCACGATCATGTCGAGGAGCGCACGGCCCGCATCGGTATGCACGTTGAGAGTCTGCGTCACATCAGGCATCTGCAGAGCGTCGTTGAACGGAGTCACCTGCTCGGTCAGCCGCGCATGCATTTCGATTGTCTTGTTGGTCAGATTGGCGATCACCATCGAAATGCCGATCGAGGACCCGATATTGCGGGTCAGGGTGGTGATTGCCGTCGCGCTTGTGCGAAGATGGTTCGGCAATGTCGCGAATGCGACGGTTGAAATCGGCACGAACAGCAGTCCCAGCCCTATGCCCTGCACGATGCTGGTGGCAATGATCATGCCCTGCGTGACGTCGAGCGAAAAGCCCGTCATGTAATAGAGCGTGCCGCCGGCCAGCAGCAGTCCGCACAGGATCAGGTAGCGCGGCTGAACCATGCGCATGAGGCGCGGTGCCGCCATCATCGTGAGCAACGTGCCAACTCCGCGCGAGCCGAGCAGGAAACCCGCCGTCTGTATCGGATAGCCGAGCAGGTTCTGCATGAAAGGCGTGACCAGCGCCATCGTGCCGAAAAGGACGATGCCGATCACCACCATGAAGATGCAACCGCTGACGAAGTTGCGATCCCTGAACATCTCGAAGCGGACGAATGGTTCGTTCGTCGTCAGAGAATGAGCGAAGAAATAATAGAATCCCGCGGCCGAGACGACGGCCTCGGTCCATATTTCACTGGAATCGAACCAGCCGACCTGTTCGCCCCGGTCCAGCAGCAGTTGCAGCGAGCCGATACCAACGGCCAGCGCGATAAATCCGAACCAGTCGAAGCGCAGACGTTCGTTTTTCTGCGTTTCGTCCATGAACAGCAGCATGCCGACGACGGTAATGACGCCGATCGGCAGGTTGATCAGGAAGACCCAGTGCCACGAGTAATTGTCGGTCAGCCACGCGCCCAGCGTCGGGCCCATGATCGGCCCGAGCATGACGCCGATGCCCCAGATTGCCATGGCCTGGCCGCGCTCTTCGGCGGAATAAACGTCAAGCAACACGGATTGGGACAGCGGGACGAGCGCCGCACCGGCCATGCCCTGCATCAGGCGGAACAGCACTATCTGCTCGATATTCTGCGCGAGAGCGCAGAGAAACGATGCGACGGTGAATCCGCCAACGCAGATGATGAAGAGCTTCTTGCGGCCGAAACGATCCGACAGCCAGCCGATCGGCGCCGTCATGATGGCGGCGGCGACGATATACGACGTGAGCACCCAGTTGATCTGATCGAGCGAGGCCGACAGCGAACCCTGCATATAGGGCAGGGCGACGTTTGCAATCGTTGTGTCCAGGGCCTGCATGATGGTCGCAGTCATCGTGCAGACCGTAATCAGGATACGGCGCAGCTTTGGATCCATGCCTGCAAAATGCGCAGTCATTTTGCCTCATCCGCCTTCGCCGACATGAACGGCAGGCGGCTATGCCCCGTATCGATTTGCACATTCACGCTCATGCCGGCGCGCAGCAAATGAGTGTCATCGCTCTTGTCGAAGGCGATCCGCACCGGCACGCGTTGAACGACCTTGACCCAGTTCCCCGTCGCATTCTGGGGCGGCAGGATCGAGAACTGCGCGCCTGTTCCGGGGCTCACCGCCACGACGGTGCCGGTAAAAGTGCGGTCCGGAAAGCTGTCGACCTCGAGCGTGGCCTTCTGGCCGACACGCAGATAGGTAATGTCGGTCTCTTTTGGATTGGCGTCGACCCAGGGCGCTTGATCGTCGACAACGCTGAGCACAGGCGTGCCCGCGGCGACAAAACGCCCAAGTTGTATGTTGTCAACCTGCGTTGCCGTGCCCGACATCGGGGCGCGGACGATCGTGTGGTCGAAATCGCGTTGCGCACTGTCGAGCGCCGCTTTGGCCTGGGCATATTCGGGAAATTTCTCGAGCGGCAGATTGGCATCGCCGAGCAACTGATTCAGCGTCGTGTCGCGCTGCTGAACGGCATATTCCGCCTGCAGCTTCGCCGTGACGACAGCTGCCAGAGCCGTATCAAGATCGGCCTGCGATCCCGTCTGCGACGAGACGAGCTTGCTTTTGCGATCGACGTCGCGCTGCTTGAGATCGACATTCTTCTGCGCGAGCTCGGAAAGCGTTTCGAGCGACTTCAGATTGGTTTTTAGCTTGTCGTAATCGCTGCGCGCCGTGTCGAGCTTGGCCTTGGCCTGCTGCAAGGCGAGGGCATATGGCTCACGATCGAGCGTGAAGAGTTCGTCCCCCGGATTGACATGCTGACCTTCGTGCACGGCGACATGCGTGATCTTCCCCGAGATGTCCGGCGTGATCAGAACCTTCTGGGCGCCGACATAAGCGTTGTCTGTCGAAATATAGCGGCCGCCTGACAGATAAATGCCGAGTCCGACCAATGCGGCGAGAGCCGGCACGCCGACCAGCAGAACCATTCGCATCCGCGCGAGTCCAAGGCGTGCGACGAGCCAACTCTTTTTCGCGCTGTCGGCTTTCGCTTCCGGGAAAGTCTTGGCTTCCGGCGCCGGAACGATCTTCAGGGCTTTCTCACTCATAATTTATCCATTCGCGACTTGCGGCTGATTTGCGTTATTGGCGATGGCCGTTCGGAGGTTGTCCTTGACGGCGCCTAGTTCCTTGAGCATTCGCTCAATTGATGCAGACGAGACTCCGTCCAGCACTGTCTCCATCATGTCGGCGCCAAGATCGGAAAGCCGGTCGAGCAGCGGCCTGGCAGCGGCTTTCAGATACAGCCGGTTTGCGCGGCGGTCGTGCGGATCGGCGCGGCGCTCGATCAATCCGTTTTCGGACAGACGATCGAGCAGGCGCGTGAGCGTGATCGGCTGCAGGTCCAGCATGTCGGCAAGTTCCGACTGCTTGAGACCTTCGTTACGGTCGATGCGGATCAGGACCGCCCATTGCGCCCGCGAGATGCCGAATTGCCGTGCGCGCTGGTCGGCATAGGTCCTCATCAGGCGGGCTACATCCATGATTGTAAAGGCAAATTCTCGTTTGATGGGCTGTCCTGGCATGGCTTGTCTCTCGGCGTCTGCGGAGATAATAAGCAAGCTTATAATAAGCTCAATATGTTATTTTTTCATTGCTGCCGCGCGTGACACGCGCGGGTGACGAGGCCCGGGGCGTAAGGCAAAGTCGCGGCCCGCCGTCTCGCTCAAAAGGAACTTCGCACATGGATATCGGCTTCATCGGCCTCGGGAACATGGGACAGCCGATGGCGCGCCGGCTCATAGAGGCCGGGCACAAGCTCATCGTTTACGACACACGCAATGATGCCGTGGCGCCGCTTGTCGCGCTGGGCGCCCAGC
>DATEKG010000281.1:0-6239 GCA_035277565.1 Pseudolabrys sp.
TGATCGTCTCCTTGAAGTCGGGCGGATGGCGAATCTAGCCCGCGCGGCGGACGGCGCAAGGGGATGCGGGAGGATAGGGGTGCGGCCTCTGCGCCCGCTCTAGGTCTTCGGCGCAGGTCCCGCCGCGGCCTTCATTTTCTGCTCAATGCATTTGTCGACGACGTCGGCGCGCTTATCGAGATCCTGGTGCGGATTTCCTTTTTCGGTGCTCATCCAACATTCGCGGGCTGCGCGTGCGTGGGTCATGGGTTCGGCATCCGCGGCAGGTTCTGCCGCCGGCTTTGCTGCCTGGGTTTTTGGCGTCTCGGTCCTCGCGGTTGCGACAGCCCCGGCTTTGGGCGCATCGGCAGCGGACGGCCCGATACTGTCGGTTTCACAAGCGCCCAGCATCAGCGGCACACCTGCGAGCAAAAGCACGCGAACAAATGCAAAGGGGCTTCGGGTTCCAGGAGCTGAAATAGTCATGCCGTGCAGTCCAGGTGGGGATTTTGCGTCGAGGCGCTTTTATTGCCCGGGAAGGCGTCGCGCCGGTCAGGCTTTTTGCCCGATTTCGGCCCTCCTTTGCAACGGCGCCGCGAGGAGGCGCTTCACAATCCCGTGCGCAGCGACGAACCACCGCAGGCGCGGCAACGTTGACCCGGCGAACCATAGTGCTGGGACCACTTTTCCTGGAGGTAAAAATGCGTGTTTTCTGGGCGGCCGTTGCGGCCGCGGTTGTCGCATGCGGGGCCGCCCGCGCGGAGGGGCAGCCGCCCGTGCAGGGAGATGCCGGCGTCGGCGTCGGAATCATTTGCAACACCCCGGCCGAAGCAAAGCAGTTCGTTGGGCTGCGGAGTTCTGGTGTCGAACCTGACAAGGCCATGCAATCCGTCAATGCCAGCGCTCATGATGCGCGCGCCTGCGGCGTGGCGGCGATCGCCTATATTCGCGATGCCACCGTGGAAACGACGAAGCTCCAGAACAAGCTTGTACAAATTGTCCGCATCAATGTCGTCGCCGGCTTCAACGGCTCAAACTGGCAGCGCGTCTCCGATATGGTCCAGTACGCGGTGCTCGAGGGCGGCGGGGAGCCGGTCTGACGCGGCAGATCTGACGCGGCAGGTCTGACGTGACATGGCGTCGCTGCGTGCAACTGCCGTCACCGTGGTGCGTTGGCTTCGGGGCGTTTCTATTTCTGGAGCGAGATTCATGCGGTCCCGTTTGATGGTCACAGGCGCGATCCTGTTCATTGCGGCTGCTGCTCCGGCCTTTGGCGCCGACAGCGCTTCCCCGAACACGCAGGGCGCCGTCGAAATGAGCGATGGCACGAAGGTCCCGCAGAATCCGTCGCTGCCCAAACTCAGCCTGACCAACGCGCAGCGCGAGCAGATCCGGAAAAGCGTTGTTGCCCAGCACAGCGATGTTGAATTTCGGCTCAAGAGCACGAAATCAGCCAAGAGCTTCACGCCTCAGGTGGGGGCGAAGTTACCCAAGGGTGTGACGGGCCATTCACTGCCGCCGGAGGTTCTCGCCAAGCTGCCTCAACTCCGCGACTACAAATATGTAGCGATGAAGGACAAGGTCCTGATCGTGAACGCGCTGAGCAAGAAAATTGTCGACATGTTCCCGGAGACAACTCCGGTCACCTGAGGCCAGTATTCAGAGTGCTATAGCCGCTGCCACCGATGCGTGGCAGCGGCTTCCTTGAATGAACAATGCCGGCAATTAAGGAAATTCGCCCGCTCTTGCTTAACCAAGCCTGCCATTTTGATTTGCCATTGCACCTGGCTTTCATGAGACATTACCGCCCGGAATTCATTCGGCATGAACGGGATCTGGTTTTCGTCATGAAACAGCTGATTTTTGCTGCAGCGATTGCGGCTGCCGTTATCGCCGGCAATTGCATTCCCTCGGCCGCAGCGGACCTTGGTCCCGTCGACGGGTTGCGGCACGCCCATCGATGGCACGAATGGACAGGCCGGTCATCGTGGCGCGATCGGTGCGCCTATGCCGGCTATTACTGCCTCTATGCCTGGGACGGCTACGTTTATCACTATCCTTTCGACGACCGTCCTTCCGCTTACGCGTATCGCTGGCGCCGGCATCGGCATACATTCTGACGCCGCGCGGCGCGCCCATTCTGCAAGCCTGACTTTTCCTCAATCCGTGGCGAACGGCTTTTGAGTTCGCGGCCGATTGGGTAAGCTCTTGCCATGGAGCTCGACGTCAACGGCAAGATCATCGCCGCTCCGGCGCCGGACGATATCGGCCGCGCGCTGGATGCAAGCTCCTTTCCGGATGACTGGTACCTCACTCTCGACACGGAAACCGGCGCCCTGCTCGACGCATTGGCGCAGGGGGACGGTACCTTCAGTCTTGCGCATATCGATAATGATCGCCGGCGGAATGCCGTTCCGAATGTCGACGCGGCGGCTCTCAAGTCGATCTGCATCAAGTTTCTCAAGCACGACCACGATTGGGATGCGGCCTGCAGCTGGCAGCCGGAGGCACCCAAGGGGGTCGCCGGCCTGAAATCGCGTTTCATTCCTGGCGCGAAGCCGACCGCGTCCGGCAAAGACGGTTCGCCGCCGTCATGGGCGATCGGTTTTGTGGTCGCTGTGATCGCCATGGTGGGTCTCGCCGTCGTGGTTGAACAATGGAGCCGCGGCAGCATTCGTTCGCACCTGCCGTTTGGCGATTCAGACTTCTTCTGGGTCGGTCTGATTTTTCTCCCGATGGCCGCGCTGCTGCTGGCAGCGATAGCAAGCAAGCTTCTTGAGCTGCGCCAGGCGCAGTCTTGGTCCCAAACGACCGGAAAGATTGTGCGCTCCGAAATGGAGTTCCAGCGTCACCGTTTTGCCGGCGAGCCCGAAACCGTCAGGAACGTGCCGGCGATCGAATATGAATTCATCGTTCGCGGCTCCAAAATTCGCGGGCGCCGCGTCGGCATCGGGGATGATGCGGGTGGCGCCAATACCGAGGCAACGCTCGCGCGCTATCCATTGGGCACTTCCGTCGCGGTCTACTACGATCCGGCCGATCCAACGCACTGCGTGCTCGAGCGCGAAGGTCCGAAAGGGCTGACGACGGGCGGCTGCGCGCTTGCGTTGATCGAGGTCGCCGTGCTGGCGGGCGCGCTCTATTGGCTGATCATGCACGGCCCTGCCTTCATCGATGCTCGTTTTCCGAAAGCTGAATCGAGCATGGTTGTATTCGCGGGCGTGCTGGGACTGGTCCTGCTGATGTTTTTTATCGGCTCCCGCCGCTATTCGAAGCAGGCTGCGAACTGGCCGTCGGTGCCCGGACAGATTGTCGGCAGCAGCGTCGAATCCTATCAAAAGCGGGTCGACCGCACCCTGACAACATTTTACCGGCCTGCGATCGAGTTCGCCTATACGGTGCATGGGCTCGAGTATCGCGGCCGCCAGATCAAGCTGGGCATGGAGGTCGACGGATCGCGCGCCTATGCCGAGAAAGTCGTGGCGAAATACGCGGCCGGCAGCGCGATCGATGTTCACTACGATCCGGCCAACCCTGCGACTTCGGCGCTGGAAAATCCAACCGGCGCAACGTGGTTTGTTGCTGTGCTGGCGCTTGCGGCTTTCGCGTTTGCAGTGTGGCAGCTGGGGATATTCAAGTAGCGCGAAGCGTACCGAAAACCGGCTTTCGCGGAGAGCATGGCGCAGTTTCCCCGCAAGGTGGGGGAGACAGGCCGTTTGGCATGCGCGCGATAGCTCGCGCCATCGACGCCGCCAAACCGACGGAACGCCGCGCTCTCTAGCTATTTGCGGGGTCTCGGAGAACGATGATGATTCTGAATTGGTGCCTTAGCGCTTTCTGGAAGCGATGAATGCCTTGGCATCGGCGAGCGTCGAAAATGTAGCAAGATTGTAATATTCTGGGTCATGTTCAGCGGTTTCAGGCGAATGGAGGATGACGAATTTCTCGCCATTTTGTTCGATTATGTTTGTCCAATCATCGCTTCTATAGGGCGACATGTGACGCGCACCGCAATTAGGGCAGTCGTCCTCGCATGACGCCGACCATTCGTCGAGCCATCTTCGATCACACTGGCTACAAATATAATGATTGCGAAACCAAGTCATTTTGATTTCAACTCCCTCTGTGCAAACGGTAGTAACCCCGCGAAACGAAGTCGAGCAAACCTTGGTCACGGAGAACTTGAAGTTGTTGACGAATTTTCTGCCTGACATGTCGGTTGTGTGGATAAACGCGTCTTAGCTGGCTTTCGAACGCATAAACATCATTTAGCGTAAATTCCTTTTTGCCAATCGCTTCGACGCACTTCATAACCTCGATCAGCCAACCTCTCGCCTCGGTACCCTCTTCTCGAAGAAAAAGTGTCTGCCTCCACTGCGAGAGCACCGACTCTTTGGCCTGAATCCTTCCCTCGCGAACAAAATAAATTTTTCCTGATGCCGGGATTTGGCTCAGCAGAATGTTGCAGCCAATCCACCCCGCGCGGCGAGCCGTCGCAGCAAGCGGTTTTCGCTTTTCGATTATTTCGCGAACAAAGAAATGCTTCGGAACGATGAAAGCATTTGTGACACTGCGCCTCTCTAAATCATAATTGAGGAGCAGGAGATTTGGATTGTTGCTAGACGCCAAACGCTCGCACATCGTGCGAAACGCGCCATCAAGTATTTTGTTGCCGAAGATTTTTTTCTGACTTTTGAGCTCATACTCCTCTGCGCAAGATACACATATAAAATCCGCTACTGGCCGGTTCGCTGGAAACTGATTGAGACAAGAATTTCCGCAATTTGGGCAATAAATCCAATCTTTGACCCAGCGCTCGCTCCACGCACGCGCTTTTTGTGATCCGCTGATATACGGAGCTTGGGATTCCTCGAAGCCCAGTTTCATAGCATAGTTGAGACTACTGGATAGTGATCAAAGCTTGAAAATATACGTCTTCTTCAAGCTCGCAAAGTTTTTGCGCGCGATAAGGCTTAATGGCCTCTCTTCTTGAATCCGCCCCGCATCCCCGGCCGGCCGAGCTTCGATCGTGGTGAGCCGCGTGCCGGCTTGACCTCGTGGCCAAGCGCAATTCCCATCTCGTCAAGATCGGGTTTGTGGGGGCGCGCTTTGGATTGAAGGCCTCGGGTCTGCGCAACCATCACATCCCGGGCGGTCGGGTTGTCCAGCACAGCCATCTCGGTGGCCCGCAGGCGCTTGATCTCGTCGCGCAGCCGCGCGGCTTCCTCGAAATCGAGATCGGCTGCGGCCTCGCGCATGCGCGTCTCGAGATCGGCGATAACGGCCTCGAGGTTGTGGCCGATGGTTGCAGCCTCGGCGAACTCGCCGGTGTCTGACGCCCCGGTCGAAACAAGCACGTGGTCGCGCTCGTAGACGCTGTTGAGAATGTCGGCAATGCCCTTGCGCACGCTTTCCGGGGTGATGCCGTTCGCAGTGTTGTATTCCACCTGCTTTTCGCGCCGCCGGTCCGTCTCCTCGATCGCGCGCTGCATCGAGCCGGTGACGGCGTCGGCATAGAGGATCACTTTGCCGTCGATATTGCGCGCGGCACGACCGATGGTCTGGATCAGGCTTGTTTCGCTGCGGAGGAATCCCTCCTTGTCCGCATCGAGAATCGCAACCAGGGCGCATTCTGGAATATCGAGACCTTCGCGCAGAAGGTTGATTCCGACGAGCGCGTCGAAGGCGCCGAGCCTGAGATCGCGGATTATCTCGATGCGCTCCAGCGTGTCGATATCGCTGTGCATGTAGCGCACGCGGATGCCCTGTTCGTGCAGATATTCGGTAAGGTCCTCGGCCATGCGCTTGGTCAGTACGGTGATCAACGAACGGAGGCCTTTCGCCGCCACCTGCCGCACCTCGCCGACAAGGTCGTCGACCTGAAGCCGCGCCGGCCGCACCTCGACCGGCGGATCGATAAGCCCGGTCGGGCGGATCACCTGTTCGACGAAAACGCCGCGTGCTTCCTCCATTTCCCAAGGACCGGGAGTGGCCGACACGGCCGCCGTCTGCGGCCGCATGGCATCCCATTCCTCGAAGCGCAGCGGCCGGTTGTCCATGCAGGAGGGCAGGCGGAAGCCGTATTCCGCAAGGGTTGCCTTGCGGCGGAAGTCGCCGCGATACATGCCGCCCAGCTGCGGGATCGTGACGTGACTCTCGTCCACGAAAACCAGCGCATTGTCGGGCACGTATTCGAACAGCGTCGGCGGCGGCTCGCCGGGGCGGCGTCCGGTGAGATAGCGCGAGTAGTTCTCGATCCC
>DATEKG010000282.1:0-2363 GCA_035277565.1 Pseudolabrys sp.
TTCAACCGCGAGGATTTCCGCAAGCGCTACGCCGTGATCAATCTCGGCGGGTTGCAGCGTGCGCTCGATCGGGGCGTGCTGAAATCAGGCGCGACGGTGAAGGCCGAAGATTTGGTCAAAGCGGGTGTGCTGCGCCGGACGTGGGACGGCGTGAAGCTGCTGGCCAAAGGCGAATTGAAGGCGCCGTTGACTCTCGAGGTCACGGGTGCATCCAAGGCTGCGGTCGCCGCGGTCGAGAAATTAGGGGGCAAGGTCGTTCTTCCCGTCGTCAAGGCAAAGGCGCCGACGGCGACGCAACCCCAGCAAGGTTAAGCCCCAATGGCCTCCGCCGCCGAGCAGCTAGCCGCCAGTCTCAATCTCGGCGCTTTTGCTAAGGCAACCGATCTCAAGAACCGCATCTGGTTTACGCTCGGCGCGTTGGTCATCTATAGGCTTGGCACCTATATCCCGCTGCCGGGTATCGACCCGCAGGTGCTGGCGGACGTGTTCCAGCGCAATTCCGGCGGTCTCCTCGGCATGGTCGACATGTTCTCGGGCGGTGCGCTCGGGCGCATGACGATCTTCGCGCTCAACATCATGCCGTACATCTCGGCCTCGATCATCATTCAGTTGATGCAGGCGGTTTCGCCGCAACTCGAGGCCTTGAAGAAAGAAGGCGAGCTCGGCCGCAAGAAGATCAACCAATACACGCGCATCGGCACCGTGTTCCTGGCGGCGGTTCAGGCCTATGGCATCGCGGTCGGCATCGAAGGCCTGCACAGCGGCGCCAGCGCCGCGGTCATGCATCCGGGCCCGTTCTTCCTTCTGACCGCGGTGGTGACGATGACCGGCGGCACCGTCTTCCTGATGTGGCTTGGCGAGCAGATCACCGCACGCGGCATCGGTAACGGCATCTCGCTCATCATCATGGCCGGCATCATTGCGCGCATGCCCTCGGCCCTCGCGGCGCTGCTCGAACTCGGCCGCACTGGCGCACTGTCGACCGTCTTCATCATCATGGTGCTGACGGGCGCAGTCGCAATCATCGCCTTCATCGTGTTCATGGAACGCGCGCATCGCCGGATCCTGGTGCAATATCCGAAGCGTCAGGTCGGCAACAAGATGTTCGGGGGCGAGGCATCGCATCTGCCGCTGAAGCTCAATACCTCGGGCGTGATCCCGCCGATTTTCGCGTCGTCACTGCTGCTGTTGCCGGTCACGGTGGTCAGCTTCGGCAGCAACCAAACTGGCATCCTCGCCGAAGTGGCGGCCTATGTTGGCCCAGGACACCTGCTTTACATCGTGCTCTATGCTGCGCTGATTGTGTTCTTCACCTTCTTCTACACCGCGATCGTCTTCAATCCGACGGAGACGGCGGACAATCTGCGCAAGTATGGCGGCTTCATTCCGGGCATTCGGCCGGGCACCAACACCGCCGAATATCTCGATTACGTTCTGAGCCGCCTGACGGTGGTCGGCGCACTCTATCTCGCCGGCGTCTGTGTACTGCCGGAATTCCTGCGCTCGCAGTACGCGGTGCCGTTCTACTTCGGCGGCACCAGCCTGATGATCGTGGTCAGCGTCACGATGGATACGGTCGCCCAGATCCATTCGCACCTACTGGCGCATCAATACGAAGGCCTGATCAAGAAGGCGAAACTGCGCGGGGGTACGCGGTGAACCTGATCCTGCTGGGGCCGCCCGGCGCCGGCAAAGGGACTCAGGCCAAACGTCTCGAAGAACGCCACGGCTTGGTTCAGCTGTCGACCGGCGACATGTTACGGGCCGAACGCGCCTCGGGCACGCCGCTCGGCAAGAAGGTCCAGGCGATCATGGATTCGGGCCAACTGGTCTCGGACGACGTGATGGTCGACCTCATCGCCGCGCGCATCGACCGTCTGCCTAAGGGCAAAGGCTTTATCCTCGATGGCTTCCCCCGCACCCAGCCGCAGGCCGAGGCGCTGGACGCCATGCTGGCGCGCAAGGGGTTGAAGCTCGACCGCGTCATCGAAATGAAGGTCGACGAGACCGCGCTGGTCGATCGCATCGCGGGCCGGTTTTCCTGCGCCAAGTGCGGGGCGTCCTATCACGACTGCCACCACCAGCCGCGCCAGGAAGGGGTCTGCGACGTCTGCGGCGCCCGCGAGTTCGTCCGCCGGGCCGATGACCGGCCGGAGACCGTCAAGGCCCGGCTCAACACCTACCGCGATCTGACCGCGCCGATTCTGCCCTATTACCGGGCCAAAGGCGTGCTGCGGACGGTCGACGGCATGGCGTCGATCGATCAGGTCGCCGCCCAGATTGAAACGATTTTAGAAAGCCCGGGAGCCGCCCCGAATGGTTGACTTTGAGGCTCGGATTTCTATAATCCGCGCCCTCGGCCT
>DATEKG010000283.1:0-4094 GCA_035277565.1 Pseudolabrys sp.
ATAGTTCATGGCTGTTCCCGTCGCTGGCGCTCGGATGCAACGGCCTGCTTTCGGGGGCCGGCAGCGTCATCGCGGATCTGCAGGCGCGGCTCTTCCGTGCCGTGCAGAAGAATGATTTTGCCGAAGCGAAGCGTCTCAACGATCGCATCGAACCGACCGCGCGCGTGTTCTATGCAGACCCCTTTGTCGACATGCACAATCGGATGAAGGAAGCGCTTGTTCTTCTCGGGAAATTGCCGCGCGCCGTCGTTCGTCCGCCCTTGGTCAAGATCGAGCGCGGTGAAGTCGCGTGCATCCGTCAGGCGCTGATCGAAGCCGGCCTCCTCGACAAGAATGCGCGGGACGCGGCGTAGCCCGGCTGTCGTCTACAGGGTAGCGGACGCCACGCCTACAAAATCGCGAACTCTGTGTTTCTGCGATCGGTTACCAGCATGCTTCCCGGATGGTGAGTGATGCAGAATTCCGGTTTGACCGTTGCAATGACCGATTGTGGCGTCACGCCGCAGGCCCAGAAGACCGGCAACTCATCCTCGCGCACCTCGACCACGTCGCCATAATCCGGCTTCATGACATCCTGGATGCCGATCAGTTCCGGCTTGCCGATGTGGACCGGCGCGCCGTGCACCGACGGAAAACGTGTCGTGATCTGAATCGCGCGGATGGCGTCGCGCGGCGTGAGCGGCCGCATTGAAACGACCATCGGTCCCCGAAACGGGCCTGCCTCCTGCGTGGCGATCGATGTCCGGTACATCGGCACATTGCAGCCGCGCGTCATGTGACGTAATTCGATGCCCTCCGCAGTCAGCGCTTCCTCGAAAGAAAAAGAGCAGCCGATGACAAAGCTGACGAGGTCGTCACGCCAGAACGCGCGGATGTCTTCCGGTTCGGCAACAAGTTCACCGTTTTTCCACACCCGATAACGCGGCACGTCGGTCCGGATATCAAGATCCTCACCCAGGGCCGGGACATTCGGGTCGCCGGGCGCGGACGTGCCGATCAGCGGGCAGGATTTCGGGTTGAGCTGGCAGAAGCGCAGGAAGTCAGCGGCGAGGGCCTGCGGCAAAATGGCGAGGTTGCCCTGGACATAGCCCGGCGCCAGTCCGGCTGTGGGTCCCTGGTGCTGCCCGGCCCGGATCTTCATTCGTGCGAGCCGCCCGTCGCCGGATGCCGCCCCCCTGTCACTGTGCAGAGCTTTGACAGCCATTGGATTTGTCCAAATCAAGCCGCGGACGACAGACTATCATCGCCTGGCGCGGCCATCGACCGATAGGCCCTATCGGCAGGCAACCATACGACCATGTGAGTTGCGATCCATCAATATGGAAATTGCGGTTGAAACTTGATGCGGGATCGCGTTTGCTAATGGGCAAGAAGAGCCCGCCAAGGGCCGGCAGGGAGGGACGAGTCATGCCGAGTCCTGCCAATCCGGCAAGGACGAGCGGTCGATGCACTCCGGGCTGCGCACGCAGCAGCCCGTGCTGCCGGCGTGCGGCATATTCCAGAGCAACGTTGCAAGTTTTGGCATCGGTGTCCGCGTTGCGGACGCCGATCGTCATTTCCGTGATCCAGAGGGAGGAAACGTTATGACTGAAAAGTGGAAAGAGGAGGGGTGGGCGCAGGACATCTGGTACAGCGGCAAGGTCACACGGCGTCGCCTCGTCGGTTGGGGCGGCGGTGCGATCGGTGCGCTGATGCTGGTACCCGCGCCGTGGCGTGCTGCATTTGGCGCTGCCACGCCGTTCAAGATCGGATCGGAACAGCCATTGTCCGGCGCCGCTGCGCTCGGTGGAAAGACTGCCATCGTCGGCTTGCAGATGGCGGTCGATCGCATCAACAAAAATGGCGGCATCAACGGCCGCCCCGTAGAGATTGTCATTGCGGACGATGAGTCCAAGCCCGATGTCGCGCGCCGCAAGGTCGAAAAATTGCTGGTCGAGGACAATGTCGACGCGCATGTCGGCGGCTTCCTCTCGAACATCTGTCTTGCCTGCATGCCGGTGTTCCAGGATCAGAAAGTCGTCAACATGATCAGCGTGTGTCTGGACACCACGCTGACCACCACCAAGTGCAATCGCTACAGCTTCCGTGTGCATGATTATGCGCCCGCGCAGGCGGTGGCCTTCGGTCCCCTTCTCGCGAAGATGGGAAAGAAGTGGCACATCGCCTATGCCGATTACTCGTGGGGCCAATCCACGCGCGACGCCTATGCCGCGGAAATCAAGAAGAACGGCGGCGAGGTTGTCGGCACGACCGGAATTCCGCTCGGCACCGCCGACATGACGCCCTTCCTGTCCAAGATCCAGGGCAATTTCGACGGCCTGTTCGGCATCTTCTTCGGCAAGGACGGCATCACGGTCGGCAACCAGGCATTCGACCTTGGCCTGACCAAGAAATACAAATGGGCAGGCGACGGCGCCATTGCCGAATCCACGAACCTGCCGGCGCTCGGAAACAAGATTGAAGGGTTCATCGGCATCAACCGGTACATCCCCGTATTCGAGGGACCGTTCAATACGCCGTATCACCATCACTTCTTCGACGATGCGGTCGTGCGGCTGAAAAAGATTGATCCGTCCGGCCCGCTGCCCGACCGCTATGTGCAGGCAAACTTCGAGGCCATGAACGCCCTGAAGGTCGGCATGGAGAAGTCGAAATTCGAAGGCCGCAAGGACACGATGAAGCTGATCGAGGCGCTTGAGGGCCTGCAGATGAAGCTCAGTGATGACTTCTTCACTGGCGACAAGCTGCTTCGCAAGGAAGATCACCAGGCGTTCCCGCTCGAAGTCATCTTCGAGATCAAGGGCGGCAAGCCGCACATCACCAATACGATCCCCGGCGAGAAGACCTTGTTCCCGCCGGCCTGCAAGTTCGCTTCAGCGTAAGTGAGTGCCGAACTCGCGCCTGGCGCCGGCTCCCCGGACAAAAACCGGGGAGCCGGGCCGGCTCCGATCCTCAAGACCGAACTGCTGACCGTCCGATTCGGCGGGCTGGCGGCGCTGTCCCAGGTCAATTTCGAGGTTCAGCGCGAGGAAGTGCGCGCCATTATCGGGCCGAACGGCGCGGGCAAGAGCACATTTTTCAATTGCCTGACCGGCGTGCTCCGTCCAACCGGCGGCAGCATCATTTTCAACGGAGAGGATGTCACCGGGCTGCCACCCAATCTGATTTCGCAAAAGGGCATCGCGCGCTCGTACCAGATCACCAACATCCTTCCCAATGCCACCACCATGGAGAACGTGCGCATTGCCGCGCAATCGCGGCGGCACGCCTGGAACATGGTGAGGCACCACAGCGAATTCACCGATCTCAACGAAAAGGCCGAAGCGGCGCTTGATTCCGTCGGGCTGCTGCCGAAGGCGCTGGAGCTCGCCGCCAATCTTTCGCACGGCGAGCAGCGCAATCTCGAAATCGGAATAGCGCTTGCCACGGAACCGACCTTGCTGTGCCTCGACGAACCGACCGCGGGCATGAGCGCGGCCGAAACCGCCGAAACCATGCATCTCGTCCAGCGTATTGCGAAGAAACATACGATCCTGATCGTCGAGCACGACATGGAAGTCGTGATGGAGCTGGCCGACCGGATCACCGTGCTGCATTACGGTTCGATTCTGGCCGAGGGCACGCCCGATGAGATTCAGCAGAATCCGAGAGTGCTGGAGGTCTATCTCAAGACATGACCGACGCAGCACAAACCTCATCACCGCTCGTTCTGGTCGAGAACGTGCACACTTACTACGGCAAGAGCCACATCTTGCACGGCGTTTCCCTGACGGTCGGCCATGGCGAAGTCGTTGGCCTGCTCGGCCGCAATGGTGTCGGCAAGTCAACCACGCTCAAGACGATCATGGGCCTGGTGCAGGCGAGCCAGGGTCGGGTGCAACTCGAAGACGGCATCATCACCGGCCTGTCTCCGCACAAGCTCGCGCGGCTCGGCATTGGCTATGTGCCGGAAGACCGGCGCATCTTTCGGCTTCTCACGGTGATGGAGAACCTGCGCACCGGTCTCGACCGCGCGGGCGTTGCGGAAGACAGGAAGCGGTTGCTGCTCGACAAGGTCTTCACATATTTTCCGGTGCTGGCGGAACGGCGCAATC
>DATEKG010000284.1:0-4110 GCA_035277565.1 Pseudolabrys sp.
GATGGCGTAAGTGAGGCCTTCGGATGATGCCGCGGCGGAAACGCGTTTCGCAATTCCCTTGTAACGCTCGGGCGAGCCGAATTTGCTCGTCAGATATTCTTCGCGAGAAACCCCCTCGCGTGGAATCCAGTCATTGAGGAAGTAGGGCCGCCAGTGAACCTCGACGGGGATATCCGGATTGAGTGCAATCGCCTTTTCCAGCCTGCGCTTGCCGATGAAGCACCACGGACAGACCACATCAAAAACGACATCAATACGAACCGGCTGATTTGACATGGCTGGATCCCTTTCGAGAGGCAGCCTAGGCCGTCAGCTATTCGGCGGCAACCGTGCGGCGACCGACCACGCGCATCATCAAGGTGTCCAGTGTATCGCCGGCCTTTAGTGTCGCGAGGGTGACGTTGGCGGCCAACGCATCTTCAGACTGCCGTGCGAGCATTG
Organism: Pseudolabrys sp.; assembly: GCA_035277565.1. GTDB lineage: Bacteria > Pseudomonadota > Alphaproteobacteria > Rhizobiales > Xanthobacteraceae > Pseudolabrys. The sequence goes on from DATEKG010000284.1 coordinate 442, forward strand.
TGCTTTTCAGGCTGCCCGCGATCCTCCGGGCGATCGTATGGGTGCTTCGCAGATCGGTCTGGGTGAAAGCCACCAGGATTCCGCCCTCTTCGTCACGGGTGGCAAAATCAATATTCCGGATCAATCGAGACATCAGGCGTGCCGCATCCAGACTTGCTCGCGTATCGAGATGAGTCGCAAAAGAGAAACGCGCCACGGAAAGCGGCATGCTGCGATCGGCGGATTCGGCGACGACCTTGCTTAAGTCACGCCAGAATGAATCGCGCGTGAGCAGACTCGTCTCCGGATCAAACATGCCTTCGGTATCAAGCGCCTTCAACATGCGGTTGAGGCGGGCCTCGAAGGCGCGCATGCGAACAAGTGGAAGCATGCGCGTGACAAGCCGAGCGGGTTCGGCGGCGACCTGGTCGATATTGGGTAACGTTTCGGCAAAATCGGGCGGCGCTTCACCGATCACCGCAACGGGAATATGACGAAATCGCGGTTCCTGTGCCAGAACTGTCAGGAATGCCTCGACCATGCGCGGTGAAAAACCGTCACCGACAACGATGCCGTCAATGTCGCGGGCATTGAGATATTTGGCGGCCGCCTCGACGCTGAGTGCACCGACGATGTTGACGCGCTCGCCCATCGCCACACTGAGTGAGGGATAGAGGGGCCCGCGGCCGGCGATGAGAACGGTTGCATCTGCGAGCGCATCCCCCAAGGGCAGCATCGGAAGCTTTCCACCACGCGATGTAAACAGTTCGATCCGCCGCAGCACCGTTGCGTGAAGCGCACGCACCCGCATTGCCGACTGGAGACGCGCAAGAAGCCGTTCCACCGGCAGTGCGGCGTCCGCGGGCAGTGCAATGGGAACGGCAACATCATCATTGCCGCGGACCAGGGCGATGACAGGAACGATTGGTCCGTTAAACGTGGCGATCTGCAGGCAGAGCATACGTGCGGAGGCTTGATGGGCGGGGATGCCTGGTTCTGCGATGACGACAGCAGCGGGCTTGACCGTGAGAAACGCCGTCGGCGCATCGGCCCACTTGGTTTCAACGATCGGAAAGGCCCCGGCCGCCCCGAGTGCTTCAATCAGGGAGGGTGCCGGGTGCTCGGCGACCACGATCATCGGACCTTGGAGCGACATCCGGGCGCACGCGCGATATCTGGAGCCGGGTCGGATCTTAGCCGGCCGCTGTTAATGCCGCGTCAACGCCGAACCTGAATTACGCTGTGCTACGCGGTAGAAAAGCCCCTGATATCAGTGGATTAACAGTCGATTCGTCCAGCTCGGCATAAAGGCGCGCGCGATCTGCAGATGCACCGGCAAGGCGTTGGCCGAGGAGCGCGTCGGGGAGAGCGACGACGGTTGCCCCAGGATCTGCCTTTGCAATGCGGGCTTCAATGGTCCCCTGGCGAAAGCAATAGCCTCCGACAGAGACAAGGCCCGATGGCGGCGCCGTGACCGCAAGTGTTTGAGTGTTTCGATCGAGCAGGCAAACAGATTCAGTATCACGATAGCCGCGCGTATCGGATGAGCCGGCCGCATGTCCGGAGCCGGCAGGGAAGGTCTGAAGGGGCACCATCGGCCCACGAAGTTCAAGCGTTCCCGTATCGCTGCGGGCGGTCTCAAGGACTGTCACCGCGCCGATGGCCCCCCGTGGAGCGGTGATGACACCGTGTGGAATGGGTGACGGCAGGCCATTCGGCCGGCGGTGCGCCGCGATTATACCAAACTCACCAATTGCGATGGCATCGACGAGCTCCAATCTGCCGGCCCACGGTTTGGCAGCAGAGAGCCGCTCCGGCCCGTGCCAAAGCGCGACCAGGACGCGATCGGCATCATCCAGAAACCCGGCCGCCCGCAGTGAATAGATTGTCGACGCCGGGAGAGTGACGCTTCCGCCACGAAAAGCGCGCGACTGCTCGGCGAAAGTCGCCGGGTCAAATCCGTGATGAAGATGCAGCGAGCCGCCGGACAAGAGCCAGGGCATGATTGAAACGGCGAGGCCGGCAAAGGAGCTTGGCGGGATCGTCGATAAAAAATTCTCGCCCTGCGGTGCGCCACACTCCAGGAAGATTGAAAGGCCGCCTGCAACGAGTTCTGAATGACTCCGGGCCAGCGCGACAATTCCGGCGGTGTCTGATCCAAATGTTACGGCTGCCAGATGCGCGGCCGCCACACCCGGCCGAATTGAGATCTTCGAGGTTCCAGCCGCGTCCGGATTGAAGATATCGTCGAGATCGATCATTCCGTCCGGCAAATCGGCTCCAAAACCGCAAACATAGCGGACTGTGAAGAGTTCAGCTGCGGCCCCCATTGCGATCGCGGCGTGACCAACGCCGCCAATGTGCGAAAATGTTATGATTGCTTTTGCGCTGACTTTCGAAAGCGCGGCAACGATTTCCTCGCGCCGCCAAAGGAGCGGCAGCGGCACCGCGATCATGCCGGCGCGCAGAATGCCAAGAAAGGCGATAACGCCTTCCACGGTGTTTGGCAGCTGTGTCGCCACCGGGGAGTCGGTCTGGAGGCCGAGTTCCCGCAAACGCGCGGCAAGCGCCGATATGGCGCGATCAGCCTCGCCATAGGTTAAGTTGCGCGGCGCGGTACCAAGGAAACTCATCCGGTTCGGCGGATCCGCCAGCGCCAGAGCGTCGGGATCGCGGACACCTGCGCGGCGAAACAGATCGTCGAGCGTGGCCGCCATGATGCCGGTCGCGGCTCTTTCCTCGCCAAGTATCATCGGCCGTTACTCATGGCTTGATATCCCGGTCCCACCAGGTTTCCGGCAGGTAGCCGAAAAGTGACGTTTGTGACGGATGCGCGATTCGCGTCCAGCGCGCCACCCATTGCATCGGCGGGAAATAAAGCGGAACAACGTAAAAGCCCGACAGCAGAACGCGATCGAGCGCACGCGTGGCCGACACGAAATCCTCCCGGCTTGTTGCGCCTAACATGGCAGCGATCATGGCATCGACCGCTTGTGATTTGACGCCCATGTAGTTACGGCTGCCCTGCTGATCGGCGGCCGCCGACCCCCAATAAAACAACTGTTCATTGCCCGGCGACAGCGACTGCTCCCAGCGGTATTCCATCATATCGAAGTCGAAGGCTATACGGCGGCGCTCGAATTGAGTGGCGTCGACGGTTCGCACCCGCGTGTCAATGCCAGCACGCTTGAGATTGCGGACGAAAGCAAGCGCCAGCCGTTCTTGATCACGGGTTGTCGTCAGGATTTCAAACGACAGCGGACGGCCGGTTGCAACATGGACGAGCTGCGTTCCACTGAGTTCATAGCCCGCCGATTTGAATAGGGAAAATGCGCGCCGCAGCGTCGTGTGATCGTGGCCTGTGCCGTCTGTCACCGGCGGCCGCCAGGTTCCGTCCATAATGTCGGCGCGCACGGCGTCGGGGAAAGGCCTGAGAAGTTCGCGCTCCCGCGCATTGGCCGCTACGCCATGAGCGGAAAGATCGCAGCCGTCGAAGTAACTTGCAGTGCGACGATAGAGGTTGAAGAAGTATGTGTGGTTGATCCATTCAAAATCGAACAGCTGCAGGATCGCCTCGCGTACCCGGATGTCGGAAAATACTTTTCGGCGCGTATTGAAAACGAGTCCCTGCATGCCTTTCGGCAAGCCATAAGGCAGTTCTTCCTTGCGGACGCGGCCGTCGCGCAGTGC
>DATEKG010000285.1:0-2321 GCA_035277565.1 Pseudolabrys sp.
TGAGCGTCTCCTCGCCGCTTTCCGGCCATCGGCCCTCGACGGCCCGGCGTGCGTAGACGTCGTAGTGCTCGTCCCAGTCGCCGAGCGAATAGCCGTGCCACGGCGGCTGCGGAGTAATCGGCGGCAGGCCCAGCTCGTTCCAGATGCCGCGCGCATGCTCCATATATTCGCGCTTCGGCAGCGCCAGCGGCGGCATGTCGTGCTTGAGTGTGGCATCGACGAGGATCGTCGAATCCTCACGCGCGCCCGATTTTGGCCCGTGCCCTGCCGACCGGTAAGGAATAATGTGGAAGTCCTGCCCGGGCTCGGAACGGTAGGCGAGCGACCAGAAGATCGCGTCGGTATTGGCCGGATCGATATCCTCGCTCACCGCAATGCAGATCTTGCCGCAGTCGGCGCGCAGTGTGGCCGCGCCCTGCAGCCCGCGCCAGACCTCGGTGCGCGCGGTTCCGCGCGCAAATTGCAGGAAGATCACCTTGCGGAGATTGGTGAAGGGCTCGTGCATCGTGACGCTCTTGATCCCGCGCACGCCAAGCTGATCGCGCAGGTGCGAAAGGAACATGGGTTCGAACGCCACCTTCTTGATCACGCTCGATTCACTCGGCGTGACCTGGCTGATGATCGAAACAAAGACAGGCTTCCGCTTGTGGGTGATCGCGGTCACCTTCATCGACATGTTGAAGTCCTCGAGCGCCACGTGCCCGTGGCTTTCGCCGAACGGGCCTTCCGGCTCGAGCAGTTCACTGTCGACGAGCCCCTCGATGACGATTTCCGCGTCAGCCGGTACCCGCAGATCAACCGTTGCGGCTTTCACCGTGCGGATCGGCGCGCTCGCGAGCGCGCCCGCGACCGCCATTTCGTCCTGGTCGATCGCGAGTTTTTGCGGACCGGTGAACAGGATGACGGGCGCGCAGCCGATGACGATGGCGCAAGGCATCGGCTCTTTCCGCTTCTGGTATTTCCGCCAATGCAGATAACCGCCGGCGCCGCCGGGGCGCGACGACATGCGGACGCCAAGACGATCCTGCGCCTTCAGTGCGCCGCGATAGGTGCCCATGTTCTGGACACCGGTTTCCGGGTCGCGCGTGATGCACAGCGTCGCGGTGAGATAGGGTGCGGAGTCAAAACCGGGGGTCGAGATCGGTACCGGCAATCGGGCAAGTCCGTCGCCCGGCCGCAACAGGTCGGCGCCTTTCACGACAACTTCCTGGCAGGGAGCAGACGAAACGACGACCGGCGCAATCGGCTTTGCGATCGCCTGAGTCCAGGCTTCGCCGATGCTCTCGACCGGCTTGCCTATGCCGATGGCGTAGATTTCGGGCGACGCTCCGATGGCGCCGACTGCTACCGGAATGTCGTAGCGCCGCCCCGAACCGTCGACCACATTGGTGAACAGGAAAGCGCGGCGCTGCTCTTCGGCCAATCCGCCCTGGAATTGCCAGCGTACCAGCGGATGCAGCTCGCGGTCCTTGTCAATCGCGCGGTCGATGCGCGTGAGCAGGCCGCGGCTCTCGAGCAGACGCAGATGCTCCTGGAAATCCAGCGGCGGGCCGCCGGACACCGCTCGATCAGGCGTTTTCGCCTTGCCGGACGGGTCGAGCATTCATCACTCCTTCGGGCCCCCTTCGGGGCAGCTACACTATGGCATTGCCTGTGGCGACGCAAAAATGGGCAATGCGGTTCTGCCGTCTATTGCCTTGACCGCTCGATTACGGACAAGCTGGTGCATCGCCGGTTTATTGCGAGCGTCCGGATGCGGCTGACCATCAATTGCGACATGGGCGAGGGCTATGGCCTCTACCACATGGGCGATGATGCCGCGCTCATGCCGCATATCGACCTCGCGAATATTGCCTGCGGTTTCCATGCATCCGATCCGACCATCATGCGCGCGACCGTCCGCCTCGCGAAAAGCCATGGCGTGAAGGTCGGCGCGCATCCATCGCTGCCCGACATGCAGGGGTTCGGCCGCCGGCCGATGGCGGTATCACCGTCGGAAGTGAGCGATCTTGTCACCTACCAGGTTGGCGCGCTGAAAGGATTTCTCGACGCCGAGAATATGCCGCTCAATCACGTGAAGCCGCACGGCGCGCTATACGGCATGGCCGCTCGTGATGAAAAGATCGCGGCAGCGATCGCCGATGCCGTACGTCCATTCGGCGTACCGATCCTCGGCATGGCGTTTACCGCGCACGAGCCCGCCTACGAGGCGAAGGGCGTCAAGCTCGTACCGGAATTCTATGCCGACCTTGAATATGACGGCGACGGCAATCTGATTCTCAGCCGCGTGCATGATGCCGTCGATCCGGCGAAGGCCGGCG
>DATEKG010000286.1:0-7930 GCA_035277565.1 Pseudolabrys sp.
TCCATGGTCGCGCGCACATCGTCCATCGACACAGTCCTGAACGGGCCGGTGCGAAGTTGCGCAGCCGTCACCACGACATGGTCGATGGCGCCGCATTGCCGGAAAAGCTGAGCAATGCTCTCGTCGCTGGTGACATCCGCGACGATTGCCCGCGCACCGAGCTTGTCCGCGGCTGCTTTCAGGCGATCGGCATTGCGCGAAGCAATGATGACATCGGCGCCCTCGATTCGGCGGTCGAGAAGCCGATGCCGGAAGAGCCGCCAACGACAACAACCGTCTTGCCTGCAAGCAACATGAATTCGTCTCCGGGTAGGGCCGCTCAGGCGGGTAACCGACGTTGCCGCTCTTGCCACCCCTTTGTCCAGCAGTACGGTGCGGATCAACAGGGATCCCGCAATCGGGTTTGAATTTCAGCAGAGACACGCGCAGCCCCGTAAGGCAAACTGCCCCAAGAGACGCCATCCGCATATAACGATAACGTGGGAGAAAACCGGTGACAGACAATTCGAGCACGATTTCGCGCCGCAGTTTGCTTGCAGGGCTGGCGGCGGCGCCGGCTCTGGCCGCAACGGCGGACACCGCAAACGCCCAGTTGCCGGCGACAAGAACTGCTGCGGAAAAAGCGCAAGCTGCGCTCAAGGATGCGAAGGGCACCAAGCTTGTTCTGCTCGGCACGGGAGCGGGCCCAGTGCCCGGGCGCACGCGCATGATGACGTCGCACATCATGTTGAGCAACGGTGCGGCCTATGTTCTCGATTGCGGCCTCGGCGTCACCGACCGCTTCGCCAGCACCGGAATTCCCTTCGGAGCGATCAAATCGATCTTCATCACTCACCATCACGCCGACCACAATATCGAGTACGGCCCACTGCTGATTATCGGATGGATCCAGGGTCTGCACCTGGATGTGCGCGCCTTCGGCCCTCCCCCGCTCAAGCAAATGACGGAAGACTTCATGCGGGCCTACAAGACAACGGTCGATTTCTGGGCCGAGGACTTCAAGATGGCGCCGCTGAAATCGGTCAATGTCCAGGAAGTTTCGGCCGCCGGTCCGGTCACCCAGGACGACAATGTGAAGGTCTCCGCCATTGTCGTCGAGCATCCGCCGGTGAAGCCCGCCCTCGCCTACCGCTTCGATTTCAAGGACCGCTCAATTGCATTTTCCGGCGACACCGCGCCGCTCGACGCGGTCGCGAAAATGGCCAAGGGGGCCGACGTTCTCGTGCACGAGACAATGCTCGTGCCGGCGGTGGAAAACTATATCCGCGGTCAGATCGCCAAAGGCCGGCCGGTCAAGTTCGAAGCATTCATGGCGCATATGAAGGCCGACCACACTCCGGCCGAGGATGTCGGCCGGATCGCCGCCGAAGCGGGCGTGAAGACGCTCGTGCTTTCGCACCTGACCCCGGCGATCGACAGCATCAGTGATGATCAATGGCGAGCGCCGGCGGCAAAATATTTCAAGGGCGAGATCATTGTCGGGAAAGATTTGATCGTCGTCTGAGACCGCATGGGACGGTCGCCCCGCCTCAACTGGCCGGTTCTGCACGAGTCTGGATATGCGCCCTCTCGGACCGCCGTGGCGGGGGTCAAGGGCATCCGGCTCGCAATGTGGTTATAAGACTGAATGGATAAGACAATCGAACTCGGGCTCGACACTTTCGGCGATGTCACCAACGGGCCGGACGGCAGGCCGCTGCATGCGGCGCAAGTCATCCGCAACCTTGTCGAGGAAGCAGTCCTTGCCGACAAGGTCGGCGTCGATTTCATCGGCGTGGGCGAGCATCACCGGGCGGATTTCGCCGTCGCGTCTCCGGAAATGGTGCTGGCGGCAATCGCGGACCGCACTAGCCGCATCAGGCTCGGCTCTGCGGTGACAGTTCTGTCATCGGACGACCCCATCCGCGTCTACCAGCGATTTGCAACGCTCGACGCGCTCTCGAACGGACGCGCGGAAGTGATCCTTGGGCGCGGCTCTTTCGTTGAATCGTTTCCGTTGTTCGGCTTTGACCTCAACCAGTACGAAGAACTGTTCAACGAGAAGCTCGATCTGTTCGCCGCTGTCCTCACGCAACAGCCTGTCACGTGGCAGGGCACGACGCGTCCGCCGCTGAAGAACCAGAGCGTCTATCCGAAGACCGAGTCCGGCCGGCTCACGACCTGGATCGGCGTCGGCGGCACTCCGCAATCGGTCATGCGTGCGGCGCACTATGGCATGCCGATGATGCTGGCGATCATCGGCGGTGATCCGCGGCGCTTCACACCGTTCGCCGATCTCTACCGGCGCGCGCTCAGGGAAATGGGAAAACCGGAACTGCCGTTGGGCGTCCATTCGCATGGCTTTGTCGGTGAAACGGACGCGCAGGCACAGGAGGACCTGTTTGCCGACTACAAGCGGATGCGCGACAAGATCGGCGCGGAGCGCGGCTGGCCGCCCATGACCCGTGCCGATTTCGAGCGCGAGATCTCGGCCGGATCTCTCTATGTCGGGTCGCCGGAGACGGTCGCGCGCAAAATCACGGCCACCGTGAAGGCGCTCGGTGTCAGCCGCTTCGACATGAAATACAGTGCCGGCCCGCTCTCGCACGAAAAGATGATGCGCAGCATCGAGCTATACGGACGCAAGGTCATTCCGCTGGTGCGGGAGATGGTGCGCTGAGGCCGCAGGCCGACTTGGCCGAGCGAGGTTCTTCAACCGCGCGCAAGTGTCGCATCTGCATTCCACTCAAATGTGAAACCCGGCGGCCGGGAGATGCTTGTCCTCGCCGCCTGAAGCATCGCCGGCGTCGATCTCCGGATGTCCCGGCCTCATTGGCACGCGGCGGTGAGGGAGGAAAAATAGGAGAGCTCATAATGAAGAAATTGCTCACAGTCGCCGCAGCACTGTCGGTTGCGGTTTTCGCCGCCCCAATGGTCAAGAGTGAGGCCGCCCCGGCAAATAGCAGCTACTGCAACATGGCCAAGTCACAGAGAAATCCGGTGGCCTGGAACAGTTACTACGGCTGCCTGGAAAAATCGCCACGCGTCGCTGCGGCCGCCGCGCCGGCGCGGGAAACCCGTGCAAAGAACGTTTCCCGCGAGGCCCCCGCAAAGAGCCCCTACTGCAACATGGCAAAGTCGCAGAGGAACCCGGTGGCCTGGAACAGCTATTACGGCTGCCTGGGAACGCCGCCACGCACAGCTGCGGCCGCTCCGCCGGTCCGGGAAGCCCGTGCCACGAGCTCCTATTGCAACATGGCCAAATCGCAGAGAAATCCGGTGGCCTGGAATGAATTCTACGGCTGCCTGAACCGCTGATCGCCGGAATAGACAATGAGGCTGCGCGCAAACCGCGCAGCCTCAACACAAGATTGTTCGCTGGCATTCCTGCCGTCGCAGGCCACCGGTTTGCCGGGGGTGGTTCGTGCGCGCTTCAATGGGGCTCGCCCTGGCAAAGGACGACCTCGATCGTCACGTGTGACAGACCTGGCAGACCGGACAGTCGTCTCTTGTACTGCTCGGGCGTGCGCGGGTCATGAGTTACGATCGAAATGACGGCCGCGAGATGGCCCGGACCCAGTCGCCACAGATGAAGATCGGAAATTCGATCGCTGCCCTGTTCAAGACGCAGGGCGATTTTTCGTGACAGTGACTGATCGGGACAGACATCAAGAAGTATTGCACCGGCAGACCGGATCAGCGTCGATGACCAGCTTAAGATGACGATTGTGGCGACGATCCCCATGAGCGGATCCATCCAGATCCAGCCAAATTGCCGGCCCGCGACCAGGCCGACGATGACGAGCACGGAGACTGCGGCATCGGCCATCACGTGGACGAACGCCGCGCGCAAATTGTGGTCACGATGGACGTGATGGTCGTGGCCATGATGTCGGACGTGCGTTCCTCCGTGATGATGGTCATGTTCGTCGTGCAACAGATAGGCGCTGAGCAGGTTCACGCCGAGGCCGACAACCGCAATCGGGATGGCCTGGTTGAACGCGATCGTCACCGGCTTCACAAAGCGCTCAAAACTTTCGTAACCGATAAGAATCGCGATCATCGCCAGCACAATCGCGCTGGTGAACGCGGCCAGGTCGCCGAACTTTCCCGTACCAAATGTCAGTCGATCGTCGCCTGCGTAACGCCGGGAACAGGTATAGGCCAATGCCGCGATGAGAAGCGCGCCGGCATGGGTCGACATGTGCAGCCCATCGGCGATCAGCGCGACCGAACCAAACCACCAGCCGCCGAAAATTTCGGCAACCATCATCGCGGCGCAGATCGCGATGACGCCCCACGTTTTCCGCTCGTTGCGTTCGTGCGCGTCGCCGAGGAACACGTGTGAATGGCGATAGTCGTCAATTGATTGCGAGTGCATGGGTTTACTCCGCGCGGCCACCTCGATGAATCAGGGGAAGCGGCGCCTCAATGTCTGCCTTGAGTCAACTATGGCCGCAGCAGGATTTCAAGAATAACGCTGCCCGCCCTAGCGAACCATCACCCAGGAGGGCTCGATGATCGGAAATGCCAGTAAGCCGACCGCCGCCGTTGCTGCAATGAGCAGCGGGTTGCTGACTTTCCAGCGGAACAGAATGCCAAGCGATGCCAGTCCAATGAGCGCGGTCAGCCAGTCGCCGATGGCTATTTTGCCGAGCAGAATGCAGGCACCAAGAATGGTGCCGATTGCGGCCGCATAGGCTCCCTTGACGAAGCCTTGCACATTCGCATTGCGCCGGTGACGCGCCAAAAGCGGCGCCACAACAAGGACGAGGATGAATGAAGGAAAGAAAATGCCGATTGTGGATATGAGCGAACCCCAAAAACCTGCGACGAGATAGCCGACGAAAGTGGCCGTGATGACGACCGGGCCCGGACTGATCATGCCGATTGCAACGGCAATGAGGAATTGCCGCTGATCAAGCCAGCTGTACTGCTGGACCAGGCCTTGCTCCAGAAAGGGAACAATGACGAGTCCGCTGCCGAATGTCAGCGAACCCGCCTTGAGAAAAAAGAGAAAGAGTTTGGTCAGCGTCGAGCCCGTCGCAGCCGGCGCGATCTGGGCCAATATCGGGACCGCCAGAACGCTTTGCAGCGTCGAGCGCGCCCGGCGGAAAATGCTGCCGTAGTACAGAATTCCGATAATGCCGGCCCCGATAAAGAGCAGAGCCACTTCAGCCTGCAGCGCAATCGTAACGGCGAAACATACGGCCGCGATCGCCCATTGGACCGCATCTTCCATGCCCAGTTTCGCCAGGCGGTAGCACGAGTGCAGGATCAGGGCGATGACGGCCGGGCTCACGCCGTAGAAAATCGCGGTCACCGGCTTGAGATCGCCAAGATAGACGTATAGCGCACCCAACGCTGCAACGATCACGAAGTTCGGAAAGATAAAGGTCCAACCGCCGACCCACGCACCCCAAAAGCCGGCTCGCAGATACGAAATGTAGATGCCGACCTGAATCGCGAGCGGTCCCGGCAGCGACTGACAGATCGCGATCGCCTCGCGCATCTGTTCCCTGGTGAGCCATTTTCGGTCCGAGACAAGCTCGTGCTCCATCTGCCCAACCAGCGCGACGGGGCCGCCAAAGCCGAGCAATCCCAGGCGGAGAAAATAGAGCGCCACTTCGCCCATCGGCGCTTTCCTGGCCTGCGGCGCGGCGTATTCGATTTCGGGAGGTCCGGATCCGTCCATGCGCAAACACCCTCACAACGAGTGTGCGCAGTGCTTGGACGGCGCTGCCGTCTGTCGGGGAGACTGCCATTTCCCCGTTTGCTCAGGATAAACAGCACGGCCTGGATGCGCAAGCTGCGTATCGATGTCGGCAACGTACATCGCATGAAAAACCTGCGGCTTGCCCGATCAATAAAATGTTTGGCTGTCTGAACAATCCTTAAGCAAATTGACCAAGTTTGGTCGGAAACCAAGGCCCATATTCGCGCGTTAGGGGCGGCGTATATCCTGGGAGGATTGCGCATGACTAGGACCAGACTACTGCTCGGCGCTGCTGCGTTGTGCAGCGCCTTCATCGGAACGGCGGCGTCCGCAGCGCCGGTTGCCCCGATGCCCGCAGCGAGCAACGCAAATGTGGAACAGGTTCGTTGGGTGTGCGGCCCATACCGGTGCGGCTGGCGGCCCAACTATTACGGGTACCGCTATCACTACGGATATTACCCGCATCATCGCTGGTACTGGCGTCACCACCACCGCTATTGGTATTGACGCGGTGCGGGCGGAGAGAAGCCTCTCCGCCCGCAACCTTCTGCCGGATTCTGTCAAACATCATCCGGAAAATCGGCTTCATTTTTTATCTCGCGCGGCGTGCCGCCGAAGCGCTTCCTGAAGGCGCGATGAAAATACGACAGATCGTTGAATCCGACCTCATACCCGACATTGCCGACGGGTTTCCCGTTTGACCTTGGCTCGGTCAGAATCCGGTGAGCGTGATTGAGCCGCTGGGCGAGCAGGAATTCGGTGAATGTCAGGCCGTCGCGCTCGAACATTCTTTGCAGCATGCGTGGCGTCATCCCGGCATGTTCGGCGACGGAAGTCACTGAAAGGTCGCGCCGGCTGCTGTTCTGGATAATGTAGGTCTTGGCGATGCTGAACCGGCTGGCGGGCAAGCCCCGCTGCCGTGCCAGATCAGTTGCATCGCGCGTTGCCCCCAGCGCAAGCGCCACCAGGTCGTGCAAATGATGAGCCGCGGCACGCTGAACTCTGACATCGGTCAAAAGATTGTCACTGAAGAGCGATCTCGCATAGGAATGCAGCAAATCCAGAAGACCACCGGTATGAGGCAGCGGTTTCATCAGGAGACCATCAACATTCGGCAGCATCAGCGTCAGCACGGAGCGCGGAATCAAAATCGTCAGGGAGCTCCCGCGCGAAGACCGTTCGAACGTCGTTGCCTCTGTGCTGCTCATCAGCAATGCGTCGCCTTTCCGCAGCACGACATCACTGTCGCGCGCCGAGGCATGGACCAGGCCGGATTGGTTGAGGACGAGTGCAAGCTCGTCGTTTCCGTCCGCGGCAAGCTCCCGGCTGCGTTTGACCCGAAGCGGAGACGTCGTAGCCGACAGCAATTGCACACCGGGCAACAAGCGGGCATTGACGGTGCACTCGAATTTGACATCGCCGAGCGGCTCGACGTCGAGCTTCATGAGTTCGCGGCCATAGTGCTCGCGCCACATGGCGACACGATCCTTTTCCGGCAGATCGGCAGTCGAAAACCGCACTATTGATGAATTGCCCGCTTTAGACATGAGCCCCCGAATAACCGTGTTCTGAAAATGCAGCGATGGCAGGCTGGACGTTGAAAAGGCCGATATGCAGTCACTCTTAAAACGGGTTTGGCTCGCCTTCTGTAAGCCACGTCACAATGGCTCATACTTTCGGGCGAGTTCGCGGCAGGCAATTAAACGAATTCACGTCCAAAGACTTGGACTAAAACGACCTCAACAGGTCCATTGCGACAACCGGCCGAGCCTGGGCATCAAAAAGCGTCCACGGGCGGACGCATCTCATCCAAACGACCGGATCAGAAAATCGCCCGACGCCAGCGTAAACGTGAAGAGCCTCATCCTGCGCCGCGCACGCAGCGCGGCGGCGACCAGCGCCGAGCCGACCGCGCCGGCGTCGCCGTCATTCGGATGGGAACCGCGGCGGTTTCACCGGACGACATCGGCAAGCGGAGATCAAAGCCTGCGAACCGCACTGACGAGTGCGTCCGAAAACGACACGCCGCCATACCGATATACCGGCCGCGTCAGGAAAAGCGTGCATGCAGCGATAGTCAGGGAACGATGCATCATTTGACGCATTACCAAGCGAACGTCACGGAGGGGTGGGACGACGCATGAGCCCGTGGGACGAGTACCGCGTAAGGGCTGCCGAGTTGATCGCAAGAGCTGCTGGCGAATCCGATCCTCAGATCCAGGCCGAGCTTGAAGG
>DATEKG010000287.1:0-5517 GCA_035277565.1 Pseudolabrys sp.
ATGGCAAGATCGAACTGCCGGTGAAGCTGCGCGTGCATGAGTCGGTCTTCGTCCCGCTTGCCAAATGGGCGATGCTGATTACCGGCAACTATCGGTGCGTGCTCAAAGATGAGGCTCGCTCGATCAAAGAGGCAGTGCACAGCGACCTGGCGCAATCCCGCGCGATCTATGGCTGGGTCTCGGATCTCTGCATCAAGTTGGGGGCAGCGCCCGCCGATCTCGTGCCGTTCGAAAAATACGCGACCGCAGCGGAGAGCCTGGTGCGGCCGTCCTCGGTGGCGCGCGCACTTTTCGCTGGCGCACCGAACGTCGAACGAGTCGATCGATTGGTGCAAGCTATCGCCATGCAGCAAGGCATGCGCTCGACGACCCTCGATTCCACTGTGGCGTTCGTCGATGCGCGCCTCGCCGTCAATCGCCGGAGCGTGGCCTGAGTCCCTAAGGGTCGGCACGGCCGAGGTTCCCACGTCGATATGACCCGTGCGACACAGCACATAGTCATTGTCGGTGCCGGCCACGCCGGCGGCGTGGCGGCCGCGACGCTGCGCGAAGCGGGTCATATCGGCCCGATCACGCTGATCGGCAGCGAGTTCCACCCGCCGCACGAGCGGCCGCCGCTCTCGAAAGAATTGCTCGCCGGCGCCATTCCGGTCGAGAAGACCTACCTGCGGCCGGTCGCGTACTACGCCGACAATCGCATCGATTTCCGCCCAGGCGAGACGGCCACGGCGATTGACCGCAAGGCGCAGCGTATCGCGCTCGCCAATGGCGAGGCAGTGCCTTACGACGCACTATTGCTCACGACGGGTGCCCGGGCCCGCCACCTCTCGCTGCCGGGTGCAGACCATCCCCGCGTTGTCTACTTGCGCGACATTCGCGACTCGCTGGCATTGCGTGAACTGCTGCAGGCTGGGCGGCGCGTCGCCGTCGTCGGCGCCGGGTTCATCGGGCTCGAGGCCGCGGCAGTCGCGCGCAAGCGTGGGGTGGCGGTGACGGTCGTCGAGATGCAGCGCGAGCCATTGCAGCGCGTCTGCCCATTGGAAATCGGCCGCTTCATGGCAGAGTTGCACCGACGTAACGGCGTTGAATTGCTCACAGGCGTCGCGTTGACGGGGATCGAGCCCGATGGCGAGGTGCTTATGCTGCGCACCGGCGGTGGCAATGCCGTCGCCGCTGACGTTGTGCTGGCCGGCATCGGCGCTCAACCGAATGTCGAGATCGCTCAGGCTGCCGGCCTCGTCGTCGAGGACGGCATCGTCACCGACGAATTCGGGCGCACCAGCGATCCGCAGATTTTCGCCGCCGGCGATGTGACACGGCATTACAATCCGCTGCTCGGCCGCAAACTGCGGATCGAGGCCTGGCAGAACGCGCAGAACCAGGCGATCGCCATCGCCAAGCTAATGGCAGGCGGCGAGCAGCCCTATGCCGAAGTGCCTTGGTTTTGGACCGATCAATACGACGTGAATCTCCAGTTGGCAGGAGCGCCGCTACGCTGGAATACGCTGATCTGGCGCGGCAGCGCCGGCGACAAGGCTTTCACGGTGTTCGGGATCGAGGACGGCAAACCGGTCGCAGCCATCACCATGAACAATGGTCGCGACATGCGGCCGGCGCGCGAGCTGATCGCACGGCGCCGCAGCGTCAATTTGGCGCGGCTTGCGGACTCCAAGGTGAAATTGCAGGAGTTGGCGAGGGAAAGCTGATGCTTCGAATGCAGCGAGCGCATCAGCGCAAATCAAGGCTCGGTCGGCACCAAGTCCTTTGGCGCAGCTTTGGATTTCTCGTTTTTGGCGACGATATCGAGTGCGTCTGCCGTCGTCGTTCTTATGTGATTTCGCGCCTCTCGCTCGCAAAGCGCCGGATCGCGCTTCATCAAGGCGTCAAAGATTCGCTGGTGTTCGGCAAAACTCTTTTTCAATCGCTCTGGCAGGTACAGTGTTCGCAGCCGCAGCGCCTCCATCTGTGCGTAGACGGTCCCCAAGAGGCGCTCGAGTGTCTTGTTCCCAGCGGCTTCGGCGATCGTATTGTGGAACTTGATCGTCGCGCTCGCGTATCCCTCGGTATCATCGTCCTTCAAGCAAGCCGACTGTCTTTCCAATGCTTTTTTCAATGTCTCGACATGGCGCTCGGTAAGATTCTTGGCAGCCAGTTTTGTCGCCATGCCTTCAAGGGTCTCTCGTACCGCGTAAAGCTCTTCCGCCTTCTCCTTGCTGAACGAGACGAGGTACGTCCCTTTGCGGGGGATGATTTCGACAATTCCTTCCGCCTCGAGGCGATTGAGCGCATCGAACACGGGTGTCCGACTGACCTCCAAGACACGGCAGAGGTCGTCGATATCAATTCGACCGCCGGGAGAATACTTGCTGGTCAAAAGCACTTGTTTGACGGCGGAATACGCCGCTTCGCTCACACTCAGCCGAGGAATTCTCTTCATCGTCGTTTCAGCCTGATTCTGACATCAAGAATCTTTGATTAAACCTTTCACTGGCCGCTCGTCCAGTCAGACATGTGAGTACATTCGATTCGTGAGGTGTCCGTGCGGGAGAGTGCCCAGCGACCAGAGGGCGAACTTCCTGAATGCCGCCAATCTGCAGATGGCCGAATCCGGGTGTTCGTGATCGGCCCTGGAGCCCCGCAAATAAGCGCAGTCCGAGCCAAGGCACGCCAATAGGCGGCCGTGCCTAAATGCGTGGCTTTGGTCCGAGCGCGGGGAGGGCCGGACGTTTCTCCCGACGCCCCTTGGAGTGGAGATGGCGCTCACCCGCTAAAATAAAAAATTGACTCATCTGATATAAGAAATTAAAAATGACAGAACAAACGATAATGAGACTGGGAGGAGTTAACGTTGGCGCGCAGCCTGTCACCGCCCGCAGCAGTCCAAGGCGATCGACCCGTATTCCGGGCGATTCGCGTCTTCCCCAGCGTTTTAGATCGCTGGAGGGATGGCTGGCAGCAGGGCGATCGCTGAACGCCGCCGAAGCGGATTGAGGGCCCAGGGAAATCTAACAAGCGCATCGAACGACCGAAGGTTCAAACGGAGCGGCACAAGACGAAGGCACCCTAAACGGAGAGCCCTGACGGCACCGTGCAAGTCTGGGCAGAGGAGGCAGGCAATGAGTCGTCAAGACGTACGAGCGGTTCTAGTCATATTGGTGTGTCTCGCTGCTCTCGCGCCCGGGCAGGCGGCAGCGCAGGCCACAATCAAAATCGGCGTCGACCAACCCTTGACCGGACCGGTCGCGGCGTCCGGTTCGTATATCGTTGACGGCGCAAAAATCGCTGCCGATCAGATCAACGCGGAAGGTGGAGTCCTCGGGAAGCATATTCAGCTTCTGATCGAGGACAACAGGAGCAATCCGACGGCGGCCGTGGAGGCCGCACAGAAATTGATCACGGAGGACAAGGCTCCGGTGCTCATGGGCGCGTGGAGCTCGACTTATACTCTCGCGATCATGCCTCTTCTCAAGCGGTACCAGGTTCCAATGCTCGTCGAGACTTCGTCGTCCGACAAGATTACCCGCTCGAACAACCCCTGGATCTTCCGGATTGCTCCGGACAGCCAGATGCAGGCGGATGCTTTTGCGAAGTATCTCCCTGAATTCCATGTCAAGAAGGCTGCGTTCCTCGTCGTCAACAACGATTGGGGCCTCGGCAACTACAAGACCTTCGCTGACCTTCTCGAGAAAAATCACGTCAGCATCGTTTCGAAGGAACTTATGTCGCCGAGCGACCAGGACATGAGCGCGCAATTGTCGAAGATCAAGGCGTCCGGCGCCGACAGCTTGTTCGTCGTCACAGAAGTCGAGCAGCTGGCGCTCGTCTTGAAGCAGGCTCATACGATGCAATTGCCGCAAAAGATAATTTCGGCGAGCGCATCATCGTCGCCCGATCAGATCATCGAGGAAGCAGGACCGGCTGCATCGGATGGCGTCTACTCGATCGTATGCTTCACCCCGTGGTTCTCGGATAACTGGCCAAACCAGAAGCTTGCGAGGGCCTTCGTCGCGGAGTGGAAGAAGCGCGGCTATGTCTTCGCCGGAATCACCGAGGGATTTCGCGGGTATGACGGCATCCAGGTGATTGCGGCTGCGATCAGGAAAGCCGGCAAGGCGGAGCCGAAAGCCATTCAGCAGGCCTTCTGGCAGGTCCAAGTTCCTGGCGTGAATGCGACGTACAAATTTGCCAAAGTGGGCGGTGCCGGCGAGGATGACAGCGCACAGTCCAATGCGAACGTCTACCTCATCGAAATGAAGGGTGGAAAGGTCATCGAGCCGAAATTCTGAAGCCGTTGGAGTTCGCGGTATCGGTATCGTGGCGAGCGCGTTCGTGAGCGAAGGAAGAAAGATGAGGCCGGCTCGGTGGCGTGAACACGCGGCCGGTTACCGTGACCGGCGCACCGGCGTCGGGCCCTCCTCCATGCCGAGGAAGGCCATCGGTGGGTGCATTCGCCATCAATTGGCCGGGTGAAACAGCCGTGAATGAGTTCCTGCAACATCTCGTGAATGCAGTGCTATTGGGCGGCACGTATGCGCTCATCGGCGTCGGCCTGACGCTGATCTTCGGCATCATGAAGCTCGTCAATTTTGCGCACGGCGAGTTCTATACGTTCGGCGCTTACATGATGTTCTTGTTCGTTGCGCTGCTGAAGGTGGACTTCTTCGTCGCCCTGGTCCTCGCCGTCGGGCTGGGGATCCTCCTCGGAGGCGCGCTCGAACTCGCTCTCCTGCGGCCGCTCCGCAATGCCGATATCGATACGACAATGATCGTTCTTATCGGTGCCTGGATCATCATGCAGAACATCGAACTCCTGGTGTGGGGTGGCGTCGGTCAATCGATTCCGAATCCGTTTCCCGAGAGAGCGCTCACGATTGGTCCCGTTGCCGTCTCGTGGCTTCGTGTGTTCGTGTTTGTCGTCGCGGCTGTCCTCATTATCGGCAGTCGCTTCGTGATCCATCACACGAAGCTTGGAAAGTGCATGCGGGCCACCTTCCAGGACTCCGATACCGCCGCCTTAATGGGCGTCAACATCGGCGCCATCTATACCGCGACCTTCGCCTTTGGGTCTGGACTCGCCGCCGCAGCGGGCGCGCTGCTTGGTCCGGTGTTCATTGCCACGCCATCGATGGGCGACATCGCCGCGCTCAAGGCATTTGCAATCGTCATACTCGGCGGCCTTGGCAATTTTACGGGCGCTGCCCTCGGAGGGTTCATTCTCGCGTTCGTCGAGGAGATGGGGGCAGGCTATGTCTCGTCGGGCTATCGCGATGCAATGGGCTTCCTGCTAATCATTCTCGTGCTGATGGTGCGGCCGACGGGGCTTTTTGCTCGAACGGATCGGATTGGATGAGTCGCGCCACTCCCTGGCTTTGGCTTGCAGCCTTCGTCACGGTCCCGTTGTGGCTCCGTGACAGCTATTTCATCCACGTTTTGATCATTACCGGGATCTTCATCGTTGCGGCCATGAGCCTCAACTTGCTGTTGGGCTATACCGGACAGCTCAGCCTCGGACATGTC
>DATEKG010000288.1:0-4767 GCA_035277565.1 Pseudolabrys sp.
CCGTTCTTCCGCCACTCTTCAGCGGCTTTCAAAATATCTTCATCGCGCGACAGCATGATTGTCCTCCGTCAAGCAACTTTTCTCAGCATCTCTTTCGGATCGCGGCTTTGCGTCAGCGAGCCCGAGAGAGACCGCACCAGATCCCTCATCGACTCCAGATTGTGAATTGGCCGAAGCTCGTCGATATGCGGCAGCATGGTCTGCACGCCCTTGGCGCGCGCCTCGAAGCCGGCAAACCGCAGCAGCGGATTGAGCCATATGAGTTTGCGGCACGAGAGATGAAGTCGTTCCATCTCGAATGCAAGACTGTCATCTGCGTCCCGTTCAAGCCCGTCGGTGATGAGCAGCACCACCGCCCCCTGCCCCAGGACGCGACGAGCCCAGTTCCTGTTGAAAGCCCGCAATGACGACGCGATGCGCGTCCCGCCCGACCAGTCGACCACATGGGCAGAACAGGCGGCCAGTGCTTCATCGGGGTCGCGTTGGCGGATCGCGCGCGTGACATTTGTCAGGCGCGTCCCGAAAAGGAAAGTCGTGACTCTTTTGCGCGCATCGGTGACCGCGTGCAGGAAATGCAAAAACAGCCTGGTATATTCGCTCATCGAGCCGGAAATATCGAGGAGCGCAACGATCGGCGGTTCCTTGACGCGCGGACCCAGATATTTGAGATCGATGAATGCGCCGCCCGCCTTCATGCTGGCGCGCAGGGTGCGGCGTATGTCGATGAGATGGCCGTGACGGCTCGGCGCAAAGCGACGGGTGCGCACCTCGTCAAGCGGCAAGGTCAGACGCGCAATCGCGTCCTTGGCGGCCGCGATCTCGGCTGCGCTCATCTGCGCAAAGTCCTTCTTCTGCAGAATTTCGCTGTCCGAGACGGTCAACCGCGCATCAACCTCAATGTCCGAAAGCGGTTGTTCGCGCCCATCGAGGCCGGCAAAGAGCGCGTCCTGAATTCGCTGAGCTCCCGGCGGCGCCTCCTTGGCGGGTCCCGACATCGCATCGGGCAGCAGTGACGCGATCAGTTTTTCGATGTAGCCGCGCTTGCGGAAAAATATCTGAAATGCCTGATCGAACAGAAGCGTGTGTTCGTGACGCTTTACGAAAACCGCATGGAGCGTCCAGTAAAAATCCTCGCGTGTGCCCACACGCGCGACGTTGAGTGCCGCGAGCGCGTCAAGGATGGCGCCGGGGCCGACCGGAATACCGGCGGCGCGCAGCGCGCGGCCGAAGTAAAGAATGTTCTCGGCAAGTCGACCCTGCGGCGCGGACATGGCACTACTCCGCAGCTCTCAGCTCCGACTTCACTTCATCGAGCAGCGCCTTCACCTTGGCGCCGTCGATCCGAGCGATGTCGTCCTGATATTTCAGCAAGACACCAAGCGTGTCGGAGACGGTTGCCGGATCAAGCGCGACCGCGTCCAGCTCCGTCAAGGCGCCAGCCCAGTCGAGCGTTTCAGCCACGCCCGGCGACTTGAACAGTTCTTCCTTGCGCAGGGCCTGCACGAAGGCGACAACCTGTTCCGACAGCTTCCTGGCGATACCGGGAACCTTGGCGCGGAGGATCCTGAGTTCGCGCTCGGCACTCGGATAGCCAACCCAATGATAGAGGCATCGGCGCTTGAGCGCGTCATGCACCTCGCGCGTACGATTCGATGTGACGACGACGATGGGCGGATGCTCGGCCTTGACCGTTCCAAGCTCCGGCACAGTGACCTGGAAGTCGGCAAGCACTTCAAGAAGAAAGGCTTCGAACGCCTCATCGGTGCGGTCGATTTCGTCGATCAGGAGAACGGGCGGCCCCGCCGGATCGGCCTCGAGCGCCTGCAACAGCGGGCGTTTGATGAGGAATCGTTCCGAAAATACATCGTGCTCGATCCGGGTACGATCGCCCTCGCCTTCTGCCTCGGCAAGCCGGATGGCGATCATCTGCGAGCCGTAATTCCACTCATAGACGGCCGCGGACACATCCAGACCCTCATAGCATTGCAGCCGGATCAGCCGCCGCCCGAGGGTCTTGGCGAGCACCTTTGCAATTTCCGTCTTGCCGACACCGGCCTCACCCTCGACAAACAGGGGCCGCCCCATCCGGAGCGCAAGGAACAGCACCGTCGCCAGCGACCGGTCGGCGACATAGTCGGCCCCTGCCAGCAGAGCCAGGGTTGAATCGATAGAATTGGGGAGTGCTTTTTCTGCCATAACGGGGACTTTATCCTACCATGCGGGCGTCTTACATGTAGTGACGAGAGGCTCGGACAGCCAGGATTTGCCATATGACCAAGCCGGTAACCCTCGAGAAAGAGGCCTTGCAATTCCCCACGATCGATCCGGGCGTGCGGATCGGTCATGTTCATCTGAAGGTCGCCGACCTGCGGCGGGCGCTCGATTTCTATTGCGGGGTGCTGGGATTTACCCAGACGACCAGCCGTCCGGGCGCCGCATTTATCTCGGCGGGCGGCTACCACCATCACATCGGACTCAATACGTGGGAAAGCCTGGGCGGCTCTCCGCCTGCTCCGGGAACGACCGGTCTTTACCATACCGCAATTCTTTACCCGAACCGCCGTCTTCTCGCCGACGCACTGCGGCGATTGATTGTGGCGAAGATACCGCTTGAGGGCGCAAGCGATCATGGCGTGAGCGAAGCCCTGTACCTGCGCGACCCCGATGACAACGGCGTCGAGCTTTACTGGGATCGCCCAAAAGAAAAATGGCCGAAAAAGCCTGACGGGTCGCTGCAGATGTTCACGCATCCGCTCGACCTGCACGATCTGCTCGGCGAGCTCGATCGCGCTCCGGAATAACTGTTTCGCCCTGCGCCCTGCGCGGGCCGTCTAGACGCTCAGCCGCACCAAAGCCATTGCTGCTGCGGTCAGAACGACAATCAAGAATGGAAAACTATCGAGCATGGAAGGCCCCAACCCAATAGAGTCGCCCGACAAGCCAACGCGGCTGCAGGCCGGCGGTTCCGGGACCAGGCTCAGGCCGATGGCGGCAATGCAACGTCGCCTGCGAGGTTCAGGCGTTGGCCTTCGCCAGGGCGCGGCGTGCCAGGACCCCAACCAGATGCGCCCGATATTCGGGACTGGCGTGGATGTCGCTGTTCATTCCCGTTGCCGGTATGGTCATGCCCTCGATGGATTTGGCCGCAAAGCGTTTCCTGAGTGCCTCCTCGAAAGACTTCACCCGGAAGACGCCGTTGGCGCCGGCGCCCGTTACCGCCACGCGAATATCGGCCCCGCGCTTTGAAACGAAGACGCCGACCAGGGCGAAGCCGGACGCCGGGTGCTTGAACTTCTCATAGGCCGCCTTCTTCGCGATCGGGAAGCTGATCTTGGTGATGATCTCGCCGTCCTCGAGTGCGGTCGAAAACATTCCAGTGAAGAAATCGTCGGCGGCGATGCGGCGCTTGTTCGTAATGATGGTCGCGCCAAGTCCGAGACAGGCGGCGGGGTAGTCTGCGTTTGGGTCGTTGTTCGCGATCGAGCCTCCGATCGTGCCGCGATTGCGCACCTGCGGGTCGCCGACCGACGCAGGTACCGAGGCGAGGCCCGGCAACGCCTGCTGAAGTACAGGCGAATTGGCGGCATCGGCATGACGTGTCATCGCGCCGATCACGATCGAGCGGCCCTTCTGCTCGACGCCGGAGAGCCCCTCGACCAGTGACAGATCAATCAACGCAGCCGGTCGTGCCAGTCTTTGCTTCATGACCGGAAGCAGCGAATGCCCTCCCGCCAGCAGCTTGGCCTCGGGATTGCGCGCCAGCAGGCCGGCAGCCTGCCGAACGGTGGTCGGACGATGAAATGTGAAATCGTACATTGTTGTCTCCCGTGACTAAGCAGCCTGGCGCGGCTGTGCGCGCTTGAGCGCCGACCATACCGCCTGAGCGGTCGCCGGCATGGCTAATTCTTCCGTACTTATCGCATCGGTGACCGCATTGATCACCGCCGCCGGCGCGGCGATAGCGCCTGCCTCACCGCAGCCTTTGATTCCAAGTGGATTTGAGGGCGATTTTGTTTCCGTCAATCCGACCTTGAACGACGGCAGGTCATGCGCATGCGGCATGGAATAATCCATGAGCGAACCGGTCACGAGCTGGCCGTCCTTGTCATAGATCGCACCCTCGAGCAGCGCCTGCCCGATGCCCTGCGCAATGCCGCCATGCACCTGCCCTTCCACGATCATCGGATTGATCACCGTTCCGAAATCGTCCACCGCTGTCCAGTTGACGATTTCAGTCTTGCCGGTGTCGCGGTCGACTTCGACTTCGCAGATGTGGCAGCCGGCGGGAAAGGTGAAATTGGTCGGATCGTAGAAGCTCGTCTCCTTGAGGCCGGGCTCGAGCTCCTGTCCGGCAAATTTGTGCGCAATATAGGCGTTGAGTGCGACATCGCCCCATGCCGCGGACTTGTCCGTGCCGGCGACGGTGAATTTTCCGTCCTTGAATTCGATGTCGCCTTCGGCCGCTTCAAGCATATGGGCGGCAACCTTCTTGGCCTTTGTCTCGATCTTGTCGAGCGCCTTGACGATCGCGGACATGCCGACAGCAGCTGACCGGGAGCCATAGGTACCCATTCCAAACTGCACCTTGTCGGTGTCGCCGTGCACGATCGAGACATTTTCAAATGGAATGCCGAGCCGTTCCGACACAAGCTGGGCGAAAGTTGTCTCGTGGCCCTGCCCGTGTGCGTGAGTGCCGGTCAGGACCTCAACGGTCCCGGTCGGATTGACGCGAACTTCAGCGCTCTCCCAAAGGCCGACGCCGCAGCC
>DATEKG010000289.1:0-5968 GCA_035277565.1 Pseudolabrys sp.
CATCAAGATCGGGCATGTCAGCCCGAAGACCGGCCCGCTTGCCGGCTTCGGCGAAGCCGACGGTTTCATCCTCGAGCAGGTGCGCGAAATTCTTGCCAAGGGCCTGCCGAACGGCGGCAAGAGCTACAAGGTTGAAATCATTTCGAAGGACAGCCAGTCGAGCGGCAATCGTGCGGCGGAGGTGGCGTCCGAACTTATCCTTGGCGACAAGGTCAACCTCATCGTCGCTTCGGCGACACCCGACACGACCAATCCGGTTTCCGACCAGGCAGAAGTCAACGAGGTGCCGTGCATCACCACCAACTGTCCATGGCAGCCCTACTTCTTCGGCCGGAAAGGTGATCCGAAAAAAGGCTTTGCGTGGACGTATCACTTCTTCTGGGGCCTGGAAGACGTGATTGCAGCGTTCCTTGCCCTGTGGGACGGGCTTCCAACCAACAAGGTCGTCGGCGGCCTGTTTCCCAATGACGCCGATGGAAATGCCTGGGGTGATGCCAAGCTGGGCCTGCCCCCGGCATTGGCGAAAGCCGGATACAAGCTGCACGATCCCGGCCGGTACCAGCTGATGAACAGCGATTTCACATCGCAGATCTCCGCCTTCAAGGCTGTCGGCGCGGAGATCGTGACAGGCAACATGATCCCGCCGGATTTCGCGACGTTCTGGTCGCAGGCGGCGCAGCAGGGCTTCAGACCGAAAATTGTCACGATCGGCAAGGCGCTGCTTTTCCCGTCAGTCATTGATTCTCTGGGCGAGCGCGGCAACGGCCTCACCAGTGAAGTCTGGTGGACGCCGCATCATCCATTCAAATCGGGTCTCACCGGCCAGAGCTGTCAGCAGCTGACCGATGCGTACACAAAGGCCTCAAACCGGCCCTGGACGCAGCCAATCGGATTCCAGCATGCGTTGTTTGAAGTGGCGATCGACGTGCTCAAGCGCACCAGGAATCTGAACGATCCGAAGTCCATTCTCGAGGCAATCGTCGCAACGAACTATCAATCGATAGTCGGGCCGATCCAATGGACCGGCGCGCCGGTGAAGAACGTTACCAAAACGCCGCTGGTCGCCGGACAATGGCAACGCAAGAACGGCAAATTCGATCTCGTGATTGCCGAGAACAAGACCGCGCCGAATATTCCGGTCGGAGGGAAGCTGCAGCCGCTCTCATAGTACGATCACGTATTGCGATATGGCGCCGATTCTTGCCCTTGAGCGCGTCTCGAAACGCTTCGGCGCCGTGGTGATCGCCGACGGCATCGATCTCACGCTGGAAGAGGGCGAAGCACTTGGCATTATTGGCCCTAACGGCGCCGGCAAGACAACCTTGTTTGGCATTGCATCGGGCACCGTTACCCCTGATTCCGGCCGCGTGCTGTTTGAAGGAAGCGACATTACACGGTTCCCGGCCGAACGGCGCTGCCGCATGGGCTTGGCCCGATCATTTCAAATTCCGCAGCCTTTTTCCGGCATGACCGTGTTCGAAAATGTCGTCGTTGCTGCAGCCTTTGGTGCGGGCGAAAGAGAAGCCGCCGTTTATGATCGATGCGCTGATCTTCTCGCTCGCTGCGGCCTGTCCGCCAAGGCGAACATCCGGGCCGGCCATCTGACACTGCTTGACCGCAAGCGCCTTGAATTGGCCCGCGCCATGGCAACAAAACCCCGCGTCTTGCTGCTCGACGAGGTGGCCGGCGGCCTCACCGAGCATGAATGTGCAGTCCTGATAACGCTGATAAAGGATATCCGGGCCCATGGCGTCTCGATCGTCTGGATCGAGCATATTGTGCATGCGCTGCTTGCGATCGTTGATCGCCTCGTTGTGTTGAATGGCGGCAAGTTCATTGCCGATGGTGACCCTCATGAGGTGATTCGAAGCCCCCAGGTCGCCGAAATCTATATGGGCATCGACGCCGATGCCTGATCCGCTTCTCAAGGTCGACGCTATTGATGCTTTCTATGGCGACTTTCAGGCCTTGTTCGGCGTATCCCTGACGGCAAATGCTGGAACAGTGACCGCCATCATCGGCGCGAACGGTGCCGGAAAGAGCACATTGCTCAAGTGCATTGCCGGCCTCATGCATCCGCAAAGCGGCGAAATAACATTCAGAGGCGAAGTCATCACCAGCGCGGCGGCATTCGATGTGGTCGCACGGGGGATAGCCCTGGTACCGGAGGGGCGCAGACTCTTTCCCTCGCTCACGGTCGAGGAAAACCTGCTGATCGGCGGCCAGGCGCGAAGGCCAGGGCCATGGACACTCGCGCGCATCTTCAAACTCTTTCCGGCCTTGGCGGAGCGCCGTTACCTGCCGGCTCCCGCGCTTTCGGGAGGCCAGCAACAGATGGCCGCGATCGGCCGTGCCTTGATGGCGAATCCGCAGTTACTCCTGTGCGACGAAATCAGCCTCGGGCTTGCGCCGATTGTGGTTCGCGACATCTACGCACGACTCCCGGAAATTACCGCGGAAGGCCTCTCCCTGATCATCGTTGAGCAGGACATTGTGCAGGCTCTCAAAGCCGCAGCACATGTTTACTGCCTGCAGGAGGGCCGCGTCGCGCTCGAAGGTCCGGCGCGCGCGATGACGCGCGAAAAGATCGCGGCTGCCTATTTCGGGATCTAGACGATGCAATGGATCAACATCGTGCTGCAAGGCATCCTGATCGGCGGGCTCTATGCCATGTTCGCGGCGGGCCTGTCGCTTATCTTTGGCGTGATGCGTCTCGTCAACATCGCGCATGGTGACCTCATTGTGCTCACCGCCTATATCTCGCTGATGGTGACGCAGGCGTTTGGCATCGGACCCCTGGCTTCGCTGCTCCTCGTCGTACCCGCGATGGCCGTTATCGGCTACGTGCTGCAGCGCGGATTGCTCAATCGCACGCTCGGTGACGACCTCTTGCCGCCGCTGCTGGTGACTTTCGGCCTGTCCATCATCACACAGAACGGTTTGCTCGCGTTCTTCACCGCCGACAGCCGCCGCCTGCAGGCAGGCAGCATCGAAGTACAGACCTTTGAACTGGGTCACGGACTCTGGGTTGGCCTTCTTCCATTGATTCAATTTGCAGTGGCGGTCGCCGTGATCGCAACTCTCCAGCTGATTTTCTATCGCACCGCGCTCGGCCGTGCGTTCCGGGCAACGTCCGATGACCAGGCGGTTGCGCAACTGATGGGCCTCGACACCCGCCATGTCTTTGCTGTGGCGATGGCAATCTCGCTTTCGGTTATCGCGATTGCCGGCGTGTTTCTCGCGGTCCGCGCCAATTTCGATCCGTCGATCGGTCCGGCGCGTCTCATTTTCGGATTCGAGGCCGTGATCATCGGCGGACTTGGCAGCATGTGGGGGACTCTCGCCGGAGGGATCATCCTCGGGGTCTCGCAGGCCATCGGCGCGCAAATCGATCCCGGCTGGCAATTACTTGCCGGGCATATTGTGTTTCTCGCAATCCTTGCAGCGCGGCCGCAAGGACTGTTTCCCAAGGTATCGGGATGATTGTCGCGCACGCAACACGTTCAAGCCGCATCGGCACAGCGATTATCGCGGTGACTCTCGTCGTGCTGGCGCTCGCGCCCTATTGGGGTGATCGTCAGACGCTGCGGCTGTTCGCGGAAATGTTCACATTCGTTGCATTGGCAAGCCTTTGGAATCTGCTCGCCGGCTATACCGGCCTGGTGTCTGTTGGCCAGCAGGCCTTTGTCGGGCTTGGCGGCTACACGCTGTTCGCGCTGGCGATCGTGTTCGGTGTCAATCCCATTGCCGCAATTTTCATTGCCGGCCCGGTTGGCGCTGCCGTCGCCATACCGGTGGCGCTGCTCATATTCCGGCTGCGCGGCGCGTACTTTGCGATTGGCACCTGGGTCGTCGCCGAGATTTTTCGCCTGCTTGCATCGCAGGTTTCCATCCTTGGCGGTGGATCGGGGATCAGCCTGCCGGCGGCTGTCATCATTGGAATGGCGCCAAGCCGCGAACTGCGCGAATTCGAGACCTACTGGCTGGCGCTTGCCTTGACCACGGCCGTGCTCGGCGCCATCACGATGCTGTTGCGATCGCGGCATGGGCTCGCGCTGACCGCCATCCGCGACAATGAGGGCGCCGCACAGAGCAGCGGCATCAATGTTTGGGGCATCAAATTCGTGGTCTATGTCGCCACAGCTTTCGGAACAACGATCATCGGTGCATTTATTTTCCTGCAAAAGCTTCGAATCTCGCCCGACACGGCATTTAGCGTGAATGACTGGACCGCCTTCGTCATTTTCATAACAGTCATCGGCGGCGTTGGAAGAATTGAAGGGCCGATTGTCGGCACGATCGTCTTCTTCTTGCTGCGTCAGACCCTTTCCGGCCTCGGCACTCTCTATTTGCTGATCATGGGCGCAGTCGCTATCGCGGTCATGCTATGGGCGCCACGCGGACTTTGGGGATTGCTTGTTGAACGCCTTGGCTGGCAGGCATTGCCGCTTCAGCGGCGCCTGGTGCTGGATGAAGATGCGAAAGGACAAACATGAGCACGATTGTCGACATCTACTGTCACATTTTTCCCGACCGCTATTTCCAGGAGATGACCAGGGTCGCGCCGAGGCTCGAAAATATCGGCAAACGTCTTCGCGGCGTCACCAAGCTGTTCGATCTGGATGCGCGGTTCAGGGAAATGGATGAATACGGCGACTATCGCGAGATCATTTCGCTGCCAAATCCCGCGATCGAAGATATCGCGGCGCCCGATATCGGCCTCGATCTCGCGCGCATCGCCAATGACTCCATGGGCGAACTGTGCCGGAAATATCCCGATCGTTTCCCTGCCTTCGCGGCGGCACTGTGCATGACCGACGTGCAGGGTTCGGTCGCGGAGGCACGTCGCGCCGTCAGAGATCTCGGAGCGCGCGGTATCCTGCTCTATACCAACGTCGCCGGGCGCCCGCTTGACGATCCTGAATTCGAGCCCATTTTTGCCACCATGGCCGAGCTTGATCTTCCCATCTGGCTGCACCCGGTGGGTACGGCGGCGATGCCCGATTATCCGGCCGAGAAAAAATCACGCTTCGAAATGTGGTGGTGCTTTCACTGGCCCTACGAAACCTCGGTGGCCATGGTAAGGATGGTCTTTTCGGGTCTGTTCGACCGCTATCCAAAACTGAAGGTCATCACCCATCATCTCGGCGGGATGATCCCCTATTATGATGGACGCGTCGGTCCCGGCCTCCAGGTTCTGGGCCAACGAACGTCTGATGAAGACTATTCGAAAATCCTCTCGTCGCTGAAGCGGCCGCACATGGACTATCTGCATGGCTTCTACGCAGATACGGCAATGTTCGGCGGCAGCGTTCACGCCACGCGGTGCGGCCTTGAATTTTTCGGATCGGATCAGGTCGTTTTCGCGACGGACACGCCGCTGGGCCCCATCGCTCCGACGATAAAGACCGTAAAATCACTCGGACTTTCGCAAGCCGATGAACAGAAACTGTTTTCCAGCAATGCCGAGAAACTGCTCAACATGAAGTTCCGCTGACCAGACGGTCAACGCGGCCAGTATCTTTCCTTGCGTTTCCTTTTGCGATCGTCGGCCGACACAACGCCCTGGACCGGAGTCCAGCTTGGAGGATCGCTGGCAGGGAAACTCTCATCGGAATTGATGACCACATTGTCCTCGTCGTGCTCGATTCGAGCACGTTCTTCGTCGTCGAACCTTCTCACCTCGGTGTCACGCGCTGCCGGTACTTTCGGTTTGTCCATTTGGGCCATCCGTCTTTGTGCGGGAAAGTGAACGAATAAATCGTCAATCGAATAGGAACTCCCCATGGACGGGAGACGTTCCCCCGCCGACACCGGCATTCCGATCACGCAGGGGTGGAACTATGACGAAATCTGGCCGGGATATCGCAAACGGCGGCTGGAGCCGACGAAGTTTCCTGACAACGACGGTGGGATCAACGATGGGTGTTACATTGCTTGATCGCGCGCGCGGGCAGCCTAAGCCCGC
>DATEKG010000290.1:0-7154 GCA_035277565.1 Pseudolabrys sp.
GCCCAGCGGGGCAAGAAATTTTTCACCCACCTCGAGCGGCTCGGGTTCGATCGGCGTCGCCATTGTGACGTTCCAGCGCGAGAGGAAACCGGCGACCGCGATCACGCCGACAAGTTCGACGATTTGCTCTTCGGTCCAGAACTGCCGGAGGCCGGCAAATGTTGCTTCCGTCACGGCATTCGGCGTCGAACTTGCCTGCACGGCAAGGTCGAGTGCCGCGCGTTCAGCCTCGCTGAACAGCGGGCTGTTCCTGTAGTCACATATGGCTGCGAGCCTGGCGGCATCGATCCCGAAATGAAGCGCGCCGCTGGCGGTGTGCGCCATGCTGTAGGGGTCGCCGGCCGTGCGGCTCGCCGCATGAGCGACGAGACGCTTGAAACCGCGGTCGACCTTGCTCTCGGGATCCCAGATTGCGCGCTGGATCTGCACGAACGCCCTTGCCAGCCTGGGCTTGCGCTGCATTGTGAGGACGCTGTTTGGAACGAAGCCAAGAGTCTTGAAGAAGGAATCAAACTCCTCCTTCATTTCCGGCGTCGTTTCGGGCGGCAGCGGCTCGAGCCGCTGCGATTTCAATGTCCTGTCCATCGCCGCGGCTCACATCACGTTCTGCAGCAGCAGCAACAATCCGCCAGTCACGCCGATATTGGCGAGAAATCCGTTCTGCATGCCGGTGCGCTTCATCGGGTCGTCCATCTCCCAAAAGCGCAACAGCAGAAGCGAAGCCAGGACCGTGAAAACGATGAGGCACAGCGCGCCGATTGCAGGATGCCAGTTTATCAGGAGCAGAAGACAACCGACTGCATCGAGCGCCATCCCGGCCCAGAAGGTGGCGCGCGGCATCGGCGCCTTGAAGAAAGCAAGCCGTTTGACGTGGTCCTCGATGTGGTGGCTCGACAGGTTGCGCAACCACACGATCACAAAGAAGGCGATGATCAACAGGCGCCCCGCACTATCGTAGATGGAGGCGTCATTCGGGTAGAGGCCATGCATATGGTTTCCTCGGGTTTATCGTTGATTTACGCATAGACGACAGCGGATTGATGCTGCGCACGCACCAGCGCGATGGCAATGCCGCCGATGGCGGCCGGCACCGCGGCGATCATATAGGCCACTTCGATGCTCAGGCCGGCCGCGACGAGTGCCGTGCCGAAAAGCGCACCTGCAATGGCCCCGACGCGGCCCCAGCCGACCACCCAGCCGACGCCGGTCGAACGGATTGATGTGGGATAGACCGTCGCCGAATAGGCGGAGAGCACGATGTTCGCGCCGACGGTCAGCAGCCCGGTGACGAAAGTAATTGCCAGCAGGCCGTACCAGTTTGCGGCGAGGAAGCCGATGCCGGCAATCGCAATGGCGGACAGGAAGAACGTCACGACCAGCCCGCGATATGATTTGTCCTTGTCGATGATACGCGCGAGCCCGATCGCGCCGAAGATGCCGCCGACGGAAAATGCCACCGAGGCCAGGATGGCGCTAGTCACCGGCATGCCGATGGATGCGAGCACGAGCGGCATCCAGGTGACCACGTAGACGATCACCAGTTGCGCCACGAAGGCTGCGATGCACAGAAGCACGGTGGCCCGCACAAACTCGCGGCCGAAGATCTCGCGTGTCGGTTTGGCCGAAACGCCGCGGCTTTGCGGCAGGACGTATATGTCGGTCGCCGCCGGTGCGAATGACGGCGCGATGCGGTGGAGGATGCCGCCGATGATTGCGGTGGGCGCCTTGCTCAGCACCAGGAAACGGATCGACTCGTTGAGCCACAGCATCAGCCCGACGGTGAGAAGCAGCGGCAATACACCGCCCAGGATGAACACGGCGTGCCAGCCGTATTTCGCGATCAGCAGGGCCGAGATCGGGCCGCCGATCACGCCGCCGAGCGGAAATGCCGCATACATGACGCTGACCAGAGTGGCCCGCGCCCGCTGCGGCGAATATTCGGCGACCATGGCTATGGCGTTGGAAAGCGCGCCGCCCAGCCCGATGCCGATCAGGATTCTCAGAATGAACAGCGACCGGAAATCATAGGCGTATACGGTGAGGAGGGCGAAAATGCCGAAGATTGCGGTTGGGATGATGACGCCCATGCGGCGTCCATATCGATCGGCGTACCAGCCGAAGAACACCGAGCCGGCGGCAGCGCCAATATAGTGCGCGGCAAAGATCGGCCCGAATGCCTCTTTCGGAAGTTTCCATGCCGCGCCGATTACGGGCGCGACATATGAAATCGCCAGAATATCGAAGCCATCGAGGAACGAGACCCCGGCGCAAAGCGCCACAACAATAACAATGAGCCTGCCGACCGAAGAACCGTCGACAATGCTGACGGCATCGACTTGCCTTCCACTTGTGGTGACCATGCGCCCCTCCCTGGTGAGCTGATATGCGATCCGGCCGCGCCGGCGGGCGTGTTCGCCCTTGTCCTGCGCGGCGAGATTCGAAACCGTCTCTTCTATTCCACTCGGCCGTTACTCCTGATCTGCCTTTTCCGGTTGCGGCTGCTGCCGCCGGCTGTCACGCGACCTTGTTCGGCTGGGACGCAGCCTTGTCCTTGGCCCAGTATTCCGCCGACGACTTGCTTGTCTTGAGCTTCTGCGCGTCTTCGTAGCCCGGTGCCATCGAGGCCGAGGTTCCGGCCAGCACCTCGTGGTGCTCGATATTGAGCAGCCGCAGCCAGCTCTGCTGGCCGAGCGTGAGACCGATCATGCAGCCGAGTTCGACCAGCTCGGGCTCCGTGAAATTGCGGTGCATGCGATCCCAGAACGCGTCGTCCGTGTTGAGATGCCAGGTGATCGCTTCGGCATAGGCGAGGGCCGCCTTCTGGCGTTCGTTGTAGAGCCTGGATTTCTCGAAATTGAGCAGATCAAGCACGTGATCTTCGATGAGGGCGCCGCTGACGGTGGACTTGACCGAGCGCTGGTTGCCGCAATACTCGCATTGCACGGAACGCGAGACATAAAGGCGGCAGAGTTCCTTGATCGCATGATCGAGCACGCCGTTGCGGAAGATGTTGTTCCACGAGTCGGCGAAGAACCAGAAGCACGCTTCCACGTGCGCGCGTATCGCCGAGCTTTCGGGACGCGGCGTGCCCTCTCGCTGACAGCGCTCCATTTCCTCGCGCATTTTGGGCGTCATTTTTTCGAGAGGGACGTAACTGATGCGTTGTTTTGCCATTGCTGCTCCTTCGAAGTTTTGACTTGCGTTACTCGGCCGCCTGAACGGCGGGTTTTGATCCGCGCGCGGAGTCCTGCGCCTTGGCGTAGTCCGCGACGGTCTTGTACTCGGTGACTGCATCGCACCTGGTTTCGATCCCGACCACCCGGCGCGCAAACTCGGCGAAGGGGCCGGAGCCGGTGAATTCCGCGCGCTTCATGGTGAGCGAGAGAAGCGTCTGCAGGGGTGTGCCGTTGAAGTTCTCGAACATGAACAGGCGGCTGCCCCAGTCGGTGAGATAGAGATCGCGAATGACACGCGCAATCTTGATCCGGTCATAGGATTCACCGGATGCGCCCTTGTTGAGCTTTTCGAACCAGGGACGCAAGGCCGGCTCCTGCCACTGCTGTTCGGTCGGGAACATGATGGCGCTGCGCCCGCACAGATCGATCAGTTCGTCCACCATCGGACCCAGGTTCTGCAGGAAGTAGACCCGGCCCCAGTTGAACAGCTGGATGTCGGGCTTGTAGAGCCCGCCGGGCGTATAGAAGCCCTGGTCCTCCGCTGCAAGGACATGCGCATAGGTTGACTGCTGGAAGCCGATGATGCGGGCAAGGCGCGCCTGCACGGCCTCGATCTTCGCCGTGCCGAGATGCTCGCACATCAGGATGGCGAGCCCGGCGAGCAGTTCGGCGCGAACAGCCTGGCGGAACAGCGCGTAATAGTGGCCCCAGTCGAAAACCCGCTGCGGATAGAGCTTGGCGTGATCGGGGTTGCCGATGTGGAATACATATTTCCACGGGATCAGCACATGATCGAACATCACCGTGGCGTCGAGCTCATCGCCTTGCGAGGCGAGGGGGTGTTCGACCGGGTCGCTCGCGACCAGGCTCTCGCGGCAGACGATGGTGATGCCCTTCAGGTTTGCCGGACAAACGCCATAGATAATCTGGTCGCCCTTGGCGCCCGGCCGGAAGAAAACGCCAAGATGCAGGTAGTCGCCGAAGGCCGACGCGGTGCCAATCGCCTTCACGCCGTTGACGACAATGCCTTCGTCATTGGTGGAGACGATGCGCAAGGCGGGCGAATTGGCGTGGGCGTTCGGATCGGAACGGTCGGCCTGCGGGTCGACAAAGTGCGGCGCCACGACCAGGTCGTGGTCCATCGCGTATTGCCAGAAGTTGCGGATATTGTCGGCCAGGCCGCGGCCGTCCGCGCCGATTGAGGCCCGTTCCCACGGCTCGGGGTCGTCGATATAGGTCACCAGCATGTAGTTCTGTGAGTCCGGCGTTCGCGGCATCGATGCCGCCACGAAATGCCGCATGATGAATTCATGGTACCGGCGCTTGCGAACCAGCTCGTCCTTGCTGCGGTGGAGGAACCACATCATCGAGCGCCGCTCGCCGGCGCCGTCGACGAAGGTCAACTGGTCCTGCAGGTCCGGCCGCCGGTGCAGATCGAAGAATTCCGCCGTCCGGCGCGCATAGTCGCGGGTGAGCGGGTGCGTGGCGACGTTGTCGATCCTGGTATTGCCGACCCAGACGACGCGGCCATCGTTCAATGACTTGAGATAGTGTTCGCCTGTTCGCAACATGGCAACCTCCGCCTTACACGCAGGATCCGGGATATCGGTTCGTCATAGGGCACATGTCGTGACATAGGTGCGCCGCTGATAGAGCAGCGGCTCGCCCTTGTCGGCCTCCGCAGTTGCCAGAACTTTCGCGACAAACACGCTGTGCGTCCCGATATCGCGCACTTCTGCAACCACGCAATCGAGAGCGATCAAGGCATCCCTGCAGCGCGGCGCTCCGGTCACCAGCGAGTCCCATGCGCTCAGGGCAAAGCGCTCGCGCATCGGGATGGCGCCGATACCCGCGAATGCCTGGGACAGATCGCTTTGCCCCGACTGCAGGCAATTGACGCAAAGATTCCGATTGGACTTGATGGCAGTGTTGGTCGCGCTCTTGGCGTGGACACAAACCAGGATCATCGCCGGTTCATCACTCAGCGCGCAGACGGCGGAACAGGTCACACCGGCCGTTCCACCCGGCCCGTCGGTCGTCACGACAGAGACGGCGGTCGCAAGCTTCGACAGCGCATTGCGGAATTCTGCGGCCGCGACGCATGGCGTCGGGCCATCGAACACGCGGTGCTGATGCGCGGTCGGTACCATGCAGCGTTTCCCCACGAAGGCGGGCAGGCTCCGCGCGGGCGGGCACTGCCTCATTGCCGCTAGCCTAGGTCGGCGACGCCGCCTATACTATCAATCCATGGATATAAATTACATTCCAAACAGTTATTCCAACGAGCTGGATCTCCAGCATTTGCGGGTGCTGGACGTTCTTCTGCGCGAACGCAGTCTGACCAGGGCCGCCAAGGTACTCGACGTGACGCAGCCGGCGCTGAGCAAGACGCTCGCCCGGCTGCGCCGCTATTTCGACGATCCTCTGTTCGTTCGTGTGTCGCACCGGATGGAGCCGACCCCGAAAGCGCTCGCTCTCACCGAACCGGTCAGCGAGGTGCTCGACAAGATGCGCGCCCTGCGCGGGCAACACGTCGTATTCGATCCTCGCATTTCCACCCGCACCTTTCAGTTCTGTGTCGTCGACGCCGGCGTGATCAAATTGCTGCCGCCGCTGCTCAATCGCGTGATGGGGGAAGCGCCGAATGTCCGCCTGCGTGTCGTTCAGCTCGATGGTGAGCACCTGGAGTCGTGGCTGGAGACAGGCACGATCGATTTCGCGATGGGTTCATTTCCGTCCCTCGTGAAAGGAATCCGTCGTCAATTCCTCTGGGTCGAAGAATATGTGAGCGTGGTCAATCGCGGTCATCCGCGCGTATCCAGCAATCCGACGCCGCGCGAATTCGCATCCGAAAATCATGTCCTCGTCTCGACGCTTGGCACCGGGCATGCGCACAAGCTGGCCGAGCGTGCGGTCGAGGCGGCCATCCCGCCGCAGAACATCATCTGCCGCGTGCCGATCTTCATTGCCGCCGCGGTGATCGCCAAGCACACCAACGCGATTGCCACCCTGCCGATGTCGATCGCGACGGTGCTGGCCGAGGATCTCAACCTGGAAATCGTCAGGCCGCCGATCAAGTTGCCAAAAATCGAAATCTATCAATATTGGCATAATCGCTTTCATCGAGAGCCGGGCAATAAATGGATTCGCTCGATCTTTTCCAGCCTGTTCCGCGTGCCCGGAATACGCGCGCGCAATTGAGGCGTGTAATCCGGCCGCGTCGAGGGCCGAAAAAATCCCATGCCTGAGACGCAAATCAATTCCGCTCCGGTTGCCATCGTGGGCGGCGGTCCCGTCGGACTGATGCTTGCCTTGTTTCTCGACCGGCTCGGCATAGGCTCGGTGTTGTTCAACTCCGAGCAGACGACGCGCTGGCATCCAAAGGGCAGCACCGAGAGCGCGCGGACGATGGAGCATTTCCGCCGGCTTGGCATTGCCGGCGAAATCCGCAGGCTCGGACTGCCGGACGACCACCCGACCGACGTTGCTTATTTCACGCGTTTCGGCGGTGTCGAGCTGGCGCGGCTGCGCATGCCGTCGGCAGAGGAGGTGCGCGACCGGATCGCCCGGGCGGCAAGAACCGATCAGGTTCCTGAACCCATTCATCGCGCGAACCAGATGCATGTCGAACGTTTCCTGTTCGACCATGCGCGGACGCGGCCGAATATCGCGATGCGTTTCGGATGGCATGTCCACAAATTCAGGCAGGACGCGTCCGGCGTCGATCTCAGTGCAACGAACAGCGCGAGCAATGAAAGACAGGAGTGGCGCACGCGGTATCTCGTCGGTTGCGATGGCGGCCGCAGCGAGGTGCGGCGCGCGCTCGGCATCAAGTTCCGCGGCGAAGCAGGCCTGGAGCAGCGCTATTTCGGCGGCCGCATGTTTTCGACTTATGTGCGCGCACCGACGCTCTATCGCGATTTCCTCGGCACCCGGCGCGCCTGGCAATACTGGGCGGTCAACCCTGAAATCCGCGCG
>DATEKG010000291.1:0-9958 GCA_035277565.1 Pseudolabrys sp.
ACAAACTGAACTGAACCGCCTGCGATCCCCGGGCAACCGGACGCGATCCGAAATCAATCCGTTCACGCATGGCGTGCAATGCAGGGGAAGTTCCAAATTTTTTAACTCGGGTGCAGTGTTACTGCAGCCGATCGATCCGACTCAGTCATAAGAGTCGCGGCGATGACGTGGTACGTCACCCCCTCACCATTGACGAAATGAGCCGCTTGCGTTTGCGGCGTCTCATTTACCCCTCCACGTCATCGCCACCATTGGAGGAAACGGTGATGAAAGCAGGCGATGTGCCATCAGCTGATGGCGAAGAAATTTGGTGCGCATTGGAACAGGCGGTTGCCAAATACTTTCCTCCGGCAGAAAATATCGACGCGTTCCTGTTTGCCAAGCTCGGCAACAATGAGGGTGATGTTTCCCAATCGACATTCTCGCTGAGGACGATAATCGCCACAGCATTCTCCAGTGCCAAACGCGGCTGGGGCCTTATTCACTGATGCGACCCTTTGGGTGATCAAAAAGAAAGAGGCCGCCTGAACCTTCCTTTCCCTGGCGTGGCCAAGAGCGGACACCAATGCACGGGCACAGGCGGTCGGCCAACGGTTAACTGCGCCTTCTAGGAAACGCCGCCGACGCGGTTTTCGCGAGTTAACAGATCATTAGGCTTTCGCGTTACGGTAGAATTTACATCTATACGGGCAATCTGGTCGGCAACCAATAATTCCATAATCCGGGTGGCCTGTGCTCGCGCAAAATCTCATTTCCGATCTTGAAAACGCAGTCGCGACCCGGTCAGTCGAAACCGGAGTAATGCTGCGACGGGTGACTGACCTCTTCCTTATGAATGCCGGGCACTATTCCGCTGATCAGCTCGAATTGTACGACGGCGTTTTGAAAGTGCTCATCGCAGCCGTCGAGGTTAGTGCTCGCGCGGAACTTGCGCGGCGACTTGCGCCTGTTGACGGTGCACCTGCCAATACAATCCGAACACTCGCGCTTGACGATGCGATTGAGGTAGCAGAGCCGGTTCTCGCTCAATCCAATTCGCTGGACGATGAGATTCTTACCCAATGCATAACAATTAAGGGACAGGAGCATCTGCTTGCCATTGCCACGCGTAACAAGCTCAGCGAAGCAGTCACTGATCATCTGGTAACAAGAGGTAACATCGAAGTTCTGCGCACTCTGGCCAGCAACCCAGGCGCAGCAATCTCCGATCTGGGTTTTGGGATCCTCGTCAAAAAAAGTACTGACGATGATTGGCTATCAGAACGCGTCGCCCGGAGGATTGATATTCCGGAGCACCATCTTCGCGACCTCATCTTGAAGGCGTCAGAAGTCGTTCGGCAAAGACTGATGGCGGATATTCCAGAACTCAGCGAAACAATCAGGGAAATTTTGCCCAATAGCGCACCGGCGGCGGGAAACGATGCACCGGGCCTCTGTAAGGATTACAGAACGGCCGAACTCGTCGTCAAATCGAAACCGCTTACCGAAGCCCGCGTACACGAATTTGCGAAAGCAAAAAAGCTCGAAGAAGTCATTGTTTCCATTTCACTGCTGTCGGGCCTTTCGGCAACCGAAATTGAACGGTTGTTTACAGGTATCTGGTCGAGCCCGGTTGCCGTTATTCTAAAGGCAATCGGTTTCCGCTTGGCGACAGTGGATGCAATTTATCGATCACGCTTCCCGGGTGAAGAGACAATTCGCGACGATTTAACGCAGATAAAAGCAGAATTTATCGCGCTCCGTCGTCCTACCGCCGAGCGCATCATGCGATTTTACATTGCGAGAAAAGTGGCAAAATTCCCCGACCCCGCATGAACGATCTTGCGCGCGAATTAGCGCGGCAGACTTTCATTCCGTGCCAGGATCATACCCGACGCGGGCAACCGCGGGCCGAGGATCGAACCTGGATCGTTGCTTCGGTCCGCGATTGCGCGAAAAAGTGAATTATTCAGTCGTCGTCAGATAACGCACGACGCTCTTCCATGACATCACTTACGTCTCGAAGAACAAAGAGCGTAAGAGCTGCCATGCGGTGTTTTTGTTCCTGGCTGAGGGTTTGATAGAGCGGCTGCCACGCGTTAGCGAGGTTCTTCAGGTTGGCTGCTCGTTGGGCCAGGGCATCGGCGCGTCGCTGCATGAAATTGACAGGGTCGCGGTTGCGCAAGATTTCGGCAGGACCTTCATCAACTTTGCTACCCACCGTTTCAGCTATTTTTGCGATACGGGCTTGCCGGTCATGTGCCCGGTTGCGAATGGCATTTTCGACAGCTGGCCAGTATTTCATCTGGTCAGGTGTAAGTTGTAAGGCGGCCTTGACGAGATCAATCCGCAAGTCCGTCAGGGTATTCCATTCCGCCGCGCTTAAGCGGCCGGGTACGCCGGCGGAAGGAGTCTGCGCGTGTGCGAGTGGAGACGTGGCAACGAACAGTGCGGTCGCCCCGACAGCTATCGTTTTCAGCATGGGTGATCTCCCAGATAAGTTGCCCCGGAAGCCCCACGAAAGAATGGCGGCAGACTGAGTGGTCGCGTTGACCTAATTCAAAGTCCTGAACATTTGTTTCTTAAAGTCGCTGTCTGTGGCGCGCACGCAAATCGGCAGTGGTGCCGGCGTAGTACCGGTCTGGATGCTCCAAGCTTCGGAGAATGTAGACGCAGTTCATACGCGCACCTTCGAGCTTATATCGTGAAGGCCCGCCTCCGCCCTTCGGGCTCCCGCGCGGCAGCCTTCGTTCGCTTCGCGTCAAGTATAGAGGCTGGCTTGCCGAGCCGTAGCTTGCGAAGCGAGCGAAGGCTGGTGGGCGGTGACGGACTCGAACCGCCGACATCCTGCGTGTAAAGCAGGCGCTCTACCAGCTGAGCTAACCGCCCTTGGACAGCCAGATACCGCCTGTCCGCCGCAGGATGCAAGCGGTTAGTCGGCGCTGCCTTTACCGTCCTGAATGGCTCGGTATCAATGGTGCGGCCGCGATCCCTTTGCATCGCCGGTCAACGTCTCCATGAACGCCACCAGATCACGCCGGTCACGATCGGTCAGCTCGATCGCAACGAGCTTGGACGAACGGCTTGGGCGATCTATACCGCCCTTTTCGTAATGGCGCACTGCGTCCGCCAGCGTAGGCACCGATGCATCGTGCATGAGACGTCCACGCAATGCGACCGACCGCAGTGTTGGCGTCTTGAAGGCGAAATCGAGCGCCGGATCCTTGGTCTCTTTGCCGCGTCCATGATCGGTCGTTGTTGTGCCGGTGTCGTAGAATTGATCATCGGTAAATCGCCACCCGCTATGACAGGCGGCGCATCCGGCCTTGCCCGTGAACAGCATGAAGCCGCGCTTGGCGGACGCCGGGATGGCTGCTTCGTCACCGGCCACCCAGCGGTCGAAGGGCGCAACCCCCGGTTCCAGCGTCCGTTCGAACGCCGCCACTGCCTGGCTGATCGTGTCGATATCGATCGGCCGCCCCGGCAATGCGGCGCTGAACTTCGCTACATAGTCCGGAGCCGAACTGACACGTTTCACGATCGTCTCGACCTTCACCGGCGCATCGGTTTCGCGCATCGACATGGAGCCGGTCGCGATCGATGCCTTCGCCTGCGCCTCGAGCGTCGGGCTGCGCCCGTCCCACCCGACCAAAGCGTCGCGGGCGTAACCCAGTCCAATCAATGGCTGCGACTTGCGCGAGGTCGGCTTGCCCGAATCGTTATGTGGGTGCGCGTCGGTCACGACATAGCCCAGCTCCGGAAAATGACAGCTTGCGCACGCCGTCCTGCCAGACGCGGAAATGCGTGGATCGAAGAAAAGGTCGCGGCCAAGATCGGCGAGAGCCCTGTTCTCGACCGGCCGCGCGGCCGGATGACGGTAGGCCTGCCTGGGCGCCGTTGTGTCCAATGCTGCGCTCGCCTCTCGCACCGCCGAGTGATTGACGGCCGCCAGGAGCAGCAGTCCAGTCGACATAACCACACCCATTGTCACAATCGTTCGCGCGTTATTCATGAAGCCCCCTGATTGGTATCGCCGATCGTACCGGCGCACTGCGGCGGTCAACGTCGGGGCCACACGTCTAGTGATCCTGCTGCCAAAATCTTGGACGGAACCGTCATTCGATTGGACTTATGCGACAAACCCCATGTGGGGAGGCGCCGTAGCTCGAAAAGCAGAAACGGCGCCTTGCGGCGCCGTTTCCAACTCTCAATTGCTTTCGTCCTTAATGCGCGGTCAGGCCGGAGCCGTCTTCATCAACCGCAGGCTCCGAGGCGGCTGCGTCCGCCGCAAGTTTGGCGCTCGCCTCGTCCCACTCGATCGGCTCTGGCGTGCGCACCAGCGCGCGCGCCAGCACTTCGTCCATGCGGGTCACCGGGACGATCTCCAGGCCCTTTTTGACCGCGTCGGAGATTTCCACCAGATCCTTGGCGTTCTCCTCCGGGATCAGCACGGTCTTCATGCGGCCGCGGGCGGCGGCGAGCAGCTTCTCTTTCAAACCGCCGATCGGAAGCACCCGGCCGCGCAGCGTAATCTCGCCGGTCATGGCAACATCGCGGTGCACCGGAATTCCGGTCATCACCGAAACGATCGCGGTGACCATGGCCACGCCCGCTGACGGACCATCCTTCGGCGTCGCGCCTTCCGGCACGTGCACATGGATGTCGCGCTTGTCGAACAGCGGCGGCTCGATGCCGAAGGCGACCGCACGCGAGCGGACATACGACGCCGCCGCGGAGATCGACTCCTTCATGACATCACGCAGATTGCCGGTGACGGTCATCCTGCCCTTGCCGGGCATCGACGTGCCTTCGATGGTGAGCAGCTCACCGCCAACATCGGTCCAGGCAAGTCCGGTCACGACGCCGACCAGGTCGTCGTCCTCGATCTCGCCATAACGGAATTTCGGCACGCCGAGATAGTCGCCAAGGCTCGCCGCCGTGACCGCGATGCTTTTCTTCTTCGAGGTCATCAGTTCCTTAACCGCTTTGCGGATCAGGGTGGACAGCTCGCGCTCGAGATTGCGCACGCCCGCCTCGCGTGTATAGCGGCGGATCAGCGTGAGCAGCGCCTCATCGTCGATCGACCACTCTTTGGACTCGAGGCCGTGTTTCACCACCGCATGCGGGATCAGGTGCTTGCGGGCGATCTCGACCTTTTCATCCTCAGTGTAACCCGCAATGCGAATGATCTCCATGCGGTCCATCAGCGGCGGTGGAATATTGAGCGTATTCGCCGTCGTGATGAACATCACGTTCGAGAGGTCGTAATCGACCTCGAGATAGTGGTCGTTGAAGGTATGGTTCTGCTCGGGATCAAGCACCTCGAGCAGCGCCGATGACGGGTCGCCACGGAAGTCGGCGCCCATCTTGTCAACCTCATCGAGCAGGAACAGCGGGTTCGAGCTCTTCGCCTTGCGCATCGACTGGATGATCTTGCCCGGCATCGAGCCGATATAGGTCCGCCGGTGGCCGCGAATTTCAGCTTCGTCGCGAACGCCGCCAAGCGAGACGCGCACGAACTCGCGGCCGGTCGCCTTCGCGATCGATTTGCCGAGCGACGTCTTGCCGACGCCCGGAGGCCCGACCAGGCAGAGGATCGGGCCGGTCAGCTTGTTGGCGCGCTGCTGCACGGCAAGATACTCGACGATGCGCTCCTTGACCTTTTCAAGGCCATAGTGATCCGCATCGAGGATCTGTTCGGCGAGCGTGAGATCTTTCTTGACCTTGCTCTTCTTGTTCCACGGAATTGAAAGCAGCCAGTCGAGATAGTTGCGCACGACCGTTGCCTCCGCAGACATCGGAGACATCTGGCGCAGCTTCTTGAGCTCGTGCGTCGCCTTCTCGCGGGCCTCCTTGGAGAGCTTGGTCTTCTTGATCTTGTCTTCCAGTTCCTGGAGCTCGTCGCGGCCTTCCTCGTCACCAAGCTCCTTCTGGATCGCCTTCATCTGTTCGTTGAGATAATACTCGCGCTGCGTCTTCTCCATCTGGCGCTTGACGCGGGTGCGGATGCGCTTTTCCACCTGCAGAACGGAAATCTCGCTCTCCATCAGGCCGAGCACCTTCTCCAGGCGCACGGTGACAGACGGCGTCTCAAGGATCTCCTGCTTGTCCGGAATCTTCACGGCAAGGTGCGAAGCTACCGTGTCGGCGAGCTTGGCGTAATCCTCGATCTGCTGGATCACGCCGACGACTTCCGGCGACACCTTCTTGTTGAGCTTTACATAATTCTCGAATTCGGTGACCACCGAACGCGCCATGGCTTCGGCTTCGACACGGTCGCCCATATCGTCCGCGATCGCGGTGGCATCGGCCTCATAGTAATCGTTACGGTCGGTGTATTTGAGCACCTTCGCGCGCGTAGCACCCTCGACCAGCACCTTGACGGTGCCGTCGGGCAGCTTGAGCAGCTGAAGAACGCTTGCCAGAGTGCCGACTTCGAAAATGGCGTCCGTCGCCGGATCGTCGTCGGAGGCATTTTTCTGGGTGGCAAGCAGGATGAAGGTGTCAGAACGCATCACTTCTTCCAGCGCCTTGATCGACTTTTCGCGGCCGACAAAGAGCGGAACGATCATGTGCGGAAACACCACGATGTCGCGCAGCGGCAAAACCGGATAGGCCCGGGTTTCGCCGGGTTGCAGCTGGGGTCGTGGCTTGGTGGTCATTGGCCCTGGTCCTTTTTGTTGTGCCCCCGTCGTCCGACCCGCTTGTGCGGCATCGCAACGACAGTGCCGGTAGGAGGGGCAAGGAGGCGCAGAACACGAATGCCCGGCGCTCTTGATAGGGAGGTTACGAAATCCTCGCCCGGTTGCTAGCTTGATACGACCTTTCGTATGCCAGTTCGCTTCGTACGCTATACGTATGGCGGCCCGGAAGTGTCCGCAAGAAGGCCTGCTTTCGCCAGTTAAAGCGAGTCCCTTCCTGGTAACA
The DNA here is from genome assembly GCA_035277565.1 of Pseudolabrys sp. GTDB lineage: Bacteria > Pseudomonadota > Alphaproteobacteria > Rhizobiales > Xanthobacteraceae > Pseudolabrys. The sequence continues at coordinate 6,907 of DATEKG010000291.1, forward strand.
ACCCCGCAATTCACGAGAATCAGGGGCCTTTTTCCAAAATCTTTGGGGGCGGCCGGGACCGGTCAGGCGCTGGCGCTGCCGGTCTCCGCCGTCCGGTCGCTGCGGTCAGCGTAGATATAGAGCGGCCGGGCCGTGCCTTCGACGACCTCCTTGGAGATGACGACCTCTTCAACCCCTTCCAGGCTGGGAAGATCGAACATCGTATCGAGCAGGATGCCCTCCATGATGGACCGCAGGCCCCGCGCGCCGGTCTTGCGGTCGATCGCCTTGCGCGCGATCGCGCCAAGCGCCTCCTCCGCGAGGGTCAGGTCGATCGACTCCATCTCGAACAGGCGCTGATACTGCTTGACCAGGGCGTTCTTCGGCTCAACCAGGATTTTCTTGAGCGATGCCTCGTCAAGGTCTTCCAGCGTGGCCACGACCGGCAGACGGCCGACAAATTCAGGGATCAGGCCGTATTTGAGCAGGTCCTCCGGCTCGACATCGCGGAAAATCTCGCCCTGCTTGCGGTCTTCCGGTGCAAGCACCTTGGCGCCAAAGCCGATCGAGGTCGACCGGCCGCGCGCCGAAATGATCTTCTCGAGGCCTGCAAAGGCGCCGCCGCAGACGAAGAGGATATTGGTCGTATCGACCTGGAGAAACTCCTGCTGCGGATGCTTGCGGCCGCCCTGCGGCGGCACTGAAGCAATGGTGCCTTCCATGATCTTGAGGAGGGCCTGCTGGACGCCCTCGCCCGACACGTCGCGTGTAATCGACGGGTTGTCGGACTTGCGGGAGATCTTGTCGATTTCATCGATATAGACGATGCCGCGCTGGGCGCGCTCGACATTGTAGTCGGCGGCCTGCAGCAGCTTGAGGATGATGTTCTCGACGTCCTCACCGACATAGCCCGCTTCGGTGAGCGTGGTCGCATCGGCCATCGTGAACGGCACGTCAAGAATGCGCGCAAGCGTTTGCGCAAGCAGTGTCTTGCCCGACCCGGTCGGGCCGATCAGCAGAATGTTCGACTTCGCGAGCTCGACGTCGCTGTGCTTGGCCTGGTGATTGAGGCGCTTGTAGTGATTGTGGACGGCGACCGAGAGCACCTTCTTTGCATGATCCTGCCCGATCACGTAGTCGTCGAGCACCTTGCGGATTTCCTTCGGCGTCGGAATGCCGTCGCGCGACTTCACAAGCGAGGATTTGTTTTCCTCGCGGATGATGTCCATGCAGAGTTCGACGCATTCGTCGCAGATGAAGACTGTCGGGCCCGCAATGAGCTTGCGCACCTCGTGCTGACTCTTGCCGCAGAACGAGCAGTACAGAGTGTTCTTGGAATCGCTGCCGCCGACTTTGCTCATTCCATTCTCCGTCACACGCTTCCGTACTTTCAGTGACCGGCGAAGCCCCGCTTGTCCACCACACGCAACGAAGCAAGTTTCGCAACTAACTCAGCACGGCGGGCTACAGTCTGGGAAGGCCCGAAATCCCTTCACTCCTACACCTTAAGCGAAGCATGCTAACGACGTGATAATCAAGATTTCATTAACGATAACGCTGCACTCCCCTCCGCAAAAGCGGCACCTTCGAGGCATTCGGTTCTAGGCAGAAAGTCGGATGGGAACCCGCCTGAAGAACCGTCAGGCGGGTTTCGGCGTCATCTCCTCCGGCCGCCTGTCGATGACCTTGTCGACAAGACCGAAATCCTGGGCCGCCTCGGCGGTCAGGAAATAGTCGCGCTCGAGCGCGTCTTCGATCTTCTTCAGAGACTGACCGGTATGCTTCACATAGATTTCATTAAGCCGCTTTTTCAGGTTCAGAATCTCCTGCGCGTGCAGCATGATATCAGTCGCCTGGCCCTGAAACCCGCCCGAGGGCTGGTGCACCATGATGCGGGCATTGGGGAGCGCGAACCGCTGGTCCTTGGCGCCGGCGGCGAGCAGAAGCGATCCCATGGAGGCCGCCTGCCCCACACACAGGGTGGATACCGGCGGACGGACGAACTGCATCGTGTCATAAATTGCCATGCCCGAGGTCACCACGCCGCCCGGCGAGTTGATGTACATCGAGATTTCTTTTTTCGGATTTTCAGCCTCAAGGAACAAGAGCTGGGCCACCACAAGCGTGGACATGCCGTCCTCGATCGGGCCGGTTATGAAGATAATCCGCTCCTTCAGGAGCCGCGAGTAAATGTCATAAGCCCGCTCGCCACGATTGGTCTGCTCCACAACCATGGGCACCAGGTAGTTCATATAGGTATCGAGAGGGTCTCTCATTTCGACTCCTTGACGCGAATCACGCCGGTTAGATTAGCCTCGCCGGTGCATCCGGTGATCTATTTTCCCACAGCCGGTCGCGCAAGGACCGCTCCTCACGCGGCCGAATCGTCGTCTTCCTTGTAGAGCTCCTCGCGCGAAACCTTGTTTTCGTTCACGCTCGCCAGTTCGAGCAGGAAGTCGACGACCTTTTCCTCGAAAATGGGCGCCCGCAGCGCAGCGACGGCCTGCGGATTTTGCCGGTAGAAATCCCATACGCGCTGTTCCTGTCCGGCATACTGACGGGCGCGATCCATCACAGCGCGGTTGAGCTCGTCATCGGTCACGCTGATGCTGTTTTTCTCGCCGATTTCGGCCAGAACGAGGCCCAGCCGGACACGGCGTTCGGCAATCGCCCGATACTCGTCCTTGGCCTTTTCCTCGGTGGTATTCTCGTCCGCGAAGGTCTTGTGCTCGGTCTCGAGCTCCGAAAGAACCGACTTCCATACCCGGTCGAATTCCTCTTCAACGAGTGTCGGCGGCGGCTCGAACTTGTGCATTTTATCAAGCTCATCGAGCAAGGCGCGCTTGAGTTTCTGGCGCGACATGCCTGCGTGCTCGCGGGCGATGCGATCCCTGACCGCGTCGCGCAATTTCCCGAGCGACTCCATGCCGAGGGATTTGGCGAACTCTTCGTCGATCGCGATCTCGCCCGGCGCTTCAATTGATTTCGCCGTGACCACGAACTCGGCATCCTTGCCGGCCAGATCGGCATTCGCGTAATGCGCGGGAAACGTCACCTTCAGCGTTCGCGTTTC
>DATEKG010000292.1:0-2849 GCA_035277565.1 Pseudolabrys sp.
TCGGCTTGATCTGTTCCGCGGTATCGCACTCTGGCTTATTTTTCTGGACCATATTCCGTCCAACGCGGTCAGCTGGATCACGATCAGGAACTATGGGTTCAGTGATGCAACCGAGATTTTCGTGTTCATCTCGGGCTACACGGCGGCGTTCGTCTACGGCCGGGCGATGCGGCAGCACGGCTTCATTATCGCGTCCGCGCGCGTTCTCAAGCGCGCCTGGCAGATCTATGTCGCTCATGTTTTCCTGCTCGCGATCTATCTCGCCGAGATCGCTTATGTCGCGAACAGTTTCGACAATCCGCTCTATACCGAGGAGATGGGCGTCCTCGATTTTCTGAAGAATCCGGACGTGACGATTTTTCAGGCGCTCCTGCTGAAGTTCAAACCCGTGAACATGGACGTTCTGCCGCTTTACATCCTGCTGCTCGCCTGGTTCCCGCCGATGCTGTGGCTGCTGCTGCGAGCGCCATCAATTGCGCTGATTTCGTCCGCGACTCTCTACGTGCTGATGTGGTTTTTCGAATGGAACATTCCCGCCTATCCGAGCGGCACCTGGGTGTTCAATCCGTTCGCGTGGCAATTGCTCTTCGTCTTTGGCGCCTGGTGCGCGCTTGGCGGCGCACAGAATCTGTCGCGATGGATTCAATCGCGTGTCGTGATCGGTCTGGCAATCGCCTATCTTGTCTTTGCTTTTGCCATTGCGATGACGTGGTATTTTCCGCATCTCGCAACATATGTTCCGAGATTTGTCGGCGAAGCAATTTACCCGATCGACAAGACCAATCTCGACGTCTTGCGCATCATTCACTTTCTGTCGTTGGCCGTCATCACCGTTGCGATCGTTCCCCAGGGCTGGCCTGCCCTCAAGTCGCCGGTTTTCTGGCCCGCGATCGTGTGCGGTCAGCATTCCCTTGAAGTGTTTTGTCTTGGTGTATTCCTTTCATTTGCCGGGCATTTCGTTTTCACCGAGGTCTCCAACAGGCTGTTGACCCATGTCATCGTCAGCTTTGCTGGAATTGCCATCATGGTTGGGGTTGCGTCGCTGATTTCATGGTATAGACGGGCGGAACGACAGGGCGGGGGACCGCGCCCACCCGCCGCAAGGCCGGGTTACGCGGGGGGCGATGCATGACGGGACGTCTGATTTTGCTGGCGCTGATGGTGCTGGCCGGTCCGGCCAGGGCCGAGCATCCCGCCGAATGCCGTGTCGTCGAGCATCTTGCGGTTTCGAGCTTTCCGTTGCCGCACGTCACGCGCGCGCTCGCTGCCAGGAAAATCGACATTCTCGTGCTTGGGGCGGGTTCGTCGCAGCTGCCCGGCTCAAATGGCGTCAAGAACGCCTATCCGGCGCGGTTGCAGCAGGCGCTTTCCGCCATGCTCACCGGTGTCGATGTCAAGGTTACGACCGACGTGAAGTCCAAGCGCACGGCTGTCGAGATGGTTAAGGCACTGCCGGCCGACCTTGCCGCGGCCAAGCCGGCGCTGCTGATCTGGCAGACCGGAACGACCGACGCAATGCTTTCGGTTGATCCAGATCAATTCACTCAGGCGCTCGATGGCGGTATCAGTGCCGCACATGCCGCAGGCAGCGATGTCGTCCTGATCAATGCCCAATACAGCCCCAGGACGGAATCGATGATTGCTCTCGGCACTTATTCCGAGGACATGCGTTGGGTTGCATTGCAGCAAGAAGTGCCCTTGTTCGATCGCTTCGGCATGATGCGTCTTTGGTCTGATCTCGGCACGTTCGATCTGTACTCTGCGACAAAAAAGCTTGACATCGCGGAGCGGGTTCATGATTGCATAGGGCGTCTGCTGGCCGATTTCGTGATCGCCGCAGCGAAGCCGCAGGAGACGCCGACAAACGGCAGCCGCTGATGACAGTCGAGGACGCGCCTTTGTCGAGCGACACTCCCGGACGACAAGTCCGGAAATTGGCAGCCGCCGCCGCGCTGCTCGCCGGCGTCGCAATTGCTTTTCCTGTCTGCGCAGAAACCGCGGCTCCGGACTGCGATGCGCCGCGTGATCTGGTCCGTCTGGCGAACCCGCTGCCTCATATTGCGCAGAAGGTCACTGCCGGCGCGCCGATCACCATCGTGGCGATTGGCTCTTCGTCAACGGCCGGCGCCGGAGCAAGCTCTCCGGCGGCAAACTATCCGAGCCGGCTGGCGGTGGAGCTCAAGGAGCGTTTCCCGGCAGTGTCGATCACCATGCTCAACCGCGGCGTCGGCGGCGAGGAAGTCGCGGATATGCTCAAGCGGTTCGATGCCGCGGTGCTGGCGGCAAAGCCGGACCTTGTATTGTGGCAGCTCGGGACCAATTCGGTGATCCGCGGCCACAAGCTTGGCGACCACGGGGCATTGATCCGCACCGGATTGTCCAGGATCCGTTCGATCGGCGCCGACGTCGTGCTGATCGATCCGCAGTTCGCGCCGAAGGTGATCTCGAAGCCCGAGGCCGAGGAGATGGTCACCCTGATTTCCGTCACTGCCAAGCGTGAGAACGTCGATCTCTTTCGCCGTTTTGACGTGATGCGCCATTGGCGCGATGTCGACCATCTCGGTTTCGAGACCTTTGTGTCGCCCGATGGCCTCCACATGAACGACTGGAGCTACGCCTGTATGGCGCGCGGTCTCGCGAACGCGATTGCAGAGGCCGCACAGCGGCCGATCCTGTCGGCCACGGCCGCACCGCACCTGGCGCGTTGAGCGGCGGCTCCGTCAGACCTTCTCCAGGGCAGTCAGCAGGTCGGCGGTCAGGTCGTCGGCGTGTTCGAGGCCGGCTGAAAACCGGATCAGCCCGTCACCGATACCCAGTTCGGCGCGCTGCTGCGGTGTGAGCCGCTGGTG
>DATEKG010000293.1:0-11674 GCA_035277565.1 Pseudolabrys sp.
CACGCTCCTTGGCATGCTCCAGGCGAGCGATTTCTACGAGCCGCGCCACGCGACCATCTTCGAGGCGATTTCTGCACTGCACGGGACAGGCAATCCCGTGGACCTTGTCGGCCTGGACGAATGGCTGCGCTCGCGCGGTCGCCTCGCCGAGGTAGGCGGCTCGCCCTACGTCCATGTGCTGGTAGATGCCTGTGCGAACAGCCTCAATGGCCCTCAGTACGCCCGCATCGTGCGCGACAACGCCATCGCCCGCGCCGAGAAAACGATAGGCGCCCAACTCACCCTCGGCACCATCAGCCGCGCCCATGCGTTGCACGAGCTTGCCGCATTGGACGACCGCGCACGTGCGGACCTTGACCCCACTATCCCCGCGGCTGTCTCAGTGTCAGCACCCGGCGTCGGCATGCTCCGTTTCGCCCACATCCTCGCCGATGTCGAGCCGGAGCGAGTGCGCTGGCTCTGGGCGGGGCGTATCCCGCTCGGCAAGCTCACCGTGCTCGACGGTGATCCTGGCCTCGGCAAATCCTTGCTCTGTGCCGACATCGCCGCGCGCCAGCGGATATTCGGTGCGCGCGATCGGCAGCACGCCGAAGCCCCTGTCGCAATCATCGCCGGTAACGATGGAAATCACTCCGGGGACGTTCAACGCCTCCGACACGTCAACGCCGATGATTTCCGCATGCGAATAGGGACTGCGATAGATGCGGCCGGCGAGCTGGCCCGGCTGCACTATGTCGGCGGTGTATCTGGCGCGGCCGGAGACTTTCTCCGGTCCGTCGATCATCGGCACGTAAGAGCCGATATTGCGTGCGGGCAAGGGCTTGTTCATGGCTGTGCCACTTCGTCATTCCGGGACGCGGCCGAAGGCCGCGAACCCGGAATCCAGAAATAAATTCCGAACGGGCATCTGGATTCCGGGTTCGCTCGCTGCGCTCGCGCCCCGGAATGACGGAGAAGGAGATTCACGGCCGCACCCCCTGCTTGCCGAGCGCGATCGCGAATTTCACCGCCTCGATGATCTTCACATAGCCGGTGCAGCGGCAGATATTGCCGCCGAGCGCTTCCAGGATTTCAGCATCGCTCGGATCGGGATTGCGCCGCAGCAGCCCGGCCGACGCCATGATGAATCCCGGCGTGCAGTAGCCGCATTGCGAACCGAGCTTTTCGTGGAAGCCGCGCTGCACGGCGGAGAGCTGGCCATCTTCGCCGAGCGACTCGATCGTATCGACACGCTTGCCGGCGACGGTGGCGGCGAGTGTCAGGCATGACAGCATCGGCTTGTCGTCGACCAGCACCGTGCAGGCACCGCATTCGCCGCCGTCGCAGCCCGTCTTGGTCCCGGTGAGCCCGGTTTTCTCGCGCAGGTAATCAAGCAGCAGAATATTGTCGGCGACCGCGTCGGCGCGGTCGCGTCCATTGAGCCTGCATTCAAGCAGCCGGGCCAAGCGCTTCTTCCCCTGGAATGCGCGCATTGGCTGCGCGCTTTTGTGTTTCCGAGTCAGGATATTAGCGTCGGGCCGCAAGGGCCCGAAGCGCTTCCGCAAGCCAAATCCCGGGAATGGGTGGAACGATTACGCCCGGTCGAATTTAGCGATCACCTCGGCGGGAATCGCGGCGCCGCTGATTTTTTCGGGATCGTCCTTGCTGCGCACCGCCCAGACGCGGGTTTCGCCGCCTTCAACCGCCAGTTCGCCGCCGACAGAGAGGAGGTGTTCCACGTCGAAGCTGGAGCGCCGGAACTCGCTGATCCGCGACGTCATGTCGACGACGTTGCCGAACTTGATGGGTTTGACGAAATTGGCGCGCGCATCCACCAGCGGAATGCCCATGATGCCGAAGGCGCCGGCAAGCTCGTGTGGCTTGACGCCGAGCGCCGCGTCGAACAGGTGCCAGGTGCTCGTGTCGAACATCTCGAAGAAGCGACTGTTGAAGACGATGCCGGCCGGGTCACACTGGCCCCACTCGATGGTCAGCTGCCTGCGGTAGATGAATGAGGGCATTGATACTCCACCGTTCGAACGTAAGCGTTATACCGGCCGCTGTTTCGCGTGTCATTCTCGCCGCTGTGTTAGGGTCTCGCCTTCCGTTTCTTCCTTTTCTTCTTTGCCGGGTTGGCCCATTCGACCACATCCTGTGCCTGCATCTCGATGCGCGATGCGCGGCGCCGCCGGTTGAGTACATGACGAGGCGCGACAGGAAGATGCGGTGACGTGTCGAGATCAACCAGCAGCCAGTCGAGATCTTCGGGCGCGACCACCCAGCTCTTCGGCGCGTAGCGCGCCAGCGAAAATGGTTTCGAAAAGGACAGCATGGATTTCTTGCCGCCAGGAAGGCAGTACTCATGTGCGTACGTCATGGCGAGTTCGCGAACGTTGCGATAGATCGGATCACGCCAGCGCAGGATTGCGTGGTTGGTCTTGCTGATCGCCCCCCACAGGCCGCGCTCCTGAAACAATGTGATGATGTGATCCTGGTCGCTCGGCAGCGCGCGGATGTCCATCAGCAGCGGACGCCTGCCGTGATAGGCAAGCGCCGCGGCGGCGAGGATCGCGCCTTCCGCGCAATGCGCCATGTTGGCGGCAATCGTTCGGCGCGGCGACATTGCGGTGTCGCCATCGAGACTGAAATTCACCGGCATGCGGTCGAGGTAATTCTGGATCTTCTGCGGCGTGTCGAGCCCTGCGAACAGCCGGTGCTCGCGCGGTGTCAGCACTGCATGCAGCTTCTGGCGGTAACTTGATTTCACGAGGTGCAGCCGGGAGTGAGCGACATGTTCCGTGTTTTGCATACGTTAATGCGGGTTTCGAGCGTTACCGGCGTTCTCCACAATGCATCCGGGAAAGGAAATTGTTTCGCTTCCTGAGGCGTCGGAAAGCAGATTTCTTCTTATTTTCCGGCACTTATTGCGGTTTCGCAGAATAACCTACTACTTAGCAGCTCCTGTTGATGGAACGGGAGTTGTTCCGATGACCGATTTTTCGCACGAGCCTCCGCGTCTCCTCCAGCGCATCACGCTCGACAGCTGGGCGGTGGCGATCGCAACCGCCTTCGTCGCTCTGGTCGTCCTCGGCATTTTGCCGCGCGTTCCGTGGTGAGGTCGAGGGTCATCCATGAACACAGCGGTCGCAGCTGCCCCTCGTTTCTCGTTGCCTCAGCGATTTGTCGAGCTTCTGCCCGGCGTCGCGCTGCTGTTGACGATTGGCTATGCGGGCAAGTTGATCGAGCAGAGCGTGACAGCTTACGGCAAGGCCAATCACCTGGCGCTTCCTGATATCGAATATGTACTGTGGGCGATTGTGATTGGCCTGATCGTGTCGAATACGGTGGGCGTTCCCAATATTTTCAAGGCGGGCATCGCGACCTACGAATTCTTCCTCAAGCTCGGCATTGTACTGCTCGGCGTGCGCTTCGTACTCGGCGACGTGCTCAAGCTCGGCGGCATCAGCCTTGCGGCGGTCGCAATCGAACTGATGATCTCGATCGTCCTGATGACGTGGCTGGGCCGCACCTTCAAGCTCGCGCCCAAGCTCACGAGTCTGCTTGCGGTCGGTTCCTCGATCTGCGGTGTGTCGGCCATCATCGCGGCAAAGGGTGCCATTAACGCGAAGGATGAAGATGCATCCTTTGCTATTGCCGCAATCCTCGCGCTCGGCGCCATCGGTCTCTTCACCTATCCGCTGATCGGCCACTTTATTGGCTTCAGCGATCACGCCTACGGCCTCTGGGCCGGGCTGTCGATCGACAACACCGCCGAAGCGGTCGCAGCGGGCAATCTCTGGTCGGAGCAGGCCGGCAAGATCGCCGTGCTGGCCAAGACCACGCGCAACGCCACCATCGGTTTCGTAGTTCTCGCTTACGCGATTTATTGGGCCGCGAAAGGCGAGGCCGATACGGTCGAGAACAAGGCGGCTTTTCTCTGGGCCAAGTTTCCAAAATTCGTGCTCGGCTTCATTGTCGTGTCGCTGCTCGCGACCTTCGGCGCGTTTTCCAGCGAGCAGGCTTCCGATATCGGCAATCTGTCACGCTGGGCGTTTCTTCTCACTTTCGCGGGCGTCGGGCTGTCCACTGATTTTCGTGCCATGCGCAAGCAGGGGCTCTACCCGTTCATCGTCGGGGCGGTCGGCGAGGTCGGCATCGCGCTGGTGACGCTGGGCATCGTCATCGCGATCCAGCCGTGGCTGCCCGCTTGAGGTTCTAGAGGTCAGTGAATGTCGTCAGGCTTCGCCAATATTCCTAAGACGGCGCCGTTCTCGGAAGAAGACGTCGCACTGCTTAACCGCGTGGTCGGGTCGGCAAGCGCTGTGCAGCGCGCCTGGCTCGCAGGCTTTCTTGCCGGCGTCGAATCCGCGGCCGGCCAGCAGGCGCAGCCCGCAGCGCCTGCGCGTCCAGCGGAACCGCTGACGATCGTCTTCGCCAGCGAATCGGGGAATTCCGAAAAGCTGGCCGGCGACATTGCCAAGGCCGCGCGCAAGAGCGGGCTCAAGCCGACGATCATCGATATGGCCGATCTTGAAATGTCGGCGCTGACGACTGCAAAGCGGCTGGTCGTGATCGCGGCGACGTGGGGCGAGGGCGAGCCTCCGGGCCGCGCCATGCGCGCCTATAACGATTTGATGGGCGCGGACGCGCCGCACCTCGACGGCGTTGAATTCGGCGTGCTCGCGCTCGGCGACACGGCCTATGCGGAATTCTGCGCGATCGGCAAAAAAATCGATGAGCGGCTAGCAGCACTCGGCGGCAGGCGCGTCGTTGATCGGGTCGATTGCGACCTTGATTTTGCCGATCCGGCCGCGCGCTGGATCGGCGATGCCGTGAAGGTGCTCGCGCCGCCGAATGCCGGCGGCCGCGTGATCGAAGTCGATTTCGGCGCCAAGCCCGCGGCACCGCAGAGCACCGATGTGGTGGAAGCCGAGATCATCGAGCATGTCGACCTCAATTCGTCGCGCTCGGACAAGGAAACGATTCACCTCGCCTTGTCGTTCGAGGGCGGCGCGCCGGCCTATGAGCCGGGTGACTCGCTTGACCTCTATGCAGAAAACGACCCGGTCTATGTCGACGAGCTTCTCAAGCTCGCAGGTCTCTCGAGTGACGAGAAGCTGCGGACCGAATTCATAAAGTCGCGCGATGTGACGACGCTGTCCGTCAAGACACTCGAGATCTACGCGGAAAAGACCGGCCATCAATATGTGAAGGCTTTGCTTGGGGACGGGCAGGGCCGTGAATGGATCGCCGGCCGTCAGCTCATCGATCTCGTTGCAACTTTTCCGATCGCGCTCGATGCCGAAAAGCTGCGGGCGCTGACCCGCCCGCTCGCACCGCGCGCCTATTCGATCGCGTCGTCCCGCCGCGAGTTTGGAGACGAAGCGCACCTGCTGATTTCGGCGGTTCGCTATGAAAGCCATGGCCGCGAGCGCAAGGGCGTCGCTTCAAACTATGTGGCCGAACGGCTCAAGCGCGGCGGCCGTGTGCGCGTCAAGCTGAAGCCCAACAAGCACTTCGCGCTGCCGGCACCGGACAAGGACATCATCATGGTCGGCCCGGGCACGGGTGTTGCGCCGTTCCGCGCTTTCGTCCAGGAGCGCCGTGCGACGCAGGCGAAGGGCCGCAGCTGGCTGTTTTTCGGCGACCGCAGCTTCACGCATGATTTCCTCTACCAGCTCGACTGGCAGGAGGCACTCAAGGACGGTTCCCTGACGCGCATGGACACGGCGTTCTCGCGCGACACATCGACGAAGGTCTATGTGCAGCACAAGCTGTGGGATCATCGTGCCGATCTCGTCGCCTGGCTTGATGGCGGCGCCTATTTCTACGTATGCGGCGATGCCAAGGCGATGGCCAAGGACGTGCGGGCCGCGCTGGTGCGCGCTTACGCCGACGTCAAAGGGCTGTCTCCCGAAGCTGCGGAGCAGGCGGTGGTGGCTCTGGAGCGCGACAAGCGCTACTTGCAGGATACCTACTGACCGCCTTCACTATAGTAGCCTCGGTGGGCCGGCAGCAGGTACGCGCTGATCCGCGGCCGCACAGAGCATTGGAGAGCTGACGATGGCCGGCAAAGAATTGTCGCCGATGGAACACCTCAAGGCGCGCAGCCGCTACCTTCGTGGCAGCCTCGCGGAGGACATGGCCGATCCGATGACGGGTGGCGTCAGCGAGGACAGCGCCCAGCTCCTCAAGTTCCACGGCATGTATCTGCAGGACGACCGCGACCTGCGGCCGGAGCGGACAAAGAAGAAGATGGAGAAAGCCTTTGGCTTCATGCTCCGCATCCGCCTGCCGGGAGGCGTGATCTCCTCGCAGCAATGGCTCGCGCTCGACGAAGTCGCGCGCGCCTATGCCGGCGAGACGCTGCGCCTGACAACGCGCCAGACGTTCCAGATGCATGGCGTGCTGAAGTTCAACGTCAAATCCGCGCTGAAGAAGATCAATAGCGTCGCGCTCGACACCATCGCGGCCTGTGGCGACGACAACCGCGGCGTCATGGCGGTGTCGAATCCGTATCAGTCGAAGATCCATGCCGAGGCTTATGATCTCGCCTGCCGCACCTCGGCGCATTTCAAGCCGCGAACGCACGCCTATTACGAAATCTTTCTCGACGGAGAAAAGATCGCCGGAGAAGGCGAACGCGATGACGTCGAGCCGATCTACGGCAAGACGTATATGCCGCGCAAGTTCAAGATCGGCTTCGCCGTGCCTCCCTCGAATGACATCGATGTGTTCGCCCAGGACCTGGGGTTCATCGCCATCGTCGGCAGGAACGATACCATCGAAGGCTGGAACGTTTCCGTTGGCGGCGGCATGGGCATGACGCATGGCGAGCCCGAAACCTATCCGCGCATCGGCGACGTGATAGGCTTCTGCCGGCCGGACAAACTGATGGCTGTCGCCGAAGCCGTCGTCACCATCCAGCGGGATTGGGGCGACCGTTCCAACCGCAAGCACGCGCGGCTCAAATATACCGTTGACGACAACGGGCTCGACAAATTTCGCGCCGAAGTCGAAAAGCGCGCCGGGGTCAAGCTTGAGCCCGCGAAGCCTTTTACCTTTACGTCGACCGGCGATCGTTATGGCTGGAGTGAGGGAATTGACGGCAAAGGCCATCTTACCCTGTTTGTGCAGAACGGCCGGCTGCGCGACGATGCGCACGCGCAGCAATTATCGGCTTTGCGCCGCATTGCTCAGACTCACGACAGCGGGTTCCGGATCACACCCAACCAGAATCTGATTGTCGCCAGCATTCCCACCGATCGACAGGCGGAGATCGAGGCGATCGCCCGCGATGCGGGATTGCTGGCGCCCTGGTCTGGCCTGCGCCGCAATTCCATGGCCTGCGTCGCGCTGCCGACCTGCGGCCTCGCACTGGCCGAAAGCGAGCGCTACTTGCCCGATCTGATCGTGGCGCTTGACGAGAAACTTGCGGCGTACGGGCTTTCCGCCGACGACATTGTCATCCGCATGACCGGTTGCCCGAATGGCTGCGCGCGGCCTTATCTCGCCGAGATCGGTCTGGTCGGCAAAGGCCCCGGCCGCTACAATCTTTATCTCGGCGCGGCCTTCGACGGCACGCGGATGAACAAGCTTTACGCCGAAGATCTCGACGACGCCGGCATCGTGGCGACACTTGATCCGATCTTTGCCGCCTATGCGGCCGAGCGGAAGACGGGCGAACGTTTCGGCGATTTCACGATCCGTGCCGGATTTGTAGCGGCGAGCGGCAACGGTCCCGCGTTTCATGCGGATGTACGGCTTCCGCCCGCGCGGTTGCCTCAACCTTGAGCACCGTGACAGCGGACGGGCTGCGTGCCCAAAATTTCGACCACCGTCGCCGCAATGGACAGCATCAGGTCCGCCAAAATTAACGCCAACGAAGATAACCGAGCAAAATCAATATCCTCCCAACTGGCACGGTCCTTGCTGCCTTGCAGCATGAGGACTGCCGTGTGGCTTTGTCCGGGAGCCGCCGGCCAACAGGAAAGGGAGTTGCGAAATGGACTATGTGAAGCCAGCCGATGTTGCCGCGCTCATGGTCGACACCGGGCGACGCAAGCTTGCGCTTTCGCCGTCGAATTTGCTGATCCGCGGCGCACTCGCGGGCTCAATTCTTGGCGCGGCGACAAGTCTTGCCTTCACCGGCACATTGCAGACCGGTGTGCCTCTGGTTGGCGCGCTTATTTTTCCGGTCGGCCTCTGCATCATCGTCCTGCTTGGTCTCGATCTGGTGACCGGCAGCTTCGGTCTGCTGCCGCTGCCGTGGATCGAGAGCGACGGCGATGCCCGGACAATGCTGGCCAATTGGACTTACGTCTTCATCGGCAATCTGATCGGAAGCATGGCCTACGGCGCGCTGTTGGCGATCGCACTGACGAATTTTGGCGCAACCCCGCCCGCCGGAGTCGCCAGCCAGATCATCAGCATCGCCCAGGCGAAGACGACAGGTTACGAGGCGCTCGGCTTTGCAGGTCTCGTGACCGTATTCGTCAAGGCAATGCTCTGCAATTGGATGGTTTGCCTGGCCATCGTCGTCTCCATGACCAGCGCCTCGACCGTCGGCAAGATTGCAGCAGCATGGATGCCGATGCTGATCTTCTTCGGGCAGGGATTCGAGCACTCGGTCGTCAACATGTTTGTGATCCCGACCGGCATGCTGCTCGGAGCCAAGGTGACGGTCGCCGAGTGGTGGCTGTGGAATCAGATTCCGGTAACGCTCGGGAATCTGGTTGGAGGGGCGATATTCACCGGCCTGGCGCTTTACATCACGCACAAGCCGCACACGGCCGCGCCCGCGCCGCTGACGGTACCGACGCAGGTGCCGGCGGAATGAGCGGAATCGAATCTGAATTCAAGCTCGCAGCGGATCAGCAGGCTGGCGACTTTGAACCCGAACAGAAGCGTTACCTGGAGGGCTTCGTCGCCGGATTGCAGATCGCCAAGGCAGTACAGAGCGTGGCCGGCACCGGTGCCGCGTCTGTTGCCGGCACCGCCTTGCCTGCAGCAGAAGCGGCCGGCCCGGACGCGGCCGCATTGAAAGCACAGAACAGGGTTCTTGCAGCAGGCGGGAAACTGTCCGACCCCGAGAAATTCAAGCGTGAAGAGCATCCCTTTGACGCCTACGAGCGCCTGAAGACACAGGCTGCGAATAATGAATTTCCGAAAGCGCCCGACAATTTTCGCTGGCGCTTCTACGGGTTGTTCTATGTTGCGCCCAACCAGAATGCCTACATGTGCCGCCTCCGTCTGCCGAATGGCATTCTCAGGGCTGCACAGTTCGCGGGCGTCGCCGACCTGGCGGAACGCTTCGGCGGCGGTTACGCACATGTGACCACGCGCGCAAACCTGCAGATCCGCGAGATTGCCGCCAGCAATGCGGTCGCGATGGTCGAGGCGATCCAGGATCTCGGGCTTTGTTCACGCGGTTCGGGCGCCGACAATATCCGGAACGTCACCGGCACTCCTACGGCCGGAATCGATCCGCAGGAACTCATCGACACTCGCGCTTATGCGCGCGAATGGCACTTCCATATCCTCAATGATCGTTCGCTCTATGGGCTGCCGCGCAAATTCAACGTCGCCTTCGACGGCGCCGGCACAATCCCGGTTCTGGAAGACACCAATGATATTGGCTTCCAGGCCGTTGCGGTGAAGGAAGGCTTTGGCCTTGAGCCAGGCATCTGGTTCCGGCTTTGTCTCGGTGGACTGACCGGGCACAAGGATTTCGCCCGCGACACCGGAATTCTTGTGCGCACAGCAGATGCCACAAAAGTAGCCGATGCGGTGGTGCGGGTCTTCATAGACCACGGCAACCGCACCGATCGCACGAAGGCGCGGCTGAAATATGCGCTCGATGCGATCGGGATCGAAAAGTTTTTGGCGCTTGTCGAGGAAAAATTTGGTCGTAAGCTCGACCGTGCCGTGCCTGACGCGGTTGCGCCGCGGCCGCTTTTCTCGCGCACCGCCCATATCGGAATTCACGCGCAGAAACAGGGTGGCCTCAACTGGATCGGCGTCGTCGTTCCGGTCGGCTATCTCAGCGTTGCGCAAATGCGCGGGCTCGCCGATATCGCGCGCGAACACGGTGACGGCGATATTCGTCTTACAGTCTGGCAGAATCTGCTGATCTCCGGCGTGCCGTCGAAGAAATTGAAATCGGCGCAGGCAAGGCTCGAGTCGCTGGGTCTTGCAGTTGCGACGAATGCGATCCGGTCGGGATTGGTGGCATGCACGGGAAACGCCGGATGCAAATTTGCCGCATCCGACACCAAGCGTCACGCCGAAGAAATCGCGCGCTGGTGCGAAACGCGGCTGAAGCTTGATACGCCGGTCAACATTCACCTGACCGGCTGCCATCATTCCTGCGCGCAGCATTTTGTCAGCGAAATCGGGCTCCTTGCCTGCAAGGTGCAGAGTGGTCCGGATGGCGATGCGGTCGAGGGTTATCACGTGCTGGTTGGCGGAGGCTTCGGACCGCAGGCGGCACTCGGTCGCGAGCTTTATCGCGACGTCAAGGCGGAAGAGGCGCCGCAAACCGTCGAGCGAATTCTGAAGGCCTATCTGGCGCACCGTGACTCGCGCGACGAGAGCTTCATCGCGTTCGCGCGGCGGCATGAGATCGATACCCTCAGGGCCATGGCCGATCGGGAGGCCGCATGAGCGTCACCCAGCGACCACCCATCCCGTCGTTCATTCCGGAATCGGCGCCGTTCACGATCGAGCAGCGGACGTGGCTCAACGGGCTCTTTGCAGGAATGTTCGGTCTGCAGGAGGGCGTCACGCCGCTCTCCGGAGCCGATGTCGCCAGGCTGCTTCCCGGGTTCATTGCAGGAGCGGCACCGGGCGAAGCCGACGACGGGGCGCCCTGGCATGACCCGGCAATGCCGCTCGTCGAACGAATGAAACTTGCCGATGGCCGGCCACTGCCGCGGCGCATGATGGCGGCGATGGCTCAACAGGATTGCGGACAATGCGGATATAACTGTCGCGATTATTCGCAGGCGATCTTCGACGGCAAGGAAGAGCGGCTCAATCTGTGTGTGCCCGGCGGCAAGGAAACCGCGCGCATGCTCAGGCAGCTCTACGACGAAATCGGGAGCGCGCCGGTCGCCACGACTGTGAAGGAGCCGGCTCCTGCGGAAGTGGTCGCCGGGCCGGCACCGGCGACGACGGCCGGTCGATCGCGCGACAACCCTGTCCATGCAACCTTCATATCGCGCCGGCTTCTCAACAAACCGGGATCGCAGAAGCAAACGTGGCACATTGAACTCGACCTTGCGGACAGCGGCATCGGCTACATCGTTGGAGATTCGCTCGGAATCTATCCAGCCAATGATCCAGGCCTGGTCGACGCGGTGATTGCGTCGATTGGCGCGCCCGCAGATTTTCCGATCGGCGGCCGGACGCTGCGCGATGTTCTTACCGACGGAGTCTCGCTGTCACCCGCGCCGGACATGCTGTTCCAGCTGATTTCGTATCTGACGGGCGGCGACCGGCGTCAGAAGGCGAAGGCACTTGCGGCCGGCCTCGACCCGGATGGCGATGCGGCAGTGGTCGATGTGCTGGCTGCGCTTCAAAAATTCCCCGGCGTCCGTCCGGACCCCGAAGCTTTCATCGAGTCGCTCGATGTGCTGCAGCCGCGTGTCTACTCGATTTCATCCTCGCTCAAGTGCAACCCGGGCCGGGTTTC
>DATEKG010000294.1:0-2904 GCA_035277565.1 Pseudolabrys sp.
CCCGCGGAGCCGAGGTCGTGCTTCACTTCCTTCAGAAGATCGTGACGGTTGTGAACGAACGGATTGTCGTTCGGCCAGACCTTGTGAATGATCTCCATGCCCGGATCATGCCCGTATGAATGAATGGCGATCATGCGCCCTCCCGGACCGAGCGCGCGCGCAAGCGGCGCCAGCACGCGCTTTGCCTTGAATTCGAGCGAGGCGCGCGCACGATAAGGCTGCGAAGCGATGACCAGGTCGTAATCGGCGACGGTGCCGCCCGGCTTGGGCACGATCTGATCAAGCAGGAAACGATGGTCGTTGCGATAGATCACAAGGATCACCGGACGCTCGTAGACCGGATTGCCGCTCTTCGGGCTCACGCGCGCTTTCCAGTTCTCGGCAAGGAACGGCTCAAGGTCGGTGATCTGCTTCTCGAAACTGTGCGCGGTGGTTCCTTCCATAGCCAGTTCTTTCCAGACCAGGCTCGTCGCCGCGCTCAGCGACTTCACGGCCAGCCAGGGCGCTTCGGCATAGGCGAGGTTGGTCAGGACGAGCACGGTTGAGGGATGCTCGATGAAGCGGTCCGCCATCTTGTGCAGCGTGAGACGGATATCCTCGAGGCTGATCTCCTTGCCGACGATATAGAAGGGCGTTGTCGGAAAGCGGTCGTGCATCGAGCGCATCACGCGCGCGAGCACGGTGCCGTCGCCGACGCCGGCATCGAACACGCGCACGGCCGGCGGCCGCGGATGGATACTGGGGAGCTCGAGCGCGACGCGCGATGCAATCTCCCATTTCTCGGAGCAGGTGTTGACGAACAGCAGATATTTCTGCCGGTTGTCGAAGAAACGGAAATTGCGTTGGGGATCCTCTCCCGACGTGCCGTCGGCAACCGCAGGCGCGGCCGGCTTCACGATCGGCAGAGCGCCGGATGGTGCCGGCTCGAACAGCACACGCCGGCGGCCGGGCGCGCCGTCATTGTTCCGCGCCATGAAGGCGCGGATGCGCTCGAGCGTGTCGGTGGTGATGCGGCCGCCATTGCGCAGGCGGCTGGCAAGCTTGCCGTCATTGACGGCGCGGCGGCCGAAGGTTGACTCGGCAAGGCCGCGCGCGCGGCAGAATTGGGTGATCTCCTGAAGAATTTGCTCGTTCATGGCCGCTTCCTGGCGCCTCTCCCTGACCGGCTCTGTCGGGCCGTTACGCAGCGAGCGAACCAATTCCGGGAGAGGCCGTCAACTATAAATAGTGAATTGGGAAAGATGGGCAAGGTGGGTGGGCGATCTGCCCATCATGAAATTGGTTATACATCGAAGCAAAGTACAAAAACTAAGTAGAGCTTAGTCATGATTCACTGCTAATTGTGGGCATAGCTCACCTAAAAGTTCAACCGGCGTGGGCGACAGTGGGCGCACACCTGCTTTGCGCCGTCGCAGGAAAACGGCTGGAAAACCCGAAATCCGCGCGGCGGCGGACTAGATGTCGAAGAAAACCGTCTCGTTCTCGCCCTGAACGCGGATATCGAACCGGTAGACAGGCTGATCGCCCTTCGCCGTCTTGTGGGCGATCAGGGTCCCACGCCGGTCTGCCGGAACCAGGCTCAGGATGGGATCAGCCTCATTCGCCGCCTCTTCGGAAAAATAGAGACGGGTGTAGACCTGCCGCAGCATGCCGCGCGAGTAGATGCAGACAATGATGTGTGGCGCCTGCGGCTTTCCATTCGGTCCGGGGACCGCACCGGGCTTGATCGTGTCGAAACTGTACACGCCGCCCTTGTCGGTTGCCGACCGGCCAAAGCCCATGAACTTCGTGTTCGGACGGCTGCGGCTGTCGCGCGGATTGGCGTAGCGCCCTTGCGCGTCGGCCTGCCAGATCTCGATCATTGCATCGTTGATCGGTTGGCCGTCGCCATCGAGCACAACGCCCTCGATGCGGATCCTGGTGCCGGAGACGTCGGCGGTAATCAGGTTTGCGCCCGCGGTTTCCTTCCAGTCGTAGACATCCTTGCCCTGCTCGGGCCGCCATTCACAGCGGCTGTGGGGCGCAAGCCCATATGCGAAGAAAGGGCCGACGGTCTGCGATGGGGTGATGTCCGACATGAATGCGCTTCCGTATCAGTGCCTGTCTGTATCCCGCGGCGTCGCTTCGCGTCCGCGCAGCACGATATCGAAGCGGAAGCAGAGCGCCCAGTCGGGAATGGTGTTTTCCAGGTCAAAGCGCGACACCATGCGCTGGCGCGCCTTTTCGTCGGTCACCGAATTGAAGATCGGGTCGAAGGGAAACAGCGGATCGCCCGGGAAATACATCTGCGTGACGAGACGCGAGACGAATGAATGGCCGAAGACCGAGAAGTGGATATGGTTCGGCCGCCACGCATTGTGATGATTGCCCCATGGATAGGCCCCGGGCTTCACCGTGATGAAACGGTAATAGCCCTTCTTGTCGGTGATGGTGCGTCCCGCTCCGGTGAAGTTCGGATCAAGCGGCGCCGGATGCTGGTCGACACTGTGAACATAACGCCCGCAGGCATTGGCCTGCCAGATTTCCACCAGCGTGTCGGCCACCGGACGTTTGTCTTCGTCGACCACATGCCCGTGGACGATAATGCGCTCGCCGAGCGGTTCGCCCTTGTGTTGCCTGGTCAGGTCGCTGTCGCCTTCCTGGACGGCGTCATGGCCGTAAACCGGGCCGGTCAGCTCGGACAGCGTGTGCGGCACGATGATCAGCGGCTTCGACGGCGAGCGCTTGACCGTACTGCGATAGTCCGGAGTGAGATGCTTGGGGAAAGCGGTCAGGCTTTCCCTCGGATAAACGAGCGCCATTTCCAGTTGACCTCTTCCTGTTGACCCTCACGCAACCCGTTCAAGTGCCAGCGACACGCCCTGACCCACGCCGACGCACATGGTGGCGAGCGCAAGTGTCCCG
>DATEKG010000295.1:0-2591 GCA_035277565.1 Pseudolabrys sp.
CATCGGCACTGTCGGTATTGTGTCGCCAAAGGGGGAACGTTACGGCTCACTGACAACGCCGGACCCGGTCGACCTGCACCAAACGCTTGATCGGTTGGCCGGTGAGGGCGTCACGCATCTTGCCCTGGAGGCTTCATCGCATGGTCTCGACCAGCATCGCCTTGACGGCGTGCGGGTAACGGTGGGTGCCTTCACCAACCTGTCGCGTGACCACCTCGACTATCATCCGACCATCGAAGCCTATCTTGCCGCCAAACTTCGGCTCTTCGAAAATCTGATCGCGCCCGGCGGCATTGCTGTAATTGGTGCCGACGATTGCTACGCAAGGCAGGTGATCGACGCCGCGACGGCGCGCGGCCTGAAAGTGATGACAGTCGGCGCGCAGGGCGACGACATCAGGTTCGCTGGTGGCAAGATCGATGGTTTCGCGCAGATCGTTGACTTCGTCCACGGCGGCAAGGCCTATCGTGTCAAGCTTCCGCTTGTCGGTGCATTTCAAGTGCAGAATGCCGGTCTCGCGGCGGCACTCGCCATCGCAACGGGCTCGGAGCCCGCGCAGGTCTTTTCCGCGCTCGAAAAACTCGCCGGCGCCAAGGGCAGGCTCGAACTCGTCGCACACCAAAATGGTGCACCAATCTTCATCGATTACGCGCACAAGCCGGACGCGCTTAAGAAGGCACTCGAAAGCCTGAGACCTTATGTGCGCGGGACATTGACAATCGTGTTCGGCGCGGGCGGCGATCGGGACGCCGGCAAGCGGCCGATCATGGGACGCATCGCGGTGGAAAACGCCGATCGGGTCATCGTCACCGACGATAATCCACGCAGCGAAAATCCCGCCGCCATTCGTGCGGCAATTCTGGCCGGCGCACCGGGCGCCATGGAAATCGGAGACCGCGCGGAAGCGATCCGCCGCGCGGTTGCCGATCTCAAGGCGGGAGACCTGCTTCTAGTAGCGGGCAAGGGCCACGAAACCGGTCAAATTGTCGGCGATCGGGTTCTGCCGTTTTCCGACCACGATGCGGTGGCGGCGGCCGTGGAAGGAAAGCTCGCATGAGCGCATTGTGGACCGTCGATGCGATGGCGGCGGCCATGCGCGCGGAGCGCTCCGGAACGACGGCGGCGGAAATCGGAGGAATTTCGATCGATAGCCGGACCTTGTCCAAAGGCGATGCGTTCTTTGCGATCCAGGGCGAGAACCGCGATGGCCATGATTTCGTGACCAACGCCCTGGCGGCCGGCGCCGGTATAGCGGTCGTTGCCGAGACCGCGCGGGCCAGGTTTCCCGGGGCGCCTCTGCTGATCGTTCCCGATGTTCTGGGCGGTCTGCGCGACCTTGCGCGTGCGGCGCGCGGGCGGATGAGCGCGAAAGTCATCGCCGTGACCGGATCAGTCGGAAAAACCAGCACGAAGGATGCGCTGCGACTTTCGCTTTCGGCCAACGGTGAGACCCACGCATCCGTTGCGTCCTATAATAACCATTGGGGCGTGCCGCTTTCGCTTGCGCGCTGTCCCGCGACCGCCAATTTTGCGGTGTTTGAAATCGGCATGAATCACGCGGGCGAAATTACACCGCTTGCAAAACTCGCAAGACCAACGGTGGCGATCGTGACGTCGATCGAGCCTGTCCACCTCGAATTTTTCGGTACGTTGGAGAAGATTGCGGACGCCAAGGCGGAAATATTCTCCGGCGTCGAACCGGGCGGCGCCGCTGTGCTCAATCGTGACAACGCGCAATTTGAACGGCTTGCGGCAGCAGCGCGCTCGGCAGGCGTCGCCCGGATTGTTTCATTTGGCGCGAGCGACGAGGCAGATGCGCGTTTGCGGGCTGTTTCGCATCAGGCGAATTCTTCGACTGTTGACGCAATAATTCTCGGGCAGCCCGTTGCGTACAAGCTCGGAGCGCCGGGCCGGCATCTTGTCCTCAATTCATTGGCCGTCCTTGCAGCGGCCTCCCTGGCCGGCGCCGATCTTGCTCTGGCAGCCCTCGCACTCGGAAATCTCACACCTGCGGTCGGACGCGGCGCGCGGAGCATGCTGGCTGTGCCCGGAGGGAGCGCCCTCCTGATCGACGAGAGCTACAATGCGAACCCGGCTTCGATGAGAGCGGCGATCGAGTTGCTCGGTCAGGCGCCGATCGGCAATCGGGGGCGCCGCATTGCCGTTCTTGGCGATATGCTGGAATTGGGCTCGCAAGGCCCTGAATTGCACCGTTCCATCGCGAATACCGTTGAAGCCGCCGGAATTGACGTCGTTTTTTGTTCTGGACCGCTCATGAATGCGCTCTGGGAAGCCCTTCCCTCGCGAGCGCGGGGCGGCTATGCCGGGACGGCGGCGGAATTGGAACCAACCGTGCTCGGCGCCATACGCGCCGGCGATGCCATCATGGTCAAAGGTTCGCTCGGCTCCAAGATGGGCTCAATCGTAAAGGCTTTGGAACGGCAATTCCCCGGGCAGGTGGCGTTTGAGCAGCGCCGGTGAAGAGCTGAATAGTCAGGGTTCGACCCAATGTTCTACTGGTTGACCGAGCTTTCCGACAAAGTCTCGTTCCTGAATGTTTTTCGTTACATCACCTTCCGCACGGGAGGTGC
>DATEKG010000296.1:0-3242 GCA_035277565.1 Pseudolabrys sp.
CCCGGCGCATGCCTGGACCGATTCGCGCAGATACTTTTCGATCCAGGCGTTCACGCTTGCCGGGTGACTTGCCCCGCTTCATCCGCCTGCGCTAAGCCTTGCCAACCCGGCCTGCGCGTGGCCGGACAAGTTTTTTCAGTCTAGGGCAGGGCTCATGAAAATTGTCGGGTTTGAAACGGATAATGGTGCACGGCTGGGCATCGTCGACGGGGACAGCGTAGTCGATCTGCAGGGCGTGGATGCGAATCTGCCGGCCGATCTCGCCGAAGTTTTGCGCCGGACCGGCGGTGATCTTGCAACGATCGTTGACGTGGCCAAAAAGGCGCCCGCGTCGGCGCGCCGACCTCTCAGTGGGCTGAAATATGCACTACCGGTTGCCCATCCCGGAAAGATCATCTGCCTTGGTCTCAACTATCTCGATCACGTCAAGGAAGGCCCCCAGAGAGACAATATTCCGAAATTTCCTTCGATCTTTTTTCGCGTGCTCACGTCGATGGTTCCGCATCTGCAGCCGATTATGCGGCCGAGGGAGTCGATTCAACTCGACTACGAGGCGGAGATGGTCGCGATCGTCGGCAGGCGCGCCAAGCATTTGACCATGGCGAATGCGGTTGGCTGCATCGCCGGTTTTTCCTGCGCCAATGAAGGGTCGGTTCGCGAATTTCAGCGCCACACGACCCAATGGGGCATGGGCAAGAATTTCGACCGGACCGGCGGATTTGGACCGTGGATCGTGACGGCAGACGAACTCCCGCCGGGTGGAAAAGGGCTGAAGATCACGAGCCGTCTCAACGGCAAAACCATGCAGTCGGACAACACCGACAACATGATGTTTCCGCTCGCGGAGACCCTGGTCTACTTGACCAAGGGCATGACGCTCGAACCGGGCGACGTCATTCTGACCGGGACCCCGTCGGGCGTGGGCCATGCGCGCAAGCCGGAGCCGGTCTGGATGAAGTCCGGCGACACCTGCGAAATCGAGGTCGAGGGCGTCGGTGTGCTGCGTAATCCCATCGCGGATGAGGCGTGACCCGCGCCGGTTGACAACACGGTGTCTCAACGCGTTCCCTTAACAAAAAGAGCTGTGCCTCCAGGGGGCAGGCACCACAACAGCGAGGGAGGACAATCGTGAAACGCACATTCTTTACCGCCGCGATCGCTGCGGGATTCGTGGCGGCAAGCATTCCACTTCCGGCATTCGCGCAGGATTGGCCGACGAAGCCGGTTCACGTCCTCGTCGGCTTCGGCGCCGGCGGCGGTACGGATGTTGCAACGCGTATTCTCGCCGACGGCCTTTCGGATGTCCTCGGTCAGCAGTTTATCGTCGAAAACAAGCCCGGTGCCGGCGGCAGTATTGCGGGCGGCGTCGCCGCAAAGTCGCCGAAGGACGGCTACACGATTCTGTCCATCAGCATGGGGCATTCGGTATCCGCCGTGATGGTCAAGAACGTGCCCTATGATCCGATCAATGATTTTGAGCCGGTCGGGATATTCACGAATTCCGCCTTCGTCGTAGTGGTGCCGAAAAATTCACCCGCAACGGACATGAAGAGCCTCATTGCATATGTGAACAAGCAATCGGGCACTTTGAATTATTCGACGGTGGGACTTGGTTCGACACAAAACCTTATTGCCGAGCATCTGCGGCAACGTGCATCCATCAAGGCGCAGGCGGTTTCCTATCGAACGACCGGAGAGGTTGTCGCCGCCTTGCTGCGGGGCGATTCCGCATTCGCTGTCGAACTCTACCACCCGCTACGGGGGCAGATTGAATCCGGCGATCTTCGTGTGCTTGCAGTCGCGACGCCGACACGCTGGCCGGCAATACCGAATGTGCCGACGCTCGCAGAGAGCGGCATCTCGGGGATTGGCTATCTCGGCTGGTATGGTCTGGTCTTCCCGGCCGGCACGCCGAAGCCGATTGCCGAGAAACTTCACAAGGCGATGGAAACGGTCCTTTCGAGGGACGCGGTCAAGAAACGTCTCGAGGGGATCGGCGCCGTCGTCAATCTGTCGTCGCCTGAGGAATTCCGGAAGGTGATTGCGTCAGACATCAAGAACTTTCAGGAGGTCGCCAGGACGGCAGGCCTCGAACCCAAATAGCGTCTTCGCTGTTATGGGCAAGGCAGGCGGCTTGATGCGAATTCAGACGTCGCGGCCGCCGGCCGCGACGGGCCTGCGATGAACAATCGGCAAATAAGGTGAGGATTGAAATGGCTGATGAACCAAGCGTGCTCGTCATTTGCGGTTCCCTCCGCAAGGGTTCCTATAATGCTGCGCTCACTCGCGCCTTGCCGGGCCTGGCTCCGCCTGGAATGAAACTGATTACGGCTCCGCCGTTTGAGACCTTGCCGCTCTATAATGCGGACACTCAGGAGAGCGCGGGCTTTCCTGTGGCGGCAGAGAGACTTGCAGCCGCCATCCGCGCCGCCGACGGCGTACTGTTTGTGACCCCCGAATATAACTGGTCGATGCCGGGCGGGCTCAAGAACGCCATCGACTGGGTCTCGCGCATGAAAGATCAGCCGTTCAAGGAGAAGCCGGTCGCAATTCAATCGTGCTCGCAGGGGCCGCTTGGCGGCGCCCGCATGCAGTATCACTGGAGGATGTCGATGACATTCCTCAACGCATTTATCTTCGGCACGCCTGAGATTTTCGTGGGCAATGCCGCCACAAAGTTCGATAAAGATACACTTGAACTTAAGGACCAGCCGACGAAGGACATCGTCAAGACACAGCTCGCCGCATTTGCAAAATTCATCAAGCGCATGAAGGCCGGCGCATAACCACCAGCGGATAAGCGCCTGAGGTGGCGTCATTGCCGCCACCTCAGGCAATACATGAGCCGTCTAACCGGCCGCCTGGGCGCGCTTCGGGAACAGCTGCGGCCGTAATTTCGGGTGGCCGGCCATCGTCTTCGGAGCATAGGGCGCCTCCGCGCCGAGCTCTTCCGCGGCATGCCAGGCCCAACGCGGATCCCAGATGGCGGCGCGCGCAAGGCAGACGAGGTCGGCCTTGCCCGAAGCCACGATATCCTCGGCCTGCTGATAGCCAGCGATCAGCCCCACCGTCATCGTGACGATCCCGGCTTCCTTCTTCACCTTTTCGGCGAACGGCACCTGGTAACCTGCCGACAGAGGAATTTTCTGCAGCGGCGAAAGCCCGCCGGTCGAAACATCCATGTAATCCAGGCCGCGCTTCTTGAGTTCTTTGGCGAGGACGACCGTCTCGTCCGGCGTCCA
>DATEKG010000297.1:0-3872 GCA_035277565.1 Pseudolabrys sp.
CGTTTACCGCGCACGAGCCCGCCTACGAGGCGAAGGGCGTCAAGCTCGTACCGGAATTCTATGCCGACCTTGAATATGACGGCGACGGCAATCTGATTCTCAGCCGCGTGCATGATGCCGTCGATCC
Organism: Pseudolabrys sp.; assembly: GCA_035277565.1. Classification (GTDB taxonomy): domain Bacteria; phylum Pseudomonadota; class Alphaproteobacteria; order Rhizobiales; family Xanthobacteraceae; genus Pseudolabrys. The sequence continues at coordinate 128 of DATEKG010000297.1, forward strand.
GGCGAAGGCCGGCGAGCGTGTGCTTCGTGTCATGCGCGAGGGCGTCGTCGCCACCACGACCGGACGCGACATCACGGTCAAGGCGGCCACCATATGCGTGCACTCCGACACGCCGTCGGCTCCGGCGATTGCGGCGGAGGTCAAGCGCGTCATCCGGCAGGCGGCCGGTTAATTAGCCGCCGAGGAAAAGACGCCCCACATCGGGGTCAGCGAGCAGATCGTTCGCTTTTCCCGCCATTGCCAGCCTGCCCGACACCAGCACATAGCCGATATCGGCACATTCGAGGCCCTTCTTTGCATTCTGCTCGACCATGACGATGGTCTTGCCTTCGTTGTGCTGGAGGTCGCCGAGAATGTCGAAGACGGCATCGATGAAACGCGGCTCGAGCCCGATCGACGGCTCGTCGACCAGCAACACTTTCGGATCCATCACCAGCGCGCGGCAGATCTCGAGCAGCCTGCGCTCTCCGCCCGAGAGAACGCGCGCCGCGTGCTTTCGCCGCGCCGCCAAACGCGGATATTTATCGAAGATCCGGTCGGCGGCCCGCTTCGCAGCCTTGCGTTCCATGAGATAGCCGCCGAGCCAGAGGTTCTCCTCCACCGTCATGCCCGGGAACACCGACTTGTCCTGCAGGATATAGGCGATGCCGGCAGACTGCAGCTTCTCGTTCGACGACAGGCCCGTGACGTCGATCGTCTTGCCGTCCTGAATGGCGGCGATTTTGCCGGAAAAGATATTCGTGAAGCCGAAGATCGAATGCAGCACGGTGGATTTTCCCGCGCCATTCGGTCCGATCAGGCACAACGACTGGCTGCGTCCGACGCGCAGGCTCAATTCGTGCAGGATCTCCATCTGCCCGTAACCGGCGTTGAGCTCGTCGATCCGCAGTACGGGGGCGTGGTTGGCAAGCGCGTCGAGCCGTTCGACGGGCACATCCTGTGCAATTTCCAGCGCCTGGCGCGCGACTTCCTCAACCGAAATGACAGCTCCGACGCCGCCGTGATAGGCGCGTCCTGCCGGGGAAGTACGGCCGAGTTCCGCCATCAGTGCGCCCCCAGATAGGCATCAATGACGTCCTGGTTGCCCTGGATATCGGCCGGTTCGCCTTCGGCGAGCATTTCGCCATGCGCCAGGCAATAGATCTTCGTCGCCATGTTCATGATCACGCGCATATTGTGCTCGATGATGAGCATCGTTATTCCGAATTCGGCATTGGCGCGCGTGAGCCGGTCGATCAGACCATTGATGAGTGTCGGGTTGATGCCGGCGGTCGGTTCATCGAGCAGAAGCACGGCCGGCTCGTTCATCAGCGCCATCGCAAATTCCAGGAGCTTTTGCTGCCCGAATGACAGGCTGCCGGCGCGCAGGTAACGCTTTTCATAAAGCCCGACGAATGAGAGCAATTGCTCCGCCCGCTCAATGACGTCCGGCTGTTCGAGCGAGAACATGTCCAGGAAGCGCGCCTTGCGGTGCGGAATCGATATTTGCACGTTCTGCAAACAGCTCATCTTCCCGTAAATCCGCGTTGTCTGGAATGTGCGCAGCAGCCCGAGGCGGGCGATCTCCTGAACGCGGAGCCTGGAAATCTCCTGGCCTTCGAAGCGGATCGATCCGGAATCGATCGGGTGGTAGCCGACGATCGAGTTGAACAGCGTGGTCTTGCCGGAGCCGTTGGGCCCGATGAGCCCGGTGATACTGCCGCGCGCAACAGCCAGCGAGACATCTCGGTTGGCGATGACTCCGCCGAACGATTTTGTGACGTTCGAGACCTCGATGATGGCGTCGGTCATTCGGCGCTCTCCGCATGCGGCGCGAATTCGATCGCGTGGGTGCGCACTGTCTTTTCTTTCGGAGCAACGCGCATTCCGAAGCGCCCCGGATATTTCTCCATCAGCCAGCCGACGATGCCCTGCTGGAAGTAGACGACGATGATCACGATGAGCAGGCCAAGGGCGACGAATTGCCAGCCCAGAAAATAGGTCCAGGTCACTTCCTTGATGACATGGAAAATAATGGCGCCGACCACCGGACCCCAGAAGGTTCCCTTGCCGCCCAGCAGGACCATCAGGATCATGAAGATATTGAAGGTCGTGGTCGGGAACGCGATATCGCGCGGCTCGATAAAGCCGGTCATGTTGCCGAAAATCGCGCCGGCAATGCCGAGGAAGAATGCCGAGATTGCCCAGGCACTGCGCTTGTAGCGCCGCGTATGGAGGCCCATGGCTTCGGCCTTTTCCTCGTCGTCGCGAATGGCGTTGATCGCCAGCGCGAAATTCGTGGCGTAGAGCCAGCGCAGGAATACCAGCACCACGAAGGCAAGGCCGAACAGCAGGAAATAGAAGAACAGTTTCTGCGCCTCGGGCCCGCCGGGAAACACCGGCATGGAAATTCCGGCCGCAGCCCCGATCCATTCCCATGACGCCATCAGCTCGGCACCGGCGACGGCAACACCCAGCGTGCCGATCGCGAAATAGGGGCCGCGCAGGCCGAACACGATCCACGAGGTCGCGTAGGCGAGCACGGCGGCCATGATGCCCCCCGCCACCAATCCCACACCAAAGCCGGTGAAATACTGCGCCGTCGTGAAAACGATGTGGGTCGTGCGGGCGCCCGACGTATACATGCCGACGTCGTAGAACAGGCCGATCTGCACGACCGCACAGGTGTACATGCCGGCGCCGAAGAAGAAGATGTTGCCCAGCGAATTGTAGCCCATTTGTCCGCCGAGAATGTCCCAGGTCGAGGCGAACACGATCATCAGGCACAGAACGGCCGCCTGGTTCGTGTAGGCGGGGAAGAGCAGCGGCACGGCGACGCCGATAAGCAGCATGCTTCCGATCGTTATCGGGTGAAGCGACGCGCGGTTCATTGCACGGCCTGCCTGATGCGGAGCTGCTGCAGCTGGCGGACCGCGAGGACCGCGAGCAGCAACAATACGATGAGGGCCTGCTGGAATTCGGCGCCGAGCACGAAACCGCCGAAGCTTTCGAATACGCCCATCCCGAAACCCGAAGCGATCACGCCCGGCAGGTTTCCGAAACCGGCGGCGGTGACGATCACAAACAGACGAATTGAATAGGTGGTTCCCATGAACGGCTGCACGTTCCACACCAGCGCAACGAGCGCGCCGGTGGCGCCGCAAATCGCAGCATTAAGGCAGAATGTGAACGAATAGACCTTCTCGGTATCGATCCCGAGCACGCGGGCCGCACGGGCATCCTGTGCCGTGGCGCGGATCGCCTGGCCCATGCGGCTCTTTTTCATGAACAGGATGACGCCAACGGCGAGGGCGATTGCCAGGCCGAAGCCGAGAATACGGGCGGAGGCGATCGTGATCAGCCCGTTGGCGAAGCTCAATGTCGGCAGGTTGGCCTGCGCCGATTGCGTATCCGGCCCGAAGGCAAGGTTGAGGCTCTGCTGGATGACGATCGCGATGCCGAAGGTTGCGAGCAGCGAGGTGAAGAGATCGCGCGTGATGACCTTGCTCACGACAATTCGGTAGAGCACCCAGCCGATTCCCCACAGCACGATCATGGCAAGCGGCACGCCAAGCAGCGGATTAAATCCGAACCGGCCCAGGCTCCACGTGATGTAGCCCCCGATCATGATGAAATCGCCCTGCGCGAGATTCTTGACGTTCATCACGCCCCAGACCAGCGCGAGACCGTAGGCGGCGAGAGCGAAAATCGAGCCGACCATCAGCCCGTCGATCAGCAAGCCGAGATTGAAGATCGGCATTGCCGC
>DATEKG010000298.1:0-4045 GCA_035277565.1 Pseudolabrys sp.
GAGCGCATTGAAATCCATGGCAACAAGAAGACTCGCGATAACGTTATCCGGCGCGAGCTCACATTTGGCGAAGGCAGCCCCTACAACCAGGCGCTCGTGCAGCTGAGCGAGCGGCATCTCAAAAAGCTGGGCTTTTTCAAAACGGTTAAATTCGAGCGGCGGCCGGGTTCGGCAGCCGACCGCGTCGTTCTCGACGTGCAGGTTCAGGAAGACGATACCGGTCAATTCAGCATTGCCGGCGGCTACTCCGATGTCGACGGCGCGGTGGTCAATGTAACGCTGGGCGACCGCAATTTGTTCGGCCGCGGCGAAGCCGCATCCCTCTCCGTCGACTACGGCCAATACGTCAAGGGATTCGATCTTGCATTCACGGAGCCCTACTTCCTGGGACAGAAAGTTGCGCTCGGACTGAACCTCTTCGCGCGGCAGAGCGAGGCGAACAGCAACCAGTCATACACGAGCACGATCTATGGCGGAAAAATCGGCTTTAACGCGCCGATAACCGACGCGGTCGGCCTGAACTTGCATTACGGGCTGACCAATCAGTCTCTCGCACTCGATCCATCGCGCGGGGTTGCATCAATTCCTGTTCAACAGACGGCTGCAGCAGGGCCGCAGTGGGTTTCAACCGTCGGCGTGACCGGCACCTACGATACACGCGATGATCCCCGTCATCCCTCGAGTGGCACGTTTGCGAGCGCGACCAATGACGTGGCGGGATTCGGCGGTGACGTTAAATTCCTTCGCAATACCGACGACGTGAAACACTATGAGCCTCTCACCGAGGACGTCGTCAGCCTGACCCATCTGCAGTCCGGCTACATCGTGCCATGGGGCGGCCAGACGCTCCCTCTGCTGAATGGCTTCTTCGGCGGCCCTCAGCTCGTTCGCGGTTTTGCGGTGAACGGCTTCGGTCCGCGCGACGTCACGCCGGGTACAACCATGGACAATGTCGGCGGCAATACCTATTGGGCGACCAGCCAGGAAATTCAGGCGCCGCTGCCCGGCATCCCGCCGGAATTCCAGCTCAAGGGAGCGGTTTTCGCCGACGCGGGCAGCCTTTGGGGCAACTCCGCGAACTACGGCCCCGCCCTTTCACAATCGCTGCAGGTGAACAATTCACGCGCGATCCGTTCCTCTATTGGTGCCGGATTGGTTTGGGACTCCATCCTTGGACCACTGCGCGTCGACTATGCGTACCCGCTGACAAAAGGCCCAGTCGACGTCACCCAGCGGCTGCATTTCGGTTTCGGAATGTTCTGAACCGCCCGTGCGACTGCAATCAGTTTGAGCTTGACCAGAGCTGAAGGCCGCCCGTCGTCACCGCGCCGCCGACAACACACGGGATACCGAACTGGATTTGCCCGGCGACGGCAGCCGCGATGCAGCCTGCCGCGAGCGCGCCCTCGCCGACCTGCCCCCAAAATGTGACGTCGCGCCGGCTCTGCGGACCTTTCTGCCGCAATTTGTCCAAAGAAGCGAGCATGTCCCGGCGGATCCGTGAAACATCCACGTCGTCCGCGGCGTCGATGACCTGTTTCAATACCGGCTGAACTTTCTTCGACTCCGCCGGTTGCATCGACTTGATCATCGACAGCAGCACGGGATCGCGCGAGGCGTTCGACGCCAGCGTATATTTCGCCATCCCGCCAAGCGTTAGCCTGTCGACTTCGTCCTTGTTTTCCGACCAGGGCAGCATGCCGATGATGTTTTCGATCGGCATGCGGACGCCGGTCGCATAGTAATAACCCCAGAATGCATCGAGCATGTCGGGGCTGGCTTCGAGGATGATCGGCTTTTTCTTCGGCGCGCCGAACGACAGATTGCGCGCAAACCAGCCCGGCTTGGGAGCCTCAAGGCGATATTGCGTGAGAACGGGCAACTGCCCCTCGAGATATTTCTGCAGCATGGCCGCACGCGCGGGCACGCGTGGCTTGATCTTCACGAGCACGAAGCGCCAGCGCGGAATGCCGGAATAGGCCACGGCCCGCACGACAAGCCATTGGTCTTCCGCCGGCATTGGTAACATACGGGCGACAAGCGCATCGGCCTTGTCGGGGTTTGCGGCGAGAACGCCGGCGGCAAAGCCAAGATAGACACCGGCCGATTCAGGATTGCGCAATTCACCGAGTTCGCTCAGCCGATGGATTGCTTCCGCAGCCCGCATCGGCTCCGGCGAATTCCGGTAGTCGTTCATCCATTTCAGGATATCCGCAGACGAATAGAAGGCGGCCGGCTTCGCCTCGACGACGCCGGCGAAGCCGCAAAGAAGCAATCCCGTCACCAGGAGGATGCGGACGCGGTACATGATGGACCCCCTCGAGGACATTGTCCTGTGGCGCAATAAGGCTCGATAACGGCGTTATTTTCGAGGGCGCGACGCGGTAAAATATGGGCGGCCGGATGGCAAAAACGGCACGAAATTAACGGCCAAACAGGCGCGACGGCGTGTCCACAAGGATGCGGTGGCGGACCTGCTCATCGGGCGTCCAGTCGAAAAGCAGATCAAGCAAATGCCCTTCGTCCGGCATGGACCCGGCGGTAACCCAGGGATGCGGCCAGTCGGTACCCCACATCAGGCGGTCCGGATTGGCGCGGACCAGAGCCTCATGAAACGGCTTTGCATCGGGGTAATCAGGAAACCGGTCGGACAGCCGGTAGGCCGCTGACACCTTCACATGGACATGGCCTTCGCCGACCAGTTTCAGCAGCGTCTGAAAATTCGGCTCGTTCACGCCCTTGGCTGCCGGCACCATCAGCATGTGATCGACGACGACCGGCATTTCACGCGATACCGCAAGCAGTGTGGGTGCGACATCCTGCATGACACGGTGATCGCAGAACAGCTGCATGACCCAGCCGAGATCGGCCATTGTTGCGCGGAACGTCTCGAAGACACCGAGGCCAACGCCGCGCACATAGCCGGGATCTTCCGGCAGCAAATGGAAGCGCAGTCCGCGCATACCCAGTTTGTCCCAGCCACGCAGCGTCTCCGGCTTGACGCGCGTGTCGGTGATGGCAATACCGCGCAGCCGCTCGGGGAAACGCGTCACTGCGTCCAGAACCACGCGATTGTCATAGCCATGCGCATTTCCCTGAACGACAAGGCCATGTGCACATCCGAGGCGATCGAGCAGCGCCAGATATTTCTCGACCGGCGCATCCGGCGGCGTGTAGCCGCGGCCGGGCGCATAGGGGAATCGATCGGCAGGTCCGAAGACATGCGCATGCGAATCCCATGAACCCGGCGGCGGTTCTTGCCGGGGCGCGTTCGGATGCGCGACAGGTCCCGCAATCCGCGGAGGTTCTGCCCTGGGCGAGTTCAAGACCGTCAGCCCAGGTGAATATTCGCGTCCTTCACGACCTTGCTCCACAAGGCCATCTGCCCTTGCACAAAGACACGAAATTCAGCCGGCGTATTCTGACGCGTCTCGATATTGAGCTGCGCGAAACGTGCCGCGACGCTCGCATCGCGCAGCGCGCTGTTGATGCCGGCGTTGAGTTTTTCAACGATGGGTAAAGGCGTTCCATGCGGCACGAAGACGCCGTTCCATTCATAGGCTTCGAAGCCGGGTATTGTTTCGGACACCGGCGGAATGTCGGGCAGGCTCGCGAGCCGGCCTTTTCCGGTGTGTGCGATGGCCTTTACCTTGCCGCCCTTGATGAGGCCAACGACCGACGAGCCGTTCGCAAAGAAGAATTTGACCTGGCCGGACATGACATCGGTCAGCGCCAGCCCGCCGCCGCGGTATGGAACGTGGCTGATCTTGATGCCGGTCTGGCGGCGGAACATTTCAAGGCAAAGATGCTGCAGCGTCCCGTTTCCGGATGACGCCATGTCGATGCCGTCATGCGCCGCCTTTGCGAAGGCGATGATATCGGCAACGGTTTTCACCGGCACCGACGGCGTCACCACCAGAATGTTCGGCACCAGCGAGACCAGTGCAACGGGGTCGAAATCCTTGTTGTAGTCGAACGGCAGACTCGAATAGAGCGCGGTATTGACCGAAAACGCGGTCGCGTCGTGCAGCACGGTATAGCCATC
>DATEKG010000299.1:0-6639 GCA_035277565.1 Pseudolabrys sp.
TCGAGTTCCTCTTCGGGCTTACCGATGCGCTCACGCACCCAGGCGAAATAACGCAACTTCATTTTCATTCATCAATCACGTAACGCAGCCCGGCACGCATGTAATCCCAACCTGTGTAAAGCGTCAGAAGTGCCGACAGCCAGAGCAACAAAATTCCGATCTGGGTCACAACCGGCACAACGAGATCGCCTGCATCACCGGCAATCAAAAATCCGATCGCCACCATCTGTCCCGTTGTTTTCCATTTCGCAAGGCGCGTCACCGGGACACCGACGCGAAGCTCGGCAAGATATTCGCGCAAGCCAGACACCAATATTTCGCGGCAAAGGATGACAACAGCCGCAAGCAGTGTCCAACCGCGGATTGTTTCATCGGCCGCCAGCATGAGCAGACAGGACGCTACAAGCAACTTGTCCGCAATCGGGTCGAGCATCCGCCCAAGCGAAGATTGCTGGCCCCAGGTGCGGGCAAAATAACCGTCCAGAATGTCCGTCACACCGGCCGATATGAATATGACGAGAGCGACCCAACGCAGCCAGAGCGGCCCGTCGAAAATGCTCTGCCAATACATCAAGGCCACGACAACAGGCACCGCCGCAATACGCGCATAAGTAAGCAAATTCGGCAGCGCAAGGGGGCGCGCCGGTAACGGCCTGGAACTCATGGCATTCATGGCGGAAAAGAACACCCGCGGGCCCTGAAGGTCAACGGGGCGCAGCCACGCAATCCCCGCTGATTGCCCCAATTTACTGGATAGGTGGTTTGGGCAATCGGCTTTTGCCGGGCTCCATGACAAAAGTTTGATCAAGCGAATACCAGTCGCCCTTAACGCCGGCTGCGGGCGCCACGCCTTCATGGCGTACATAATTGCCAACCAGCGCCCGGGTGACGCCAAACTGGACGTCCGTTTCCAGTTTGTCGTCGTCATTTACGTAGACCTGCGAAATTAATGTCTTGAATCCTTCCTTGAAGATCAGGAAGTGGAGATGCGCCGGACGGTAATTATGCCGCCCGGTAGCACGCACCAGATCGCCAACGGGTCCGTCGATCGGAATCGGATATCCTGCGGGTTTCACGCTCCGGAAGCTGAAGCGGCCCTCTGCATCGGTTGTGAACTTGCCACGCAGATTCATCGGGGCCTGCTTGGGATCCTGCTGCTCGTAAAAGCCTTCGGGCGAAGAATGCCACACATCAACCTCAGCGCCGGCGATCGGGTTGTCGTGCTGATCCTTCACTGTGCAATTCACGAACAGAACCGGCCCCGGTGTCGGCGAGCGCACAATCGATCCGCCATTTTCGGTGCGGGGAGAGTTCATCCGCCAAAACGGCCCGAGCAAATTCGCCGTTGTTTCGGTCTGCCCCCGGTTGCCATTGTTAAGAAGGCAAATCAGCGTCGAAAATCCGAGCGACCCGGACATCAGTACGACTTCGTTGTGTTTGTCGTCCGTTTTCTGACCGAGCTTCGCAATATACTGTACGGCCTTCTCGAATTCCTCTTCGGTCAAATGAACGTCGCGCGCGAACGCGTGCAGATGCTTCACCAGAGAAATGAGAATTTCCCGCAATCGCGGGGGTTGCGTGTTTTTGAACGCTTCCGTCACCGCCGTCGTGACGTCTTCTTGCCGTTGGATGATCATTCCTGCCGCCCGTTTAGTGACTCGCTGACTCGTGAAAGAATTCATATATCTTCCGCGCAGTCTCTGCATTAATTCCCGGCACCTGTGCAAGGTCGGGGAGGCTCGCCCGCTCGATGGCTTTCACAGTGCCAAAATGGCGCAACAACGCGCGCTTGCGCGTGGGACCGATTCCAGGAATTTCCTGCAGACCAGCTTCGCGAATATCCCTTTTTCGCCGCGCGCGGTGCGAGCCGATAGCAAAGCGGTGAGCTTCATCACGCAACCGCTCGATGAAATAAAGCAAAGGATCACGTGGCGGCAGCCTGAACGGCTCCCGATTCGGCATAAAGAAGGTTTCCCGGCCGGCATCGCGATCTGGCCCTTTGGCAATCGCAATGACGGGGACGTCGGCAATGCCGAGCGCCGTCAACGTTTCGCACGCAGCGCCGAGCTGGCCTTGCCCACCATCAATCAGCACAAGATCGGGCCAAGGTTGCTCGTCGTCCTCGCCCCGCGTATTGGCAATATCGCTGCCCACCTTGCTGCGCGGGCTTTCCTCCAGCAGCCGTTGGAAGCGCCGCTGCAGCACTTCACGCATCATGCCGTAATCGTCACCGGGCGTGAGTTCGGACGATCGGATATTGAACTTCCGGTACTGGTTTTTGCGGAAACCTTCCGGCCCCGCGACCACCATTGCTCCAACCGCATTCGTGCCAGCTATGTGGCTGTTGTCATAGATCTCGATCCGCCGAGGCGCGCGCGACAGCGAGAATGCTTCGCTCAGCGCACCGAGCAACTTCTGTTGTGACGATGTATCGGCGAGTTTTCGCGCCAAAGCCTCGCGTGCATTGGCAAGCGCGTGTTGCACCATTTCCTTGCGCTCGCCGCGCTGGGGGACGCTGACCTCGACCTTGTGCCCGCTCTTGGCTGTCAGAGCCTCCGCGAGCAGCGGGCGCTCCTCGAAATTGTGCGAGACAAGAATAAGACGTGGCGGCGGCTTGTCATCGTAAAACTGCGCGAGAAACGCACCGAGCACATCCGGCGGCCCGATCGTCCGATCGGCCTTGGGAAAGTAGGCCCGGTTGCCCCAATTCTGGCCGGTACGAAAGAAAAAAACCTCGACGCAGAAATATCCGCCGGCCGTATGAACCGCAAAGACATCGGCCTCTTCGATACTCCGCGGATTGATCCCCTGATGCGACTGGATCGCCGAAAGTGCCGAGAGCCGGTCACGAAAAATCGCCGCGCGCTCGAAATCGAGCGCGGCGGAGGCCTTGTCCATTTCACGCGCCATTTCTTTCTGCACGGACTGGCTCCGGCCGGACAGAAACTCGTTGGCCTCTTTCACGAGTTCGGTGTAACCCGCAAAATCGATTTCCCTTGTGCAGGGCGCCGAGCACCGCTTGATCTGATAAAGAAGGCAAGGCCGTGTGCGCGCCTCGAAATAGGAGTCTGAACAGGAGCGCAGCAGGAAGGCCCGCTCAAGCGCATTGATTGTGCGATTGACCGCACCCGCAGACGCGAAGGGCCCATAGTACCGACCCGCCCGTGCGCGCGCCCCCCGATGCTTGAGAATTTGCGGGGCCCAGTGGTCCGATGTGATCAGGATGTAGGGAAATGACTTATCGTCTCGAAGCAACACGTTGAAACGTGGCCGCAGCCGTTTGATCAGGTTGGCTTCGAGAAGCAGCGCCTCGGTTTCTGTCTTCGTGCTGACGAACTCGAGCGTCGCCGTCGCCGCAATCATCCGTGAGATACGGCTGTCGTGGCCTGTTGGCCGCGCATAGGCGGTTACCCTTTTTTTGATGTTTTTTGCCTTGCCGACATAGAGCACGTCGCCGCGCGCATCGATCATGCGGTAGACGCCGGGGGCGGACGGCGCCAGTTTCACAAACCGCATAATCGCTGCGCGGCCAGCGGCCAACGTACCTGTCGGAGCGGATCCGTTGTCGAGTTCGGGCAGCGAGGATTCTTCTTCGTCCTCGCGCAGCTCGCTTGCCGGATCGATGTCTTTGTTGCCATTCATGGGAACAACATAATGTGCCCGATGCGATCGCGCACGCCTATGCCGCCAAGGGCGCGCGCAAACTGCCAATAGCCGCAATCTCCGATGCTATTCCACCGCCTCGCTATCGGCTGTGCGCCACGACAGGTGCTGGCCGCCGTCGACCGGCATGGTCACTCCGGTGACCGCGGTTGCTTCCGCGAAGTACAGAACCGCCTGGGCAATATCCTCCGGGCGCGGGCCGCGTCGCAGCGGAAGGCTCTCCGCCTGCCTGACAAATTGCTGATCGGTTTGTCGCGGACTTGGCAGCGTCGGGCCCGGTGCCACCGCATTGACACGGATACGAGGCGCGAGCGCCTGCGCCAATGTCGTCGTGGCCGTGAAGAGCGCGCTCTTGCTCAATGTATAGGAGAAAAATCTAGGGTTCGGTTTCAGGACACGCTGATCGAGAATATTGACAATCGACGCGTCCGCCCCAGCCGGTACTTGTCCCGCGAAAGCCTGCGAAAGGAAAAGCGGCGCCTCCAGGTTGACTGCAATCGCTCTACGGAAGCGCGCGGGCGACAGCGTTTCGACGTCGTCGGGTTCGAACTCTCCCGCATTGTTGACCAGGAGTGTAAGCGGACCGAACGCAGTCGCCGCCGGGACAAGGCCACGCACCGCGTCCTGATCAGCAAGGTCCGCAAGAACCACCCGCGCGCGCCCGCCGGAAGCGGCTATCGTCTGCGCCAGGCGTTCGGCATCCTCGCGCGAGTTATTGGCATGAAGCACGACCGCGTAGCCGGCGCGCGCCAATGACAGTGCGATCGCCGCACCAATGCGGCGTGCCGCACCGGTGATCAGGGCGATGCGCAGGCTTCCTTTTGCGCTATCCGGCATTCACGTCCAATCCATTCGACCCAATTCGCGGCCCCACTGAGCAGCGCACATTTCCGATGCAATTCCTATTGTAAACGACTGCTGAGCGCGCATGGTAAATGCGTGGTCAGGAAAATACATAAAAATAAGACTTCCTTAGTGATACCGGTCGCTGGCCCTTCCCGGTTCATAACCGTTTAACCAAAGAGGCCCGATAAATCCCCCACGAAATTGTCGAACTTTCGCCGGCGGGACGGCGCGTCCGCTCCATTTTTGTGCACGCATCTCGCACAATGAGCGGGCGTTGAGTGGAGGGTAAGATGAAGAAGATGATCCTGGCGATGGCTGTCGCGACCGTTGCAGGGGGCACGGCCGCGGCCGCGGACCTTCCGCGCGGTCCCGCACCTTATTATCCGCCACCGTCGAGCGTCTATAACTGGACAGGTCCGTATGCCGGTCTCAATCTCGGCTACGAATGGGGCAAGGTGACCAACACGAGCATCGATCCCGCCGGAGTCGCCGGTGGCGGTCAGCTCGGTTACAATTGGCAGACCGGCCAGTTCGTGTTTGGTCTTGAAACCGACATCCAGGCGAGCGCCGCCGACGACACATTTGCTCCCTACAAGTTTTCCAATCCCTGGTTCGGGACGCTCCGCGGACGCGCAGGCTTTGCGATCAATAACATCCTTCTGTACGGCACTGCTGGACTTGCCTATGGAGAGCTCAAGGGCGAATTCCTCGGACTTGAAGAGGACAAGACACTCGTTGGCTGGACGGGCGGCGTGGGCATGGAGGTCGGCTTTGCACCGAACTGGTCGGCAAAGGTTGAGTACCTCTACATGGATCTCGGCAGCCGCGCTTTCTCGATCACCGGTGCGGACAACGGATTGCAGTCGAGCTATCTGCGGCTCGGAGTGAACTATCACTTCTGATCCTGCTCAGCACACCTTGGAAAACAAAACCCCGGCCAGGCCGGGGTTTTTTTTCATCACTGCGCCTGATGGTTCCATCGTCGAAAGTAATTCTCGGATCAGGAACGGAAGATAAATTCCAATTTAATTTCGCGCCCCGCACGAAAGTTCTTGTTTGGACTTCGGCCAAATCGCACAGGTGGCACGGAACCACGGGCATCTCGCCCGCGTTTAAATGGCGATCGGGGGACGGCGCATTCGCGTCCGTCCGCAAATACGTCAGTGAGGTACGTTATGAAGAAGCTTCTGCTTGCGGGCGTGGCGTTGATTGCGCTCGGCACCGCCGTCGCGTCGGCTGCCGACATTGCACGTCGTCAAATGCCAGCAAAGGCGCCGGCCTATATTCCGCCACCGGTTTACAACTGGACAGGATTTTATGTAGGTATCAATGGCGGCGGCGCCTGGGGCCGATCGGATTTTTCCGACCCGCTCGCGTCGGGCCATTTCAAAACGTCCGGCGGCTTGGTCGGCGGCACGGTCGGATATAATTGGCAGGTGAACCAGGTTGTCTTCGGCCTGGAAGGTGACGTGGACTGGAGCGACATCCGCGGCAGCACGATTTGCGGCGGCGTTACAAGTTGTAACGTACGCAACAACTGGCTCGGGACGGCGCGCGGCCGACTCGGTTATGTTTTTGATAGGATCATGCCGTACGTTACGGGCGGCCTTGCTGTCGGCGACATCAAAACGTCGATCGCCGGCGTCGGCGACGCGCGCGACACGAAAGCAGGCTGGACAGCCGGCGGCGGCATCGAGGCAGCCATCGCGGGTCCGTGGACCGCGAAAGTTGAATACCTCCATGTGGATCTCGGACGCGGCAGTGCCATTCTCGGCTCCGATGCAAAGTTCAATGCAGACATTGTGCGCGCCGGCCTGAACTATCGCTTCTGAACGGACGCAGACATTCAATAGGCCCCGGACAACAAGTCCGGGGCCCGCTATTTATTTCGCTGAATCATCTGCGTGATAACGCCGGCAAATTTCACGTGGAAACTTTTGCGGGCGCACCCGGCGTGTCCGACGTCAGCCTGTGATAACCAGATTGACCGCCTTCGGACCTTTTCCCTTCTTGTCCGGTTCAACGTCGAAGCTGATCCTCTGCCCCTCGTTCAAGCCTTTCAGCCCGGCCTGCTCGACAGCCGTAATGTGAACGAAGACATCGCGTCCACCATCGTCCGGCTTGATGAAA
>DATEKG010000300.1:0-3271 GCA_035277565.1 Pseudolabrys sp.
CATGACCGTCGACGGTGACGCCCGCCTTCTCAAAAGCCGAACGCACGCGATCGGCGATCTTGGTCGCACTCTCCATTCCGCCAGGCACAATCGCGACAAATTCTTCGCCGCCAAACCTGCCGATGAGATCATCGGCACGTGTGGATGACCGCACGACCTCGCCAAACACGCGCAACACGCTATCGCCGACCGAATGACCGAAGCGGTCGTTGATCGACTTGAAGTGGTCGAGATCAAACATCAGGGCGGCCACCGGCTCTTTGCGTTTGGCTTGCCGCGTGCAGAGCATTTCCGCGTTCTCCATGAGCGCGCGGCGGTTGAACAGGCCCGTCAGATGATCTGTACAGGCCGCCGTACGGTAAACATGCACGTGATGGTCCTTGACCATCAGCATCACAATGAAAGCCGTGCCGACCGCATAGATGATCGTCTCAAGCGTAAAAACTGTCAGCCATGCGCCCTGGTGCCCCGCCGGCAGAAGTTCATGCATTGCGAGCGGAACCAGGAAGATGCCGGCATGCAGGCACGGCACCACCAGTGCCGCGGCACGTGAGTATCGCGTACGCCGCCGCTCCCGCCAAAGCTCCATGGCGATGAAGAAAGTGTAGACCGGCACGATCAGCGCGCCGATCACGGCGCCGTTCCCGTTCTCCAGCGCGCCGGGAATCTGGCCTATACCCAGCCATACTGCAGCCCCGATGAACGTTGCGAGCGGCAGGACGCGCCGCCCCTGAAACAGGCGCACGCCATTCCAGATCATTCCGCAGGCGAGGAATGTGAGCGCGCCCGGGACGGCCGGCGGCAAACGGAAGAATGGATCGGGCGTACTCCACAGCGCCATCGACGATGCGCCGATCAGATAGGCCGAACCCCACCAGGCCAGCGCGCGGACATTGCGCTGCTGCAGCCAGTCAATGATGAGGAAAAGCCCCAGCAGCCCGGCAAGGCATACCGCCACCACCGACAAAGTCGGCAAGTCCAGGGACGACGTTTGCAGCCCGCCTGCAAGTAACATTGAAGCTCCCACCTACGATCCGGCGCAGGCAATGCGCCAGATCACGCCGGTAAAATAGCGCCGTGCCGGTGGGGAAACCGTTGCAGGATTCGAAGATGTTCGATGAAAGACTGCGGCGAATTGTAATTAATCGTCGGCCCGGTCAACAGTCGCGCGATCCGATTTATGATGAGGGCCGGTTAAACCAAATCCGTACAATTTGAATAATCGCGGAAAAGGCGCGCAAAGCGCGCGCCTTCCGCTGTTTGTGGCTGTCTTTTGGATCAGCGCTTCGAGAACTGGAAGGACCGCCGCGCCTTGGCCCGACCGTACTTCTTGCGTTCGACGACGCGCGGATCGCGTGTGAGAAAGCCGCCGCGCTTGAGCGCCGAGCGCAGATCCGGTTCGAAATAGGTCAGCGCCTTTGCAAGGCCGTGCCTGACCGCACCCGCCTGCCCGGACAGGCCGCCGCCGGAAACTGTGCAAGTGACATCGTATTGCCCGCCGCGATTTGTCGCAATCAGCGGCTGCTGAATCAGCATGCGCAGCACCGGCCGCGCAAAGAAAATCTCGACGGCCTTCGTGTTCACCAGGATTTTCCCGGAACCCGGCTTGATCCAAACGCGGGCGACGGCGTTCTTGCGCTTCCCGGTCGCGTAGGCGCGACCTTGAGCGTCGACCTTCTTCTCGTATTTCGGCGCCTCGGGTGCGGCCGGCTTCAGGGTTGCCAAACCTTCGAGCGATTGCACGGTTTCCGCCACGATCAGGCACTCCTCGCGTTCTTGCGGTTCATTGCGGCGACATCGAGCTTTTCGGGCTTTTGCGCCTCATGCGGATGGTCGGGCCCCGGATAAACCCGCAGGTTCCCGAGCTGCACGCGGCCGAGAGGGCCGCGCGGCAACATGCGTTCGACCGCTTTTTCGACAATGCGCTCCGGAAAACGGCCTTCCATGATCGATTTGGCCGTACGGTCCTTGATGCCGCCGATGAAGCCGGTGTGATGATGATAGACCTTCTTCTCGCGCTTGCGGCCGGTGAGGACCGCCTTGGCCGCATTGATCACGATGACATTGTCCCCATCATCGACATGCGGCGTGAAGGTTGCCTTGTGCTTGCCGCGCAGCCGCAGAGCCACGATGGAAGCGAGGCGGCCTACAACGAGGCCCGTGGCGTCAATGGTGACCCACTTTTTCTCGATGTCGGCGGCCTTGGCCGAGTAAGTCTTCATGGTGTTTCCCGGAAGCGTGCGCGTCCAATAACGCGCGAAAGTGGGGCTGTGTAACGAGCGCACGCTGCGCGGTCAAGCAATTCTTATTTAATTCTATATATAATATCAATTGCTTACAAGAATGGTAGCTGAATACCGACCGTCTATGAGTGGGTTTCCGGGACCGAATAGGTCGACGTCACATGGGCGACGGGTTCGGCGACACCGTCGGAATAGATCACAACCTCTCCGACAACGAGCCGCTTGCCGACTTTCATCAGACGGGCGTCTGCGATCAGATCTGCCTTTGCCGGCTTGCGCAGGAAATTGACGTTGAGATTGGTCGTGACGGCCAGCGGTTGCGGCCCGATTGCGGAAAATACCGCCACATACATTGCAAAATCGGCGAGTTCCATCATCGTTGGACCCGAGATGGTCCCGCCCGGACGCAAGTGCCCATCGTCGAACTGGCGCCGGACCCGGATGTCGCCATAGCCGACACGCTCGATCGTCAAACCGCAGCCAGGGTAAAAGCCCTGCGGAAAGATGTCATGCAACAATTTGGCGATTGCGTCGGCATCCATGGCCGGAGCCGGCATGTCGATTCCCCCCTCGCCGGCCCATCCGGCACGTGGTTCATAGACCGGGTGGCGTCGGGGTCAACGGGGGTCAGGCCCGGTGATAAAGCGAGCGCAGCGCGCCTTTCGCCTTTTCGAGCTTTTGCCTGCGCGCTCTTGACAGGCTGCGTCCGGCCCGATTGATGAAGAACACCAGCATCGACATTGCGGAACGATACGCGCTTGATTTGCGCCGGCGGCTGCGGTCGGAAGAGCGTTTCAGCGATCTTGCGATCTTCCACGGACTGGATTTGGTGAAAACGCCCTTCTCCAGCGTGAGCGCATCGCTCTCACGGGTGACACGTCCCGACCAGCGTTTGCCGTTGGCCTGCCTGGATCGCTTCGGTTTTGTGCGCCGCCGGGTCATGCACGGAAACGCGGAGCCTGCGCATGGCGTTCCCCATCTTGCATGGGTGTGCCATGCCGCTAAGATTCACGAGGCGCAGGACCGTT
>DATEKG010000301.1:0-9503 GCA_035277565.1 Pseudolabrys sp.
GACGAGGAAGCGACCGCTCATCTCGACGCCATGAACAGGATCGGCAATCTGCCCTGGAAGCTGACATTCTCCTACGGCCGCGCGCTGCAGCATGCGCCCCAGACCGCCTGGAAAGGCAAGACGGAAAATGTCGCCGCCGCCCAGCTAGCATTTTCACATCGCGCAAAGATGAACGGGTTGGCTGCACTCGGCCAGTGGAAAGCCGACATGGAGAAAATGGCAGCGTGATGCACGACGGGCTGCGCCGCCGCGCAGCCCAGTCGCTTTTCCCGGATGCGCGTGATCAGTCGCAATTCGTTTTGTGAATGGTTCTCGAGCCGCTCCTTGCGGACCGTTTTCGATGAACAATCGCCCGGGCCGGCCGTTTCCCTGGTGATGGGTTTCTTCTCGACGGCGGGAGCAATGACGACCGCCGGGATCGTGCCTTTCCTCGATCACGGTCTGCGCGCCAGTGCGAACGCGAGAACATTGAGCTTCGTGGCCGCCTCCTGCTAGAAAGCCTCGCCTGCCAACGCTCCGCCAGCCTCCGACGTTCCGGAATTTCTAACGCAATGCAAGGACACCAAACGTGATTGATCTATACACTTGGACGACCCCAAACGGCCGCAAGGTTTCAATTGCTCTCGAAGAATTAGGCCTCCCCTACACCGTTCACCCGATCGATATTTCCAAGGACGAACAGTTCGCGCCGGCCTTCCTCAAGATTGCTCCGAACAACCGGATTCCCGCCATTGTCGATCGTGACACGAATATTTCACTGATGGAGTCCGGCGCCATTCTGATCTATCTCGCCGACAAGACCGGCAAGCTGATGCCGAAATCCGGCGAAGCGCGCTACCGCGTGATCGAATGGCTGATGTGGCAGATGGGCGGCCCGGGCCCCATGCTTGGGCAGGTGCACCACTTTGTGAAGTACAATAAGGGCAAGGCCCCCTATGCCGAAGAGCGCTACCTCAAGGAGGGCCACCGACTCTACAAGGTGCTCAACACGCGACTCGAGGGCCGCGAATTCGTCGCCGATCAATATTCCATTGCCGATATCGCGATCTGGCCCTGGATCTCGCGCTTCGAATGGCAAACGATCGACATGAAGCAATACCCGAACGTCAGGCGCTGGTACGAGACGATCGCTGCACGTCCTGCCGTGCAAAAGGGATACCGGGTGCCCAAGGACATGGGGCCCGTGCCGATGCCTGCCTGACAAGGTCGCCTGAGCGGACGTCTGCAGGTGATGCCGGTAAGGTTCTGCTGAAGTGCCCGCGCAGCGCGGGCACTTTCCGCATTTTCGGCCGCGACCTAGTGACGGGAGGGGTCAATTTCCCGCCCGATTGCGCTAGCATGGCGGCATCATGATTTCGCGACCACGAATGGCGGCGCCCCGGCCCAAGCCGCGCCTTTATTTGATCACGCCGCCAATCGCGGAACCCTCCGTTTTCTCTCGGCAGCTGGAACCGGCGCTCGAGAGCGGAGACGTTGCCGCCATTTTGCTGCGTCTTGCACAATCCGACGAGCGGACGCTGATCAATCGAGCCAAGACGATCGCGCCATCCGTTCAGAACCGTGACGTGGCGTTGCTGCTTGACGGCCGTTTTGACCTGGTCGCCCGTGCCGGCGCAGACGGTACGCATGTCTCCGGCGCGACCGCTTTTTCCGAAGCCGTCGAACAGCTCAAGCCTGAGCGGATTGTCGGCGCAGGCGCACTTGCAAGCCGGCACGATGCAATGCTCGCCGCCGAACGGGGCGCCGACTACGTCATGTTCGGCGAGCCCGACACAGGCGGCAAATGCCCGGGATTCGCCGCCGTGCTGGAACGCGTAGCGTGGTGGGCGGAAGTCTTTGAAATACCCTGTGTCGGCTACGCGCCGGCGATTGAGAATATTGCGCCGCTGGTGTCAGCCGGCGCGGACTTCGTTGCACTCGGTGATGCCGTCTGGAACTCCGACGACATCGCCGACAAAATACGCGAAGCGGAAAAGCAACTGCAGCTTCCGGAGCCCGCCACATGACGGCCCGCCTTGGCGGTTGGAGCGCTGCATATCTGCTTGTATCATTATTGGCCGTACCGGCGATTGCGCAGGTCAGGAGCCCGCCGCCGGCCGCGCCCGCCCCTGCCCCGCAAAGTCCCAATGGCGCCGGTTCGAATGTCGATGTCGCTTACGGCGCATTCCAGCGTGGATTTTATGTTACCGCGTTCAATGAGGCGACGAAGCGCGCACAACAGAATGATGCCGCTGCCATGACGCTTCTGGGTGAACTTTACGCGCAGGGTCTCGGCGTCGGCCGCGACGATTCGAAAGCCGCGCAATGGTACAAGCTCGCGGGCGCCAGAGGCGACCGCGATGCGCTGTTCGCACTCGCAATGTTCGCCTTTGAAGGGCGCAGCGGAACGCGCAACCTCGAGGAAGCTGCACGCCTGCTCGACGCAGCCGCGAAGCTGGGACATCCGGTGGCCGCCTATGATCTCGGCCTTCTCTATCTGCAGGGGCAACAAGTAACCCAGGATTTCAAACGCGCGGCGGAATTATTTTCCAGGGCGGCCGAGGCGGGAAATTCCGACGCTCAGTATGCACTCGCCACGATGTACAAAGACGGGCGTGGCGTTCCAAAGGACATGGGCAAAGCCATGCAGCTCATGCAGCAGGCTTCCATCAGCGGCAATGTCGAGGCGATGGTCGAATTCGCGATCGCCCAGTTCAACGGCGAATCCGTCCCCAAAGATGAAACAGCGGCCGCCCAGCTGTTTCTCAAGGCTGCGCACCTCGGCAACCCGATCGCGCAAAACCGGCTTGCACGCATATTGATGGCCGGACGCGGCATGCCCGCCAACCCTGCCGAGGCGGTCAAATGGCATCTGATTGCCAAGGCGGTGGGGGACAGCGACGCCGAGCTCGATTCATTCGCGGCGAAACAAACGCCGGCCGTCCGCGAGGCCGCCGATGCAGCGGCAAAAAAGTGGCTGTCGACGATGCCGCCGCCGCGACGCCCTTGACGCCGCCTGCCTTCACGGGCAGATCGCACGCGTCATGCAGCATTCCGCACTTCTCAACGTGATGATTGCCGCCGCGCGCAAGGCCGCGCGCGCGATCAAGCGCGACTTCGGTGAGCTGGAAAAGCTGCAGGTTTCCCTGAAAGGCCCGGCAAATTTCGTGTCGGCCGCCGATCGCCGTGCTGAAGAGACGCTCTACGGCGAACTGAACAGGGCAAGGCCCGGTTACGGATTTGTCGGCGAGGAAGGCGGCTCCCGTGAAGGCGCCGACAAGAGCCATACCTGGATCGTTGATCCGCTCGATGGAACCACCAACTTCCTGCACGGTATCCCGCACTTTGCGATTTCGATTGCGTTGCAACGGGACGCTTCGATTGTCGCGGGCCTGGTCTACAATCCGGCAACCGATGAACTTTTTCTTGCGGAACGCGGTAAGGGCGCCTTCCTCAATGACCAGCGTATCCGGGTTGCCGCACGCAAGCGGCTGAACGACGCCATCGTCGCCTGCGGGATCGCGCATCACGGCCACGGCGATATCGGCCTGTCGCGTAAGGAAATTGGTACCATCCAGGAGCGGGTCGCCGGCCTGCGCCGATTTGGCGCTGCCGCCCTCGATCTTGCCTGGGTCGCGGCGGGGCGGTTCGACGGATATTGGGAGCGCAGCCTGAATCGATGGGATATGGCGGCCGGCCTGATCCTGGTACGTGAAGCAGGCGGTTTCGTTTCGGACTGTGACGGCCACGACGACATATTCACCAGGGGCCATGTCGTGGCGGGGAACGAAGCGATCCACAAAGAACTGCTGACCCTGCTCAAGGCGGCCGCCAGGGCCCAGCCAACCGCAATTTGAACTCAATCGCGAGTTTTATCCCGGCTCGCGCGGGCCCCGGACAACTGTTTTTTTCCGTCACGGGTCTGTGCCATAGTGCGTCCTAACAGCTGTATTGGCGCGATTGAACCTCATGGCCAAGGAACTCGATCCACTCAAGCTATCGTCACCACGCATCTTCCTGTTCAGGATGCTGGTCTTCGTCGTTCTCGTCGGACTGATTGCTTTTGTCCTGCTCAAGCAGATCAAGGTTGCGTTCATGTCCAATCCTGGACTGAACGCGCTCATCATCGGCGTTGAAGTCATCGGCATCGTGCTTTCGGTTCGGCAGGTCTTGCGGCTTTATCCGGAGATAGCCTGGGTCAACAATTTCCGCATGGCCGACCCCGGACTCGCTGTGGACCGCCCGCCCGTCCTTCTCGCGCCCATGGCGGCAATCCTGGGCAGCCGCGTCGGCCGAATGGCAATGTCGTCCCAACTGATGCGAGGAATTCTCGACTCCATTGCGACCCGGCTCGATGAAGCGCGGGACATTTCACGTTACATGACCGGCCTGCTGGTGTTTCTGGGATTGCTCGGCACCTTCTGGGGACTGATCGAAACGGTCGGCTCGGTCGGCAACGTCATCCAGAATCTCAAGGCGGGTGGCGACGCAGGCAGCATATTCGACTCGCTGCGCGATGGACTCGCCGCTCCTTTGTCCGGCATGGGAATCTCGTTCTCGTCCTCGCTCTTTGGCCTTGCGGGTTCGCTTGTGCTTGGTTTCCTCGATCTGCAGTCGAGCCAGGCACAGAATCGCTTCTATACCGAACTGGAAGACTGGCTTTCGACCACGGTCTACGATCAGGCTGCCGAGCCCGCCGTCGTGGCCGGCATGCCCGGCGAGGTGCGTTCGGCGATCGAGCGGCTGCGCGAAGCGGTCGACCAGGCGGGGGCCGGAAAATCCGCATCAGCCGCGATGGCCAATCTCGCGGAGGCAATACAGAGTCTTGTTCACCACATGCGTACCGAGCAGCAGATGATCCGCGATTGGGTTGATTCGCAGGCCGATCAACAGCGTGAAATCAAGAAGCTGCTCGAGGTGATGGTTCGCGAGCAAGTGAATCGTTGAGTTAGATCCCATGGCCCTGGCACGCGCTCGCCGCGGCGAAAGCGGCATGAACTACTGGCCCGGCTTTGTCGACGCCTTGTCGACGCTGATTCTCGGGATCATCTTCCTGCTTACCGTATTCGTCGTCGTACAATTTTACTTGCAGCAGGAGGTTGCGGGAAAAGACACGGCGCTCAACCAGCTGAACGCGCAAATCGCGCAGCTCACAGAGCTGCTGTCGATGGAAAAGTCGGGGAAGACCAACCTGGAAGATCAGCTGGCGCAATTGCGCGCAACCCTTGCCACCACGGAGAGTGAACGTGATCGCCTGAAAGGAGCGGCGGAAAGCGCGGGCGCCGGCGCGGCCGCAGCGCAGGGAAAGGTTTCCGAGCTCGGCGAGCAGCTCGAAGGGGAAAAGAAAATATCGGCGCGCGCGCTGGCGCAGGTTGAGGTTCTCAACCAGCAGATCGCTGCGCTGCGCCGGCAGCTCGCGGCGCTGGAGCAGACGCTCGACGCCGCCGAGAAAAAGGACAAGGACTCGCAATCCCGCATTACCGAGCTTGGCCAGCGGCTGAACCTCGCTCTGGCCGAGCGCGTCAATGAACTGAAGAAGTATCGCTCGGACTTCTTCGGCAAGCTTCGCGAAATCCTCGGAAATCGCAGCGATGTCCGGGTCGTCGGCGACCGCTTTGTGCTCCAGTCCGAGGTGTTCTTCGATACCGGAAGGGCTGATCTCAAGCCGGAAGGGCGGGTAGAACTCGACAAGGTCGCGAACGCCTTGCTTGAGCTGGAAAAGCAGATTCCGACCGATATCGCATGGGTTCTTCGGGTCGATGGCCATACCGATGTTCGCCCGATCACCGGCGGCCTGTTCAAATCGAACTGGGATCTGTCCGCGGCGCGCGCGATTTCCGTGGTGCAATATCTGATCGGCAAGGGCGTCTCCCCCCAGCGGCTGGTGGCGGCCGGTTTCGGTGAGTTTCAGCCGATCGATCTTGGCAAGACCGAGGAAGCCTACAGGCGCAACCGCCGCATCGAGTTCAAGCTGACCGAACGGTGAGCGCGGAAATCTTCACCCTGCGCCCATACACCGCCGCCGATGAAGATGCGGCGATCGAGCTATGGCGCCGCACCTGGTCGAAGCATTATCCGCACCTCGATTTCAACGCACGGGAGCCATGGTGGCGCAATCGTTGGCGCACTGAATTGGTGCCGATTGCGCGCATCGTCGTGGCGGAGTCAGGCGGAAAAATCATCGGCTTCGTCACGGTTGATCCGAAGACAATGTATCTGGATCAGATCGTGGTTGCTCCGGAACATTGGGGGTCAACCGCGGCCGGGATACTTCTCGAGCGTGCAAAAGAGCTTTCTCCCCGCGGACTCGATCTCCTCGTCAACAAGGACAATGTCCGCGCCATTAAATTCTACGAAAAGTGCGGCTTCACTTATGCCGGGGAAGATAAAAACCCGGTGTCGGGGCTGCCGGTAAACCGAATGGCATGGCGTCCTTAGGCGGGAGCCGCCTCGAATTGCAATTTCGCAAGCCTCGCATAGAGACCGCCCGAGGCGGAGAGTGTGGCGTGATTGCCTTCTTCGACGATCCGACCGTGGTCCAGCACCAATATCCGGTCGCACGACTGCACCGTTGCCAGCCGGTGGGCGATGACAATGCTGGTGCGATTGAGCATCAACCGTTTGAGCGCCTGCTGCACCAGCGTTTCGCTTTCGGCATCCAGTGATGAGGTTGCCTCATCGAGAAGCAGCAGCGGGGCCTGGCGCAGAATGGCGCGGGCAATCGCGATGCGTTGACGCTGACCGCCCGAGAGGGTGACGCCGCGCTCGCCTACCGGCGTTTCATATCCAAGCGGAAGACGGCGAATGAATTCCGCTGCATGTGCCGCCTCGGCGGCTTTTTCCACGTCAGGGGCGGTTGCATCAGGACGTCCAAACTGGATGTTCTCTCGGACGGTCGTCGCGAATACGGTTGCTTCTTGCGGGACGAGCGCGATCCGGCTGCGAAGTTCGACCGGGTTCACGTCGTTGACGCGCGCACCGTCGACGCTGACACTGCCTGAAGCCGGATCGTAGAAACGCAGTATCAACTGAAAAATCGTGCTCTTGCCTGCACCCGAGGGGCCAACCAAAGCGAGCTTTTCGCCGGCAGCAACGCGAAACGAGAGATTGTTGAGGACCCGCACGTCGGGGCGGCTCGGATAAGCAAAGGCCACCTCGCGAAATTCAACTTCGCCTCTTGCCGGCTTGGGAAGCATCAGCGGCCGTGGCGGCGCCTTGATGTCGGGCTCGTGCGCGAGAATCTCAAAGAGGCGTTCTGCGGCGCCCGATGCCTGCGCGATCTCGCCCCAGACCTGACTGAGCTCACCCAGTCCGCCTGCAGCGAATACCGCATAGAGAATAAACTGACCAAGCGTGCCGGGAGTAATGTTGCCGGCCAGCACATCCTGGGCGCCGATCCAGAGCACGACCACAATACTGGCGAAGACCAGAAAGATCACGACCGCCGTCAGCAAACCGCGCGCCCTGGTTGCTTCGCGTGCGGCAACATAGGCCTGCTCGACGGCGGCACCGAAACGTGTCTGCACGAGTCTTTCGTTGGTGAAAGCCTGAAGCGTGCGTACCGCGCCGATCAATTCACTCGCATATGCGGACGCGTCCGCCAATGTATCTTGCGCAGTTCGCCCGCGGCGACGTACGGCCCGCCCGAAACCCACCAGCGGCAACACGATGACCGGAATAGCCGCCAGCACGAACAGAGACAGACGGGGGCTGGTGACGACCATCATTACCGCCCCGCCCAGGAACAGCACCAGATTACGCAGCGCAATCGAAACCGAAGCGCCGACGGCGGACTTGATCTGCGTCGTGTCCGCGGTCAGCCGCGAAATAATCTCGCCCGAACGCGCCTTGTCGAAATAACCGGGAGAAAGCAGGGTAAGGTGCAAGAAAACATCCGAACGAAGATCGGCGACTATACGTTCGCCCAAAGTGGTGACGAGGTAATATCGAAGAGCGCTCGAGATCGCGAGCACCGCCACAACCAAAATCATCACCGCAAAATAGCTGTCGATCAGTTGCACCGCTTTTTCGGTGAATCCGAAATCGATCATCCGGCGCACCGCGATGGGCACAACCAGCGTGGTCAAAGCAGCGATAATGAGGGCGGCAAGTGCGGCGGCGGCTCGGCCCCGGTAGCGCGAAATATACGGGATCAGCCGGGTCAGCGGTCGGAGCTTCAGTTTAGGGCGCTCACCAGAAGCAGGCGCGCCTGAAACGTCGAGCCCCCGCCCATCGCTCGAAAAGCTCATGCGACGCCTCTTACGCCCCCGGCCCTTCATGCCCTGCGAGCTCGGGGGCGGTCAATTGCGGCCGCTTGCCGGCTCCATCCGGCTCCTGTATAGGAGCCGCCAAATCCAGACGATATGGCGCAATCGGCGCCCGGAACCGAAGCAATGAAGCAAGATATTCATCCCGCGTACCACACGATCAAGGTGGTTATGACGGACGGCAGTGAATTCACCACCCGGTCGACCTGGGGCAAGGAAGGTGACGTCCTGCACCTCGATATCGATCCCAAGTCGCATCCGGCGTGGACCGGCGGGCAGCAGCAGCTTGTCGATCGCGGCGGCCGCGTGTCACGCTTCCAGAAGAAGTTTTCCGGTTTCCTCAAGAGCGACGAAAAGAAGTAAGCATCCTGAGATCGACGCGAAAGCCCCCGCAAGCGCGGGGGCTTTGCTTATTCATGCAGGATCGGCTCGACATTTTCAGCGCCGAACGCGGCTTGCAGTAAGCCCAACTGGTGTCCAACCGGGTTGGCCGTGGCGGGCCGTTCACCTGCGGCCTGATTATAGATTGTCGCATCGAGCCGACGTACCTTGGCGTAGAGCTTCTGCGAGCGCGCGATAAGGTCACGCAGTGCCGAAGGCAACAGTTCGAAGTTGCTCTGGTCGTGCATGTCGCTGGCCGAAAGCTTGACCTTGCTTTTTTCCTTGCTCGCCTGCGCGAGCGACATTTCGCCCTCTTTCACCGCGCGGTGAAGCAGCAGCCAGGAGGCGAGCTGCATCAGACGGGTCGTCAGCCGCATGCTCTCGGTAGCGTAAGCCAACGCACCGGCGCGCTCGAGTTTCTTCGACTGCTGCCTGCCCGGCCCGTCGAGATAGGTCGCTGTTTCCTCGACAAGTGCCATTCCGTCGCGGAACAATTCGGCGAAGGCTTGCGAACTTGCGAGGCGTTCACCGAAAGAGACGGGTTGCGCTTCGCTCACGCTTTTTTCTGACATGACGCAACGCCCTTCCCACTCGCGGAGCCGAAATCGCCCCGTATACGATTGGGTAAGCATGGCGCGGGCACGCGGGCCCTGTCCAGACAGAGATATGGTTAACATCGCGATATAGTTGCCGCGATGATTGGGTTGATTCACATAGTTTTGCCCCATATTGGGACAAAAAAAGGAGCCGCCGTTGCCGGCGGCTCTAAGGTGATAACAGGGAGGCGTCAAACAGAGTGGACAGGAGCCACTCAATGTCCACATGAAGATGGACAATGCCAGTAATGGTCGAGAAAGCTTAACGACAACTTAAGAA